>JAFGUH010000218.1 GCA_016938615.1 Halothiobacillaceae bacterium | reverse complement strand
CTAGGACGGCGCTGATGTAATGCCTCTGGCGGGTTGGCGTCGACGGCGTCCGAATTCTGACCCCTGACGGCATGAAGATTGACCCCTTGGATGGGTGGTCGGTGGGGTCAGGCGATCGCCCAGCCCGCGGCTCCGTGGTGTAGGCCCAGGGTGGCCAGTCGGGCGAGGTTGATGGCACTGGCTCGGGCCAGGATGTCGGTCAGGATGCGTTTGTGTCCGCGACAGCGGGCTTTTCGGCCACCCCACGGGCGACGGGTGAAGTGGCTGATCTTGCGTTCCACCACTGGCCGATTAGCTCGGTAATCCTGTTGCCAACCCGGATCCCGTTGGCGCGCTTTGGCGTGCTGCAGCGCGGCTTCCTGCGGGTGAATGCTGATCACTCGCCCCCGACGGGACTTCGTGCAATCCGCTCGCAACGGACACGACTGACATAGCGCACCGAAGCGCGCCACGCGGTGACGCAAACCAGCCCGGATGTTCACGGTGCGATCAGCTGGGCAGGTGACGGTGCCGCCGGCCAGATCAACCCTGAACTGGTCTTTGGAGTAGCCGTTAGTGTTGCGCACCGCAGGCACTTTGGCGCGCATGTCATGCCCCCGCCGAGTCTGCTCATCCAGCGTGGCCCCGCCGGCGTACGCCGAATCCCCATACACCTCAAACCCTTTCGGCCCCGAACCATTCTGCGAGTTGCTGCCATCATCCTCGGCGTTGTCAGCCCCAGGCTCACTGGCCACCGATTCGGCGTCGGCGCCAGGTGCGCCCGTGGTGGGTTCGTCCAGCAGCTCGTCGATGACCTCACGGTCGGCGGTGTTGGCCGCGGTGACGGCCACATTGGTGATCAGCTCCTCGTCAGGATCCACGCTGAGGTGGCTCTTGTAGCCGTCGAAGGTTCGGGCCCGGGACTTGTGCCCGTGGCGGGCCTCGACATCGATCGTGGAGATCAGCCGATCCCGTGCCACCCGCCGGGCAATACGAAACACCCCGTCCTCGCCAGCTTCGACGTCTTGGCCGGCCACCAGCGCCAGCAGCTCGGCGGCCTCGGCGAGCGGCCCGTCCAATTCGTGGCCGTCCAGGGCCGCCAGCGCGGCCTGGGCATCCTTGACCAGCGCATCCACCAGCGCCTCGCGGGCTGTTGGGTCATCCCAGTCGCACGGCGGCTTGCCCAGCGTCGCGTAGTCATCGTCGCGAGTCAGCGCCCGCCGCACCGCGCCCGCCAACGCCGGGTCGGCCCGGTCGGCGCCCGACAGGACTTTGCGGATCACGGCCCGCAGCTGAATCACCGTGTCCTGAGTGGCCACCGCATCAAACAACGGGGTGGAATCCAGTACCCGGCGCCGTCCCCGCAACAACCCGGCCGCCCGCGCGGTGGTATTGACATCGTCGAACAACCGCCGCGGCCGATCCGACTTCCGCAGCCGATTGCGCATCCCAACAAGTACCGTCGGGTGAAACGCCTCCGCCCCCACGGTCAACCCGGCGGCGGCCTTCCAGCGCAGATCAAACGCCAGCCGGTCGCACGCCTCCCGATCCGACAGGCCTTCATAGGCCTGCAGCAGCATCACCGTGGCCACCACGCGTGCTGGCACGGTCGGGCGGCCCCGCATCGAGGCCTTGAACAAGTCGGCGAAATAGTCATCGCCGAACAGCGCCCCACCATGCTCAGCCAAAAGCCGATAGATGCTTCCCTCGGGCAGCCGATCCCCTAACAACAGCATCACGTCATCGAATCGGCCCTGCCGATCCTCCCGTCCCAAAGCCACCCACCGATCCTCGTGGCATATCCGCGCCGAACCCGCTCAGCCACGCCGAAACCGGGCCCAAAAAATCAGCAGCGTCCTAGCCGGACGTGACGCGCTTCCTGCCGTACTGGCGTTCCATGAGGGCCGTGTCCGCATACACCTGCACCCGCACCACCGTGCCGTCGCGGATCGTATAGACCTCGGCGTCTTCGCCCGTTTCACCGCCGACGAGCGTTTCAGTCAGCACCATGACGGTGTCGCCGTCGGCCAGGAAGCGTCGGGGAGTGACGGTCGGCGCCTTTTCGGCCAACCGACTGAGGTGCTCCGCGATTCCGGCTTTGCCATGGTAAGTGCCACTGATCGCGCTCTCACCGGGTTGGATCCACTCGATGTTGTGATCGAACAGGTTCATCAACGTCTCCATATCGCCCCTGGCGAACGCTTCGTAACCCTTCTTGACAAGCTCGATGTTCTGCTT
>JAFGUH010000217.1 GCA_016938615.1 Halothiobacillaceae bacterium | reverse complement strand
TTTTGCCCAGCTTTTTGAAGAAAGCCTCCAGAATGCCGTCATGCAGGCGGGCTCGATCGTCTACGGCAAGGTCGTGGACATCAACGACGATTACGTCACCGTCGACGCCGGCCTGAAGTCGGAGGGGATCATCCCGACCGACCAGTTCCGCGACGAGAACGGCGAGATCGACATTGCCATCGGCGATGAGGTCGAAGTCGCACTCGACGCTGTCGAGGACGGCTTCGGCGAGACGCGCCTGTCGCGCGAGAAGGCCCTGCGTGCCCGTGCGTGGAAGAAGCTGGAGAAGGCTTTCGAGGCAGACGAGATTGTCACCGGCCGCATTTCCGGCAAGGTCAAGGGCGGCTTTACCGTTGAACTTGGCGACGTTCGCGCATTCCTGCCGGGCTCGCTGGTCGACGTGCGCCCGATCCGGGACACCACGTATCTTGAAGGCAAGGACATCGAGTTCAAGATCATCAAGCTCGATCAGCGCCGCAACAACGTGGTCGTATCTCGCCGCGCGGTTGTCGAGGAAGAGTACAGCGCCGAGCGCGAAGCGCTGCTCGAGCAGCTGCAGGAAGGCATGGTTCTGCGCGGTATCGTCAAGAACCTCACCGATTACGGTGCGTTCCTGGACCTCGGCGGCATCGACGGCCTGTTGCACATCACCGACATGGCCTGGAAGCGCGTCAAGCATCCGTCCGAGATGGTCAACATCGGCGACGAGATCGACGTCAAGGTGCTCAAGTTCGACCGCGAGCGCAATCGCGTTTCGCTGGGCCTCAAGCAGCTGGGCGAGGACCCGTGGAGCGACATCTCCCGTCGCTACCCGACCTCTACCCGCCTGTTCGGCAAGGTCACCAACATCACCGATTACGGCTGCTTCGTCGAGATCGAGGATGGCGTCGAAGGCCTGGTGCACGTCTCCGAGATGGACTGGACCAACAAGAACGTCAACCCGGGCAAGCTGGTCAACGTCGGCGACGAGGTCGAGGTGATGATCCTCGACATCGACGAGGACCGCCGCCGCATCTCCCTGGGCATGAAGCAGTGCCAGCCGAACCCCTGGGATGCCTTCGCCGCATCGCACACCAAGGGCGACAAGGTTGCCGGTCAGATCAAGTCGATCACCGACTTCGGTATCTTCATCGGTCTGGACGGCGGCATCGACGGTCTGGTGCACCTCTCCGACCTGTCCTGGAGCGAGTCGGGCGAGGATGCCGTTCGCCAGTTCAAGAAGGGTGAGGAACTGGAGGCGGTCGTCATTGCCATCGACCCGGAGCGCGAGCGCATCTCGCTCGGCCTCAAGCAGCTCGAGGACGATCCGCTGTCCAACTGGGCGGCCGAGAACCCGAAGGGCAGCATCGTCAAGGGCACCTTGCGTGAGGTCGACGCCCGCGGTGCCGTGGTCGAGTTGGCCGAGGGCATCGAAGGCTACATCCGCGCGTCCGACATTGCCCGCGAGCGCATCGACGACGCCCGCACCGTCCTCAAGGAAGGCGAGGAAGTCGAGGCCAAGTTCATGGGTATCGATCGCAAGAACCGCATGATCAGCCTGTCGATCCGCGCCAAGGATCACGCCGAGGAAGCCGAAGCGATGGACGAGCTGAGCAAGCAGCCGTCCACGTCGTCGCCGACACTGGGCGATTTGCTCAAGGAGCAGCTCGGCAAGTCCGAGTAATCCGGATCTCTGGATCCCGGGAAACGCCATCCAACGTGATGGCGTTTTTTATGGGTGGGCCCGACGGGCCACCCGATCGAATTCAGATGCATGTCCTTCGGGGCATGCCGACGGGAGAGTTGACCGATGACCAAATCGGAACTGATCGAACGGCTGGCCGATCGTCAGCAGTACCTACCCCTGCGGGACATCGAGACCTCGGTGCGCCTGATGCTCGATGAGATGATGGACGCCTTGAGCGCCGGCGAGCGCATCGAGATCCGTGGATTCGGCAGCTTCTCGCTCAATTACCGCCGGCCGCGCCAGGGTCGTAACCCCAAGACCGGCGAGACCGTCTCGCTGGGCGCGAAATATGTGCCACACTTCAAGCCGGGCAAGGAGTTGCGGGAGCGTGTCAACGCGGCCGTCAAGTCGGGTGACTGACGTGGCGGTTCACCGCGCCCAGCCGCGCATCTACGTCGCGCTAGACTCTGCCGACGAGGCCCGCCTGCGCCGGCTGCTTGCCGACCTGGATCCTGCCTCCTGTGGGGTCAAGATCGGCAAGGAGGCCTTCACCGCCCTTGGGCCGCGGGTTGTGGAGTGGGCCCGGGCACGCGGGTTCGCGGTGTTCCTCGACCTCAAGTTCCACGACATCCCCAACACCGTGGCCCAGGCGTGTCGGGCCGCAGCCTCGCTCGACGTCACGCTGGTCAATGTGCATGCCAGCGGCGGGCGACGGATGCTGGAGGCGGCGCGCGAGGCGATTCCCCCGGGAGGGAATGCCACGGCATTGATCGCGGTGACGGTGCTTACCTCGATGGCGGACGCCGATCTCCTCGAGGTGGGCGTCCGCGATGGTGCCGACGAGCAGGTGAGCCGGCTCGCCCGCCTGACCGCGGCGACTGGCCTGGATGGCGTGGTCTGCTCGGCACGAGAGGCGACGGCCATGCGGTCGCTGTTTTCCGGACCGCAGGGCCTCGTGGTGACCCCGGGGGTCCGACCTGCGGGAAGTTCGCAGGACGATCAGCGGCGGGTCGTGACCCCAGGCGAAGCGCTGGCAAACGGTGCGACGAGTCTTGTCATCGGTCGGCCGATCACGGCCGCCGAGTCACCGGCCCGGGCGCTGGAGGCGATCGTCAGCTCGCTGTGAGGGATTGGCTCTAATGAGAGACGCCCGTGAGCTCCATCGGCCACGGGCGTTTTCATGTCGTCGTTCCGGATTCGCGGGGATTCGTAGGCAGGAGCCGTCTGCCCCGAGCGCGTAATCCGTGGGTCGTCATCGTCGCGAGGAGAGCAGCTGGTCTCGGGTGGCCACCCAGATCATCAGGTCGTGGAAGGCGCGGATGTTCTCGACGTAGTTGACCGTCTCGCTGCCGCGCGCGTACCCGTAGCGCAAGTCGCGATAGACGGCAGGGTCGGAGAGCTGCGGCAGGCGTTCGCGAACGTCGGCCCACTGACTGGGATCGGCGCCCTGACGTTTGGTGAGTTCGAGCGCATCGTTGAGGTGGCCGATGCCCACGTTGTAGGCGGCCAGTGCTAGGTAGGTGCGGTCCGGCTCGGTCGCCTCGACCGGCACCAGGTCACGCAGCTGATCGATGTACTTGGCACCGGCCATGATGTTCTTGGTCGGGTTGGACGGGTTGGTAAGCCCCAAGTCGCGTGCCGTGGGCAGCACGATCTGCATCAGGCCGTAGGCGCCCTGGTGAGAGACCGCGTTCGGTCGCCACTTGGATTCCTGGTAGCCCACCGCGGCGAGCAGACGCCAGTCGATCCCGTAGCGTTCACCCGCTCGGCGAAAGGTACGCAGATAGGGGCGTGCCCGCGTTTCCAGGTCGCGCAGGAAGCGGCGTGACAAGGATTCGTCCAGACGCTCGAACTGGGCATAGTGTCGATCGACCAGCGCGCGCAGGCGCTGGTCGCTACGGACCTCGGAGAAAAATTGCCGGGCTTCGTCGAGGAGAGAGTCGTCGGCCTGCCGGGAAAACGCCCAAGCGAGGGAGACGGGCGGCCCGACGATCGGGCCGATGACCACGTCGTCCGAGAGCTTGTGGGCGAGCAGGGCGGTGTGCGAGAGCGTCAGGGCGTACTCGATCTTGCCGTGGCGGATTCCCTCGAGGATGGACAGCTTGTCCGGGCGTTCCTCGATGGTCAGGGGCACGGCGTTCGGTTCCCGACCAATGCGTTCGAGCCAGCTCTGGCTGGCCGAACCCGCCGGCACCGCGACCGTCTCCCCGGCGATTTCGGCCAGATCCTCGGGGGTAGGGCGGTCGACCGCGTGGATGAGCTTGCGACTGACGGTGAGATACGGTGGGCTGAAAACGAAGCGCTCTTCGCGCGCGGGGTCGATCGCGAGACCGGCGGCGGCAAGGTCGACGCGGTTATCCGCGACGGCCTTGTAAGCGGCCTCGATGCTTTCCACCACCACATAATCGACCTTGACCCCAAGCCGTTCGGCGAATCGACCTGTCAGGTCGTATTCCAGACCCTGCGGGCGATAGCTATCGGGGATGTACACCGTGGGTTCGATCAGCGTGGCGACGCGCAACACGCCGCGGTCGGTCACTTGAGCCAGTTGCGGAGTGCGCTTGAAGCTGTCGGCCACGTCGATTGCGACGAGCCGGTCCGGGCGGTCCTGAGGCGCCCAGGTATGGATCCACCAGCCCATGGGCGCGGCGAAAAGCGCGCCTACGCCGAGCAACGGGATCAGCCAGCGACCAATCCCCCCTCGCGCCCGGGCCTCGGTCAAAACGTGAAGCCCACATGGATGGCGACCACGCCGAAGGTCAGGTTGTGCACGTCGACGTGATCGAAGCCGTTATCGAGCATCATCCGTTCCAGGGTGTCCTGGTCGGGATGCATGCGGATCGACTCGGCCAGATACCGGTAGCTGTCCGCGTCATTGGCCAGCAGCTTGCCCATCACCGGCAGGGCGGAGAAGGAGTAGGCGTCGTAGACGCGCTCGACCAGCGGGTGGGTCGGCGTGGAGAACTCGAGGATCACCACCCGCCCACCCGGCTTGGTCACTCGGGCCATCTCGGCCAGTGCCCGGGCCTTGTCGGTCACGTTTCGCAGGCCGAAACCGATGGTCACGCAGTCGAAGCGGTTGCTCTCGAAGGGCAGGGCCTCGGCGTTGGCCAGGCCGTACTCGACATTATTGAAGATGCCCTGCTCGTCGAGCTTCTCGCGGCCGATCGAGAGCATGCTGGCGTTGATGTCCGAGAGCACCACCAACCCACTGTCACCGACGATGCGCGCCATGCGCGCAGCGAGATCGCCGGTGCCCGAGGCGAGATCGAGTGCCTGCTGGCCGCGCTTGAGGCCGGTGTACTCCAACGCGATGCGCTTCCACAGCCGGTGGATCCCGAACGACATCGCGTCGTTCATCAGATCGTAGCGACCGGCCACCGAATCGAAGACCGACCCTACCAGCCGGGATTTTTCGTCGCGCGGGACTTCCCGGTAGCCAAAGTGTGTCTTCTCGGTCATGCGTCGGTTCTCTCGTCAGGGCATCACGATAGGTCGGCCCGGCCGGACCGGGTTCGGTCACGATAATACATCGTAGGGTGCCGCCGGTTCGTCTCGCTCGGGGTTGCGTTCGATGCCCGCGGCGGCTAGCCGATCGAGGTAATAGCGCCAGCTTTCCTCGCGCTTCTCGCCCAGTTCGCGTAGCAGGCCCCAGTCGTAGAGGCCGGAATCGTGGCCGTCGTCGAACACCAGTTTGACCGCGTAACGTCCCACCGGTTGCACATCGATAATCGTCACCCGCTCCTTGCCCAGCACCAGCATCATCTCGCCGCCGCCGTGGCCGCGCACCTCGGCCGAGGGGCTGAACACGCGCAGGTACTCGGCGGCCAGATCGAATTCGGCCCCGTCGGAAAAGACCAGGTGCAGCGAGTGACGATCCTTGGCCAGACGGATCTGCTTCGGGGCGGGGTGATTGGCTGCCATGACGTACCTCGTTACAGGATGTAGCGGCTCAGATCCTCGTCGCGCGCGAGTTCGCCCAGGCGTTCCTCGACGAAGTCGGCGTCAAGTCTGAGTGTCTTTTCCTCGCCGCTGGCCTCAAAGCTCAGTTCCTCGAGCAGGTGCTCCATCACCGTGTGCAGGCGGCGTGCGCCGATGTTCTCGGTGCGATGGTTGACCTCGAAGGCGATCTCGGCGATGCGCCGGATGGCGTCGTCGGTGAACTCAATGGAGAGGCCGTCGGCGGCCAGCAGGGCGATGTGCTGGCGTGTGAGGGCGGCATCGGGCTCGGTGAGGATGCGCACGAAATCGTCGCTGGAGAGTGCCTGCAGCTCGACGCGGATCGGCAGTCGGCCCTGCAATTCGGGGATCAGGTCCGAGGGGCTGGCGACGTGGAAGGCCCCCGAGGCGATGAACAGGATGTGGTCGGTGCGCACCATGCCGACCTTGGTGTTGACGGTCGAGCCCTCGATCAGCGGCAGCATGTCGCGTTGCACGCCCTCGCGGGAGACCTCGCCGCCCCCGTGTTCGGCGCGCTTGGCGACCTTGTCGATCTCGTCGATGAAGACGATGCCGTTCTGCTCGACGCGGTCGGCGGCCTCGGCGCGGATCTCTTCCTCGTTGACCAGATTCGCGGCCTCCTCGTCGGTCAGCGCGGCGAGGGCTTCGGCCACCGTCATGCGGCGTGTCTGGGTCTTGTCCTGGCTCATGTTCTGAAACACGGAGCGCAGCTGGCTCGCCATCTCTTCCATGCCCGGCGGGGTCATCACGTCGATGCCGCCCGGCGACTGACGCAGTTCGACCTCTACTTCGCGGTCGTCCATCTCGCCGCGGCGGATCTTGTCGCGGAATTTCGTGCGGGTGTTGCGATAGGCCTCCTGGCCGTGGCTGTCGTCGTTCTGCCAGGGGTCGCGCGGGGCGGGGAGCAAGGCATCGAGCACGCGGTCCTCGGCGGCCAACTTGGCCCGGTCGCGGACCTCGGCCATCGCCTCCTGACGCACCATTTTCAGGGCGTACTCGGCCAGATCGCGGATCATCGACTCGACGTCTCGGCCGACGTAGCCCACCTCGGTGAACTTGGTCGCCTCGATTTTCAGGAATGGCGCGTTGGCGAGCTTGGCCAGCCGGCGGGCGATCTCGGTCTTGCCTACGCCGGTCGGACCGATCATCAGGATGTTCTTCGGGGTGATCTCGCACTTCAAGGGCTCGTCGACCTGCTGGCGACGCCAGCGGTTTCTCAGCGCGATCGCGACTGCCTTCTTGGCGGCCTGCTGGCCAACGATGTGCTTGTCGAGTTCGGAGACGATCTGGGTCGGTGTCAGGTTCATCAGTCGAGTTCTTCGATGGTGAGCTTGTGATTGGTGT
>JAFGUH010000216.1 GCA_016938615.1 Halothiobacillaceae bacterium | reverse complement strand
TGCGGTGAAGAACTCCTGGAACAAGGAGCCCTACGCCATCCGGCGCATGCTGACGGAAACCTCGGTCCGGGCCTCGGATCGCCGCGCGGTCTTGGTCGGTGTCGATGCCTATGAGGCGGCGGGCGGTATCGTCCTGCGCGATCTCTTCCAAGGCGATGACGGCGGTTGGCTGGAGGACCCTGCCCTACTCGACCGGCTGGTCTCCAAGAAGCTTCAGGCGGAAGCCGAGGCGCTGGTCTCGGAGGGCTGGAAGTGGATCGAGGTGGCGACCGACCTGCCCTATGGCTACAGCCACGGGCTGCGGCGGCTGGCCGGTGATCCCGCGCCGATGACCGACGAGGAAAGCGCGGCCCACGCGACGCTCCTCGCCGAGTATCGGGCGCTGGAGGAGGAATACTCCGGCGAGGACGAGTACCCTGAGGAGATCGATGCCCGGCTCGGGCAGCTCGAGATGGCAATGGAAGCACTCGAACAGCGGCCCTTGATCTACGACCCGGCCGAGGTTGCGCGGGCGGGGGTCTTCGTGTCGCTGGATCGGGACGGCAGCTTGGCTGTCTATCGCGGCTATGTCCGGCCCGAGGATGAGCCGCGCGAGGAGACCGCGGTCCAGGATGGTGATTACGCGGATGCCATGGGGCAGCGGGGTGATGTCGGTCTTCCCAGCTGGAACCCGTCGGCGACCTCCGCTGGCGGCACCGTCATCACCTCGGGCGGTCACCCGATCGGCGCGGACGCATCCGACGAGGAAGACGACGGGGCGCTGAAGCCGCTGCCCGAGCGGCTGGTCATGGAACTGACCGCCCATCGGACCCTCGCGCTGCGTGAGGCCATCGGGCGTTCGCCGGACGTCGCGCTGACGCTCCTGCTCCTGAAGTTGGTAACGGATACCTTCCGCACCTCCTCTGCGACAGGCAGCTGCCTCGAAGCCTCGGTGCGTCACGTCTACATGTCGGCGCAGGCACCCGATCTCAAGGACAGCGTGGTGGCGAAGCTGGTCGACGAGCGTCACGCAGCCTGGGAGGCCGATCTGCCCCTCGGCGACGATGCCGCCCTCTGGGACTATCTGACCGCGCTCGACCAGGGCAGCCGTCTCGCCCTTCTGGCGCATTGCCTCAGCTTCGGGATCAACGCGCTCCATGAGAAAGTGAACCCCTATGGTGCGGGCATCACCGCCAGCGGCCTGACCCGCCGCATGGCGCATGCCGATCTCCTGGCGCGGGCGGTCGATCTCGACATGGTCGAGGCGGGCTGGGAGCCAACCGTCGACGGTTACCTCAACCGCGTGCCCAAGGCCCGGATCATCGAGGCTGTGCGCGAGGCGAAGGGGGAGGGGACCGCGCAACTTCTCGATCACCTCAAGAAGGGCGAGATGGCCACCGAAGCCGAGCGGCTCCTCAAAGGCAGCGGTTGGTTGCCCGATGTCCTGCGTCGGGCCGATCTGGCGGCAGGCGACGGCGAGGCGGTCGGAGAAGGGCAGGGGGAAGACGCAGGCCAGCCCGACGACGTCGATCTCCCGGCCTTCCTGACGGCCGATCTGCCGGAGACCACGGCGTCGGTGATGGCGGCAGAGTGATCTGAGCCATCCAGGGCGGGGAAACCCGCCTTCACCCTCACAAAACACAGCAATATCAATATGATGAATGCGAATGCTCGCATTCGGGATGAGGAATCATGTCTGCAACAACCATCATCGACACAGCCCCTCTCGGGGCACTGATCCGCTACACCGACAGCAGTCCCAAGCCGCCGGCACGGTTTACCAAGAAGCTGGCAGCCTGGGAGCGCTCGAACGGCGTCGGCCGTCTCGTGAAGAGGGAGCCTCCTCGGGTCTATCCGACCTGGACCGCTCCGGCTTCGTTCACGCTGCATGAGGGCAACTTCTCGTCGGACGGGGTGATCCTCGTCACCATCATGCGCAGCCATTCGGCGGACAGCCGGCTGATCTTCGAGGTGGCGGAGGAACCGAAGCGCGGGCAGGTGCGCGTGCTCCTCGACTTCGGTGGAAACACCGAGTTACTGCATCTGGCGGAGTCCGTCACCGCGGCCGAGCTTTGGATCGCGCGGGAAGGCTATCGCTGTTGATCGGCGCGCAATAGTGACCCCGCTACCGGGGTGATCGGCGTCCAAAAGGGACCCCTCCTGCGGGGCATGGGTCCATAGT
>JAFGUH010000215.1 GCA_016938615.1 Halothiobacillaceae bacterium | reverse complement strand
TGAGCCAGAAGCGTCTTCTGTCCCTCCACCCCGACAAGCCCAGTTTTTGACTTGCCGGGGTAAACATACAAGCGCCTTCAGGCGCGATGGCCTGGTTCTGGCACCTGAGGGTTTCGCGGCTAAAGCCGCTCCTACGGTAAGGCCGATCAGCCGCGGCGGGTGTCGAGCGCGTCGCGGGTGGCCTCGCCGACGAAGATCAGCAGCACCAGCGTGCCCACCAGGACGAAGAAGGTCGAGACCGACAGCCACCAGGCGTCGATATTGTTCTTGCCCTGCGAGAGCAGCTCGCCCAGCGAGGGTGTCGACGGCGGCACGCCCAGGCCGAGGAAATCGAGGCTGGTCAGCGCCAGTACCGCCCCGGAAATGCGAAACGGCAGGAAGGTGATCACCGGCGTCATCGCATTGGGCATCAGGTGGCGGAACATCAGCCTCGGCCCCGAGACCCCCAGCGCACGGGCAGCTCGGACGTAGTCGAGGTTGCGACCCTTGAGGAACTCGGCACGCACGTAGTCCGACAGCCCCATCCAGCCGAACAGCGCCAGCAGGGCCAGCAGCAGCCCGATCGACGGCTCGAAGATCGAGGCGAAGATGATCAGCAGGTACAGCTCCGGCAGTGCAGCCCAGACCTCGATGAAGCGCTGGAAGACCAGATCCGTCTTGCCACCGAGATAGCCCTGCACCGCACCGGCAAGCACGCCGATCGCAGTGCCGATCACCGTCAGGGCGAGGGCGAACAGCACCGAGATACGAAAGCCGTAGATCAGCCGCGCGGCGACGTCGCGACCACGGTCGTCGGTGCCCAGCAGGTGCCGGCCGTTGGGCGCCGCCGGGTTGGGTGCCTCGTTGTAGTAATCGATGGTGTCGAAGGAAAACGGGATCGGCGCCCGAATCACCCAACCCTCGCGCTCGATCAGCTCGATCACGTGCGGGTCGGTGTAATCCGCGGCGGTGGCGAAATCCCCGCCGAAACGGGTCTCGGGGTAGTCGTTCCACAGCGGGAACAGCAACTCGCCCTGGTACTGCGCCAGCAGCGGCCGGTCGTTGGCGATCAGTTCGGCACCGAGGCTCAGGACGAACAGCGCCAGGAACACCCATAGGCTGATCCAGCCGCGCCGATGGCGACGAAAGCGCTTGAAGGCGCGTGCCGCCGTGGAGACCTGCCCTTCGGCGCCACTGCCCTTGGCAACCGCGGATTCGGCTCCGGCATCGACAATCGACATCAAGGAGCCTCTTTATGGATCGTGACACCGCTCTGCGCGGCTTGAGCCAACCAATTCAGGCATGCCAACGAAGCACGCGCCCACCCGCGCGATAACGACATGGCGGTTGACCGAGCCACGCCGCGCCCTTCGGGCCCAGCCGAGACGTCCGCCTCCGGCGTTGCGATGCCTTGACGTGCCCACCGGCACGCCGGCGTCATCGCGCCTTGGTGGCGAACGTCTCGACAGATCAGAGCAGCATCACGACCCATGCAGAGGCTCCTACCGAACGGCTTCGAAGTGAATACGCGGATCGACCCAGACGTACACCAGGTCAGAGAGCAGCTTGCCGAACAGCCCGATCAGGCTGAAGACGTACAGCGTCCCCAGCACCACCGGGTAATCGCGCTGCAGCACGGCGTTGTAGGACAACAGCCCCAACCCGTCGAGCGAGAAGATGGTCTCGATCAGGAGGCTGCCGGTGAAGAACGCGCCGATGAACGCCGCCGGGAAGCCCGTCACGATCGGAATCAGCGCATTACGGAAGACGTGGCGGTAGAGCACCGTGCGCTCGGCCAGGCCCTTGGCGCGCGCGGTGAGCACGTACTGCTTTCTTATCTCTTCGAGGAAGCTGTTCTTGGTCAGCATGGTCATCACGGCGAAGTTGCCGACGACCATCGCGGTGATCGGCAGGGCCAGGTGCCAGAAATAATCGAGGATCTTCGCCCAAAACGAGAGCTGCTCGAAGTTGTCCGAGGTCAGCCCGCGCAGCGGGAACCACTGCACGAAGCTGCCACCGCCGAACAGCACCAGCAGCACCAGGCCGAGCACGAAGCCGGGGATGGCATAGCCGACCAGGATCACGGTTGATGTGATCGAGTCGAACTTGCTGCCGTCACGCACCGCCTTGGCCACCCCCAGCGGGATGGAAACGAGGTAGGTGAGCAGGAAGGTCCACACCCCGAGGCTGATCGAGACCGGCAGCTTCTCGACGATCAGCTCGCCGACCGAGCGCTGGTAGAAGTACGACTGGCCCAGATCGAAGGTGAGATAGTTGCCGAGCATGTCGCCGAAGCGCTGCCAGGCCGGCTGGTCGAAGCCGTAGAACTCGCGAAACTGCTCGATCTGTTCCTCGCCCAGCCCCTGCTCGCCGCGATAGAGCCCGCCGCTCAACTGTCCGCCCGACTCGGCCGCCGCCCCCTGCGTGCCGCCCTTCAACTGCATCATCAATTGCTCGACCGGCCCGCCCGGGACGAACTGGATCACGGCGAACGAGATCAGGAGGATCCCGAACAGGGTCGGGATCATCAGCAAGAGGCGTTTGGCGACATACGCGCCCATCTACGGGTTTTCCCCCGTCGACGAACCGGCCCCTGGATTGGCCGGGATACGCGCGGTCGGTGCCTCGTCGTCGCAGTTCGCCACGCAGACCACGCGCCGCTCGACCTGCCCGCCACAGCCGATGTAGCACTGGTCGAAGGCCGGCTGGCAACCGCAATCGATATTGCACTCCTGGTCGACCAACCGTTCGCGGATGGCCGTCCGGCTGGGCGCCTCAGGTGGGACCGGCGGATCGTCGAAATAGCGGTCCGTGTACCAGAACGGGTCGCGGTAACCGTAGCCATAGCCGTAGTAGAACGGATGGCGGTGGAAACCGAAACTCAACGACTGATCGATCTGGTAGAAGCGGCGTTCGCGCATGTAGACGCGCCGCTCCGCCTCGTACTGGCGCAGCGCCTGGTCGAAGGCGTCGTCGACCCGGGGCTCGATCGTGGCGATGCAGGACTGGCGACGCGACTGGCAATCGGCCTGACAGGCCCGCATCTCGGTCTGACAACCCTGCAGGCAGGCCTGGCCACCCGCGCCCGTCGGCGGCAGGTAACGCACCTCGGTCGCGTAGCGCGGCGAGGCGCAACCGGCCAGCAGGAGGGCTGCCAGAAGGATCGCGAGGAAGGTGACCAAGTGGGTCGACGAGAGGCCCGAACCGAGCCGCCGATGCCGACGATCGGCGGCAGTACCCCATGCATGTCGTTTCATGACGATCCTCCCTCGAGGTGGCTGACCTCGTTGATTACCGGCCCGGGCTGCGCCTGGGAATGCGTTTCCCACCAGCTTTGCATCACCCATTCTGCCGCACTGAAATAGCGCGGCAACGGATCGTCGTGGTAGCCAAAGCGGTTCCACCATGCCAGGCGATGGGCGCCGATATACCAGTTCGGCACCAGGTACTCGTTCCACATCAACACGCGATCGAGCGCGCGGCAGGCGATTACCAGGGCCTCACGGTCTTCGGCGTAGATTACCTCGTCGATCATCGCATCAACGGCCGGATGGCGAATCCCGCAATAATTGCGCGATCCCTCGCGCTCGGCCGCCTCGCTACCGAAAAACTCGCGCAACTCGTTGCCCGGCGACTGCGACTGCCCGTAGGAGATCACGGTCATATCGAATTCGAAGGCGTTCATGCGGCGCTGGTAGAGGGCCACGTCGATAGTGCGGTAGGAAACGTCGATCCCCAGCCGGCGCAGGTTGTAGGCAAACGGCGCCACGATCCGCTCGAACCCTCGCTGGGCGAGCATGATCTCGAAGGCGAAGGGCTCGCCGTGCCGGTCGCGCAGCCAGCCGTCGACGATCTCCCAGCCTGCCTCGGCCAACAACGTCTGCGCGGCGACCAGATTGCCCCGCTGCGCCGCCGGGTTGGGGGCGAAGGGCACTTGGTGAGGCTCGTCGAACAACGCGGCCGGCAACTGGTCCCGAAACCCCTCCAGCAGCTCGCGTTCGCGACCCTCCGGCACGCCGGTCGCCGCCATCTCGCTGTTGGAGAAATAGCTTTCGCAGCGGCTGTACTGGCCATAGAACAGGTGCACGTTCGACCAGTGGAAATCGAAGGCGAGGTTCAGCGCCCGGCGCACCCGGCGGTCGGTGAAAAGACGCCGACGGGTGTTCATGGCGAACCCCTGCATGCCGGCATTATTGTGGTGCGGGATCTCGCGACGCCGGATACGCCCCTCGGCGAAGGGCTTGCCGTCGTAGGCCCGGGCCCAGCGTTTGGAATTGGTCTCGTGAAAAACGTCGAACTCGCCGGCCTTGAACGCCTCCAGCGCAACGGTCTCGTCCTTGTAGTACTTGAACCCGAGGCGACGAAAGTTGTGCATTCCCCGGTTGACGCCCAACTCCCGTGCCCAGTAATCGTCCCGGCGCACGAACTGGATATCACGGCCGAAATTGATCGCCTCGATCATGTAGGGACCGCTGCCGGGCAAGGGCGTCCGCGAGTGATCGGCGAAGTCCACGCCGGCCAGGGCATCGCGCGAGAGCACCGGCAGTTCACCGATGATCATGTGCAGCTCCGGATTGACGCGGCGGAAATCGAATCGGACGTGGCTCGGGTCGACCGCCTCGGCCCCGACCACGTCCGCCCAGTAGTATCGGTAACGCGGATGCGCCGACTCGCCCACGAGGGTGTCGAAACTGAACACGACGTCGTGCGCGGTCACCGGACGGCCCGTCACGAAGCGCGCGTCACTGTTGATGCGGAACGTGGCCGAGAGTCCGTCATCGGCCAGTTCCAGGCGGTCGGCCAGCAACCCGTAGACCGAGAACGGTTCGTCCAGCGAACGCACCACCAGCGTGTCGAACAGCAGCGTGTTGGTCCCCGTGGCCGCCAACCCCTTGAGAACGAAGGGATTGAGCGAATCGAAGGTGCCGAAAACCGACAACGTCAGCGCGCCCTCCCGAGGTGCCTCGGGGTTGACGTAGTCGAAGTGCGGCAGGTCCGGCGGATAGGCCGGATCGTAGCCCAGCGCCTCGCCGAACCCCTCCGCCCAGGAAAGACTCGGCCAGGCGCTCATCGCCGCCATGCCACCGAGACCGACCACCCGGCTCAGGAACCGGCGCCGGTCCGGCAACAGCACGTTCTGCCCTCGGGGCGCGTCAGGCCTCGGCAAACGGGAGGGTGGGCAATGCGGTGCTATGGGATGCTTGTTGGTCATCAGGCGAATACAATACGGGGAAAATCCGACACAGACCAAGCATCGTTCGACGGCAGCCACCCGCCGACCGCGATGCGCCGTCGCCATTCGTTCGACTATCAGGAGACATCCATGGGATTCCTATCCGGCAAGCGCGCGCTGATCACCGGCATCGCCAACAACCGCTCGATCGCCTACGGCATCGCCGAGGCCATGCACCGCGAAGGCGCCGAGCTGGCCTTCACCTACCTCAACGACCGCTTCAAGCCGAAGGTCGAGAAGGCCACCAAGGACCTGGGATCTTCCATCTACCTGCCGCTGGACGCCACCGATGACGCGCAAGTCGACGCCCTGTTCCCGGCACTGGCCGACCACTGGCCCGAGGGCGTGGACATCGTGATCCACGCCATGGCGTTCGCCCCGCGCGAGGCACTCGACGGCGACTTTCTCGACGGCATGTCCCGCGAGGCCTTCGCCCAGGCCCACGACGTCTCGGCCTACTCGCTGGCCGCGCTGGCCAAGGCCGGCGAGCCGCACATCCGCGACGAGGGCGCGCTGCTGACCCTGAGCTACCTCGGTGCCGAGCGCGTTATGAAGAACTACAACGTCATGGGCGTGGCCAAGGCCTCGCTGGAGGCCACGGTCCGCTACCTGGCCGCCTCCAAACTGGGCCAACGCGGCATCCGAGTCAACGCCATCTCCGCCGGTCCGATCAAGACGTTGGCCGCTTCCGGCATCGGCGACTTCAAGGGCTTTCTCGACTACGTCGCCACCAACGCGCCGCTGCGCCGCAACGTCACCATCGACCAGGTCGGCAATACGGCCGCCTTCCTCTGTTCGGATCTGGCCTCGGGCGTAACCGGCGAGAACGTGCACGTCGACTCGGGCTATTTCATCACCGGCATGGGACGCTGCGGGGATTGATATCAACGGCTGAGACACGCCGCCAAACGCCGGGCTGGCGCCGTACGGAAAAACCCAGTTCAGCGGCGCCCGGCGCGAGAATAAAGTCTCATGAAAACGGTGAGAAAACTTTGATTGGCAATACCACCAATCACCAGCCACCATCTGTTGTGCATATCAGAACTTAAGCAGACGCTGGAGGAGTGAGGTATGGATACGGGTTTGCGCAAAGTCTTTCACTTCGGCGAACAGGTCGACGAGTACCCGGTCCGGGTGATCAACGAACGCGAGGCCCGCGCGGCGGCCGGCGTACTGGCGTTGTTCGCGGGGTTCGCCTTCGCCCAGGGCTTTCTCACCGGTAACTTCATGTGGGAACGGTTGCTGATTCTTGCCTTCCTGGTGGAATTCGGCATCCGGGTCTTGATCAATCCGCAATACGCGCCGTTCATGATCATCGGTCGCCTGATCACCCGAAACCAGGAAGTCGAGTACGTCGGCGCTCCGCAGAAGCGGGTCGCCTGGGGGATCGGCATGTTGATTGCCGCGATCATGATCTGGGTGGTCTTCATCGAGGCGAACACCGGGCTGATGAACCTGGTCGGCTGTTCGGCCTGCCTGCTCTTTCTCGCCTTCGAATCGGCGTTCGGCATCTGCCTGGGTTGCGTGACCTACAACCTTGTCACTGGCAAGGAGGCGCAGCTGTGCCCGGGTGGCGCCTGCCGCGTCAAGCGGCTTGAACCGATTCAGCGGGTCAAGTGGTGGCAGGTCGTGCTGGTAGTGGCATTCCTCGGGTTGCTCTGGGCCATCCCGGAGTACAACCTCTGGAACATCCAGGACAACGTTGAGGTCACCGACCAGAACTTCGACGAGATCGACCTCGATAGCCTGGGTTACTGAAGCCTGTGTTACTGAAGTCTGGGTTACTAACCCGGGCTACGGACCGGGGCTACCAACCCGGGCTTCCAACCCGGACTACCGATGCGCTACGAAAGCGGATCAAAACCAGATGAGATGTCGACAAGCCCGCCGCTCGGCGGGCTTTTCATTGGGCGCGTCAGGCGACTCTGGGCGGTAACTCGCGCAATCCTGCTCAATCGACATGGGCGAACACGGCAGGATACGTGGCCCAACCGTCCCCCGATCAGGCGGTGGAGCAAGAATCAATCACGTTCCGTGCTGAGCGGCGTGGAGGTCTCGGCGGCGTCCGAACGGGTGTCCATCAGCACGCGTTGTTCGCCGCGAAGCCGGGCGACCACCACGGCACCCGTGGCATCGCTGTAGACGTTCACCGAGGTGCGGAGCATGTCCAACAGACGGTCGACCACGAGCAGCAGGCCCATCGCTTCGAGTGGCAAACCGAGCACGCCGAGGATCAGGGCGATCGCCACCAGGCTCGCCGAGGGGACGGCGGCCACCCCGATCGACGTGAGCAGCGCGAGGGCCACGATGAGCGCCTGCATCGACAAGGAAAGATCGACCCCGTAGGCCTGCGCGATGAACAGCACCGCCGCGCATTCGTATAGCGCCGTACCGTCCATGTTGATGGTCGCGCCCAACGGCAGAACGAACGAGGACGTCTCCCGGGATACCTTGGCTCGCTGGATCAGCGCATCGAGCGTGACCGGTAACGTGCCTGCCGAGGAGCTGGTGGAAAAGGCCACCAGCAAAGCCGGCCAGATCGCCCTGACGAAGGCCAGCGGCGATCGTCGGGCCACCAGCCAGATCACCAACGGCAACACCACCGCAACGTGGATCGCGAGCCCAAGCACGACCGCGAGGAAGAAATCCAGCATCGGCAGCAAGACCGACAGACCGCTCTCGGCGATCACGCCGGCGACCAGCGCGAACACGCCGATGGGCGCGACCCGCATTACCCAGTGCGTGATCTGGATCATCACGTCCTGGACCCCGGCCCAGAAGTCCGTGACCACCTGTCGCCGGGGTGACCTCACTCGGGTCAGCGCGATGCCGAAGAGGATGGAGAAGACGATCAAGCCCAGCATCTGCGCCTCCGCGCCGGCCGCGACAATGTTGGCCGGCACCATGTTGCGCAGGATGTCGAAGAACGCGGACAGATCCTGGCCCTGCAGGCGCCCACTGACCTCGTCGCCGATCGGCGGCAGATCCACCGTCTGGGCCAGCGGCTGGCCGTCGGCCACACCGGGCTGGACGAGATTCATCACTACCAGGGCCGTGGTCACGGCCATCGCGGTCGAGAACAGGTAGTAGATCGCGGTTCGTCCCGCCAACGCGCCGACCCCACGCGCCGTACCGATGCCCGCCACGCCCGTGATGATCGATGCAACGATCAACGGAACGATCAGCATTTTCAACGCGTCCAGAAACAGGCCGCCGACGAAGGCGTAGATGCCGGCCAGCGGAATCCCTGCCGCCTCGGGACCAAGCAGCGCCCCCAGGGCGAAGGCGGCGAGCAGCGCAGTCAGGATCTGCCAGTGCAGGGCCATCGCTCAACTCCATTGTTGCCGCCACGGCGTGGCGACCAGGATCACGTGATCAGTCGAGGGCGTCTTCGTGGACCTCGACCTCAGAGTCGGCCCTCAGCGATTGCATGAACGACCCGATCAGGCGATTGGCCTGGTTGTTTCGCAATTGGTCGGCGAGTCGAGCCCGCGACTCGACGTCGAGCTCAGCCGGCTCGCCCGGCTTGACCGCGAACAAGACCACCACCATCTCGTCGCCCCCGTCCAGGCTCGTGCTGGCAACCGCCACGTCACCCTCGCCCGGCGGCGTCAGGGCAAATCCGACCGACAATGCGGCGCTGGCAATCTCCTCGCCGGCATCGCGCCGCTCATACCAGGCCGGCGCCTGCCAGGTCATAGCCGCCGACTTCTCGGCGAGTGCCTCGGGGTCGCTCCCCGACGCCAAGGCCTTCTCGACCTCCGCCGCCCGCTTGCGTACCGCCTCGGCGAGCATTTCGGCACGCCGCTTGGCAGCCACCTGCTCCCTGACGGCCTCGAACGGCCGAGCTTGCGCCTCGCGATGCGACTCCAGGCGCACCACGACGGCATGGCTGTCACCCAGCTCGATCAGCTCGCTGTTGAAGCCCTTATCGAGCACTGCCTCGCCGAAGGCTGCCTCGCGCACCGCCGGGTACTGGCCGATGCCTTCCCCGTCCTTCCGACTGATCCAGCTGCTGGTTTCGACCGGGAGGTCGAGCGCCTCGGCGGACGGCACCAGGCTGTCGGGTTGCTCGTAGCTGGTGCTCGCCAGGGTTTCGGCGGCATCGTAATAAGCGCTTTCCGCCTGGTCACGCCGCAATTTTGCGAGCAATTGGTCGCGAACGGCATCCAGTGACTTCACCTCGGGCTGTCCCACGTCGTAGACCTGAATCAGATGCCAACCGAAGCGGGTGCGCACCGGCTCGCTGATCTCGCCCTCGCCCAGTTCGCCAGCCGCCTGGGTAAAGGACTCGGCGATATCGCCGTCCTCGATCCGGCCGAGATCGCCGCCCTGCTCGCGGCTGCTGGCGTCGTCGGAGAGTTCCGCCGCCTTCTCCTCGAAGCTCGCCTTGCCGTCGACGATCGCCTGACGTGCCTTCTCAAGCGTCTCCCGGGCAGACTCGATCATTTCAGCATCGGCGTCGTCGGGTACCTCAACAAGGATGTGGCGCGCCTTGCGAACGGCCTGGTCGGCTTGCTGAGCGCGATAGTCCTCGTAGGCCGACTTCAGGGCCGCTTCACTGATCTCCTGGCTACCCGCCAGCGCCTCCGGGCTGATCTCGACGTAGGACAACCGAACCTGCTCTGGCCGCTGGAACGCATCCCCATGCGCGTCGTAGTAAGCCCGGAGAGTCGCCTCGTCGGCCGGATCGATTCCGTCGGCAATCACGTCACGGTCGATGCGCATCAGGCCCAGGCGGCGTGACTGATCTCGCAAAGAAACCAGTTGTCGCACCTCGGGCTCCGTGACGAAGGCACTCCCGACCAGGGCGTTGTCGAGCGTGTTGAACAAGAGGTCGCGGCGCAGGTCGTTCTCGAACTGATCCACCGACATGCCCTGCTGAGCGAGACGACGCTGGTAGGCGTCACGATCGAACGAACCGGCGCTCTGAAAGGCGGAAATGTCACGGATCGTCGCCGCCACCAGTGCATCGGGGACCACGTAGCCCTGTTCGCGGATAAAGGAGACCAGCAAGCGTTCGTTGATCATCTGATCGAGCACTTGGCGCTTGAGGCCCATCTGCTCGATCATTTCGGCCGTGATCTTGCGATCGCTCTGGGAGATCAGCTGCTGACGCCGATCGCTGAACGCCTGGTCCAGCTGGCGCGCGGTGATCTCGGTGCCGTCGACCACGGCGACCGTCTCCTCCTGGCCGCCGCCGAGGTATTCACCCACGCCCCACAGCGCGAACGGAACGCTGATCAAACCAACGATTACATAGGCCAGCCAGCCGCGAATCTTCTCGCGGATATCCATCAACATGTCTGCGTCACTCCCGTTTCGGGTCTATCGGTGTGGGGCGTTGGCGGGCCGTCGAACTCAGTCAAGGCCAATCGGCCCGCCCGGACCGGGGGCATGATAGCAGGCGCCACGCCGCGGTCACATGCGCCGGCCCCGGGGAACCCCTGCACGGCCAGGGAACCCCTGCACGACCAGGGAACCCCTGCACGACCAGGAAACCCCTGCACGACCAGGAAACCCCTGCACGACCAGGGAACCCCTGCACGAATCGATTGCGTCTGAAGCGGGGCCGTCAAGGGCCCAGGCCGAAGGCCTGGCGGAGAGCCGTGGATGGCCGTCGCCATGTGCAAGCGCCGCAACAGCGCAGACGCCCCGTTAGCGGCCCGCCCGTGCGGGGCATCGTTGATTCGTGGGGCTCGCCGGAAAACGGCGGGCAAAAAGAAAGGGGCGTCTACGCCCCTTCCCGCTGGACATCGAATCGAGCAACCGACTCGCGTCCAAAATCTCGTGATAATCGTCCGCTTTAGTTGACCGCGTCCTTGAGGCCCTTGCCCGCCTTGAACGAAGGCAGCTTGGAGGCCTTGATGTTGATCGTCTCGCCGGTACGCGGGTTGCGACCCGTGCGGGCCTCGCGCTCGCGGACCAGGAACGTGCCGAAGCCAACCAGCGTGACCTGCTCACCTTTTTTCAGCGAACCACCAACAGCATCGATGAAACCGTCCAGGGCACTCGCGGCCGCCGATTTGGAAATACCCGCATTCTCGGCCATCGCATCGATCAGTTCAGATTTGTTCATACCTTGTCATCCCTTGGTGAAAAAAGTGTCTGTTCGGGTTCCGGCTCGACGCCCGTCGCTGTCGGGACGCGACGCGGCTGGCCACCGCACGGAAACAGCGAAAACAGTTATACAAGTGCGACCTTCGGCGTGTCAACACGCAAATCGCCCGCGCAAAGCGCATTCTGGCGCGGACGCCAACCTCGGTGGGCGATATGGGGCCTGATCAGTGCGCCAGATTCTTACCCTTGCCGCCACGCTTCTTCTTCTCGATCAGGCCCACATCGCCCGATGGCGTGGTCTCGTTGGGCATCGGCATGCGCACGAGCGCGGCCTCAAGGACCTGGTCGATCCAGCGGACCGGGCGAATGTCGAGCTTCCTCTTGATCTGCTCGGGGATCTCGACCAGATCCTTGCGATTCTGCTCGGGGATCAGGACGGTCTCGATCCCACCGCGCTGAGCCGCCAGGAGTTTCTCCTTGAGTCCGCCGATGGGCAGCACCTCGCCCCGGAGGGTGATCTCGCCGGTCATGCCTACGGTCGCCTTGACCGGAATGCCGGTCAAGGCAGAGACGATCGCCGTGCACATCGCACCGCCCGCCGAGGGGCCATCCTTGGGTGTCGCGCCTTCCGGTACATGCACGTGGATGTCCGTCTTCTGGTTGAAGTCGGGGTCGATGCCCAGCGAATTGGCGCGGGCGCGCACGACGGTCAGGGCGGCCTGTATGGACTCCTGCATCACCTCGCCGAGCTTGCCGGTGTACTTGAGGTTGCCCTTGCCGGGCACCGTGGTCGCCTCGATGGTCAGGAGATCACCGCCGACCTCGGTCCAGGCCAGTCCCGTGACCTGACCGACCTGGTCGGTTTCCTCGGCACGGCCGTAATCGAAGCGCTGCACGCCCAGGTACTTGTCGAGGTTCTTCGGCATGACCGACACGCCCGCCTTGTCCTTCGCCGTGATCAGCTCGCGCACCACCTTGCGGCAGATCTTGGCCAGTTCGCGCTCGAGATTGCGCACGCCCGCCTCGCGGGTGTAGTGGCGAATGATGTCGCGAATGGCGTTGTCGCTGACCTTGAGCTCACCGTCCTTGAGGCCGTTGGCCTTGATCTGCTTGGGCAGCAGATAGCGCTTGGCGATCTCGGTTTTCTCGTCCTCGGTGTAGCCGGCGATGCGGATGGTCTCCATCCGGTCGAGCAGCGGGCCGGGGATGTTATAGCTGTTGGCCGTGCAGACGAACATCACCTCGGACAGGTCGATATCGACGTCCATGTAGTGATCGGCGAAGGCCTTGTTCTGCTCGGGGTCGAGCACCTCGAGCATGGCCGCGGCCGGATCGCCACGGAAGTCGGAGGCCATCTTGTCGATCTCGTCGAGCAGGATCAGCGGGTTCCGGGTGCCGACCTTGGATAGCGCCTGCACGATACGGCCGGGCAGCGCACCGACGTAGGTGCGGCGGTGACCGCGGATCTCGGCATCGTCACGCACGCCGCCCAGGGCGATGCGGCCGAACTTGCGGTTGGTCGCCTTGGCGATGGACTGGCCCAGCGAGGTCTTGCCCACGCCCGGCGGGCCGACGAGGCAGAGGATCGGGCCGGCCATCTTGCGCACGCGGGTCTGCACCGCGAGGTACTCGATGATCCGCTCTTTCACCTTCTCCAGGCCGAAGTGATCCGCCTCGAGCACCGCCTCGGCGGCCTCGAGATCGTGCTTGATGCGGGTGCGCTTCTTCCACGGCACGGCGACCATCCAGTCGAGGTAGCTGCGCACCACCGAGGCCTCGGCGGACATCGGCGACATCATCTTGAGCTTGTTGAGTTCGGAGCGCGCCTTGTCGCGCGCCTCCTTGGTCATGCCGGCCTTTTCGATCTTGTTCTCGAGATCCTCGAGCTCGTTGCCGCCATCCTCGAGATCACCGAGCTCCTTCTGGATGGCCTTCATCTGTTCGTTGAGGTAGTACTCGCGCTGGCTCTTTTCCATCTGCTGCTTGACGCGTCCGCGGATGCGGCGCTCGACCTGCAGCGTGTCGATCTCGGACTCGATCAGCATCATCAGGCGCTCGATGCGCTGGTGCAGGTCGATGGTCTC
>JAFGUH010000214.1 GCA_016938615.1 Halothiobacillaceae bacterium | reverse complement strand
GGGGAGCGAATGACGACAATCGCGCACCCGCGGATCATATGGCACCCATAAGGGATCGCAATTCCTCGCCGGTCTGCCTGATGGTAGACTCCGCGACACTCGACCCTTGCTGATACTTCACTCGCCGCCGGGAAGGCCACCTCTCGATGATCGAACTCCGGACGTACGTCTTTCTCGACTCGCTCCAGCCCCAGTTGGCGGAGTACTTGGCGACGGCGTCCCAGGGCTTTCTGCCGATCCCCGGCGATGCCTGCCTGTGGATCGAGGTCTCGCCGGGCATGGCCGTTCACCGGCTGACCGACATCGCGCTCAAGGCCTCCAGCGTGCGCCTCGCCCAGCAGGTCGTTGAACGGGCATTCGGCTCGATGGTCATCCACCATCGCGTTCAGAGTGACGTGGTCCAGGCCGGCAACACCATCCTCGACTATCTCGGCCGCGAGCAGACCGAGCGACAGCCTTGCGAGATCGCCTGGCAGGAAATCATCCGCGGCATGACGCCCGACCACACGGTCCTGATCAACCGTCAGAACCGGCGCGGCAACATGATCCTGCCGGACCAGAGTATGTTCATCCTCGAGGTCGAGCCGGCAGGCTACGTGGTCTACGCCGCCAACCAGGCGGAGAAGGCAGCCAACATCTCCCTGATCGACGTGCGCGCGGTGGGCAAATACGGTCGCTTGACCATCGCCGGCACCGAGGGCAACGTCGACGAGGCGGCTCGGGCCGCCATCGCCGCCGTGAAAAACCCGGCTTACACCTGATCCGGGTCAAGATGCCTCGTCACCATGATGCGTCCGATCGAGTCCGAGGAACCGCGCCGTGACTAACGAGACATATCGCCCGGAGCGGCGCGTAATGAACGGCTGCCGGGCACTGTCATCGCGAGCCGCCGTGTTGCCGAGGGGGAGTTGAACCATGCATCGCTGTGACCTGCTGGAGCAACTCGCTCGCTACGAGACGCGTCATCTCGATGA
Source organism: Halothiobacillaceae bacterium (assembly GCA_016938615.1). Classification (GTDB taxonomy): domain Bacteria; phylum Pseudomonadota; class Gammaproteobacteria; order Halothiobacillales; family Halothiobacillaceae; genus Guyparkeria. The sequence continues at coordinate 850 of JAFGUH010000214.1, read as the reverse complement.
AGCCGCCTTCGTCGAGCGCGCTCGGCAGTTCGTCGCCACGCATCCCGATACCTTCTACCGCCACCACCTGCCGGCCCACGTCTCCGCGTCCACCTGGGTGGTCAACCCATCGCGGTACGCCGTGCTGCTGATGCACCACCGCAAGCTCGACCGCTGGCTGCAACCGGGCGGACATGCCGATGGCGATACCGACATGCGCCAGGTCGCGCTCAAGGAGTGCGCTGAGGAGACCGGCGTCGCCCCCGAGCATATTCGATTGGTTCACGAAGCCATCTTCGACGTCGACATCCACTCCACCCAGGAACCGTTCGAGGGCGCGATCGAGCACCATCACATTGACATCCGCTACCTGGTCGAGATCGACGACAGCCTACCCGTGCCGGGCAATGAGGAATCGTTCGAGTTGCGCTGGGTGCCGTTATCGATGGTTGCCCGTCTGAACAACAGTCGGTCGACCCTGCGCATGGTCGAGAAGACACGCCGGATGCGTTGAGTGCGTCGATCCGCCCGACGCCGGCAACCACGAAAAAGCCCGGATCGGTCGATCCGGGCTTCGTCATTTCACGGACCGCGTCGGGCGGCCCTGCCAGCAGGTCAGCCTGCCTTGGCCAGATCCCGGGCAAGATCGCGGGCGTGATCAACCGCGTCGTTGAACACGGCGGTCTCGTAAAGCGTCTCCATATCGCCCGGCACGGTCATTCGTCCGTTGGTCGACCCCTTGCGAGGTCGCCTGGAAGGGCGCTGCACGAGGTACATGCCGTCAGTGGCCTGTTCGACCAGGATGTTGCCGTTGCGGTAGAAACCGCGTTCCGCGTCCATCTTCTCTGCCATGAGCATCACACCTTTGTCG
>JAFGUH010000213.1 GCA_016938615.1 Halothiobacillaceae bacterium | reverse complement strand
GCCTGTCGCGGTTTTTTTTGTCTACGCTCCCTGCTCTAAACCCACCCAAACGGGATTCAACCCATGGCCGAACATCCCCTTACCCCGCAACACGCCAACCTCTTCGAGCGCGCCGTGGTGGATACAACCGCCCTGCCCTGGGTGCAGTCCCCCGAGCCGACCGTCGAGCGCAAACTGATCGAGCGTGAGGGCGGCGACGGCACCCGGGCCACCAGCCTGGTGCGTTTCGCCCCCGGGGCGGCGTTTCCCGAGCACGTCCACCATGGCGGGGAGGAGTTCCTGGTGCTGGACGGCGCGTTCTGCGACGAAACCGGCTGCTTTCCCGCGGGGTACTACGTGCGCAATCCACCCGGGTCGCGCCACCGCCCGAGCGCGCCGGAGGGCTGCGTGATCCTGGTCAAGCTCCACCATCTCGACCCGAGGGAGCGCGAGTCGATGGCGGTGGACACGAGGAAGACCCCGTGGCAACAGGGACGGGTCGAGGGGCTCGAAGTCATGCCGCTGGGCGGTTTCGAAGGCGAACACACGGCCATGGTGCGTTGGGCGCCGGGCACGCACTTCACGCCGCATCACCACTTCGGTGGTGAGGAGATCTTCGTCGTGGAGGGCACTCTTGCCGATGAACAAGGCGAGTATCCGGCGGGTACCTGGCTTCGCAACCCGCACTGGAGCCGGCACGCGCCCTATTCCGACACTGGCTGCACCATCTGGGTCAAGACCGGCCACCTGCCGATCCCGTCGAGTTGGTATCAAGAAGACGGACGGGGCGTCTGACGGGCCGGACGGTCATCGGCCGGGTAGCGTGTTGGCCGGGGAGCGCGTCGGCCGGGGAGCGCGTCGGCCGGGGCAATCAAGTCGACGACGGCGGGGGCGACTCGTCTGCGAGGGAACCGCTGCACGAATCGGTGGTGTCCCTGGCTCGCGGGTTTGTTCGCTTTGTGGCGCCGTCTCGAAGACGGGCCCAATGCAATAACGCAGGCCCGTCGAGAGACGGCTTTGCGGCGTGCGGGCAAACCCGCGAGCCCCGTGCGGGCGGGCCGCCAAGGGCCCATCTGCGGCGTTGCCGGGTGTGCAAATGGCGACGGCCATTCACCGCGCTCCGCGCCTTGCATCTGGATCCTTGGCGATCCCGCTGCAGGCCCTATCGATTCGTGCAGAGATTCCCTAGCGACCGTCCCTGGCGACCGATGGCCCGCATGAAGTCCGCCACGAGGGCCTGAGCGCCTGCGGCGTAATGCGAGGCATCGTTGCGCTCGATCTCGACCGTCCGGTCGAAGGACAGCGTTTCCAGCAGTTCGCGCTCCCCGCTCCGATACCAGCTGCAGGCCACCTTGAGCCGCACCCGGCCATCGACGTATCCGAGCTGGTGTTCGAGGTGCTCCACCTCGCAGTACAAGGCAAGGTCCGTGGCGACTCGCGCCCCGCCCCTCACCACGTTGCGTACCCACGACTGGCCCGTCAGGCCCTCGTCGAGAATCTCGTCGAGCATGGTCGCCGGCGCCGCGCTCCAGCGATTGTCGCGATAGTAGGCAAGCGACTGAGGCGTCCGGCTGTAGGCCATGTCCCGCCGGGCGATCGCGTCGCTCGCGCGGGTCTCGATCAGACGCAGGGTCACGGGGCATCCGACCGGCCCCGAGGACGTCTCGACCGACGGCGTGACCAGCCGCCACAGAGAGGGCTCTCCCTCGGCTTTTGGCAGCACCGAGCAACCGCCAAGGGTCAGCGCCCCCAAGGAACAAATGGCGATAACCGCTCGAATAATGCCCTTTATAACAGGTACTTGACTGGTCTTTTTCATGTCGTTTTCCATAACCGGATCAGCGCGACGCCTCGCCGGGGCCGGGCGGCCGACCGTTGCCTCCGAACAATGCCCGAGAGGGATTCTGTTCGAGTGTTGAGGTGAAATCGGACAATCGGCGTGACAGGTCGCGCAGGTCGCGTATCAACAGGCTGATATCCGGGAGGGTCTGTCGGGAAATTTCCTGGGCGGCATTCTGCCCCGCGCGACTGAAGCCGACGGTGGCGTCGGCCGCGGTCGCGACCCGCGCGGCGGTGGACTCGAACCGGTCCATGGCCTGCGATACGCTCGCGATCGCTTGGTCGAACGAATCGAGCGTCGACTCGGCGCGCCCCAGCAACTGGTCGCCCTTGGCCGTCATGCTGGCGGTGTTCTCCATGGTGCGGGCCGTGTCGCGCAACAGCGAGCGCAGTTGTTGCCGTTCGGCCGCCACGGTCCCGGTAATCGTGTCGAGCTGACGAACCGTGCGCTCGATGGCCTCGACGTTCTCTTCGCTCAAGAGCCGATCGAGGCGTTCGCTGACCGCGACCAACCGCACCATGGTGTCGTTTATGCCCCCCTCGAGCTTGGAAAACAACGAGGGTTCGTAGGGGATGACCGGACAGCACTCGCCCGAGGCCGCCGCGAGCGGCTTGCCGGAACTGCCGCCCTTGAGATTGAGCACACTCAACCCGGTCACACCCTGGGGCTGGAGCTGGGCGCGGATATCAGAGCGGATCGGAACCGTGCGGTCGATCAGGAGACGGATGCGGATGTTGTCCGGATTGTCCCGGTCGATCCGGATCCCGTCGACGTAGCCCACGTCCACGCCGTGGTAGTACACCCGGCTGTCCGCATTGAGCCCTGAGACGCTGTCGCTCGCCAGCACAAGGTAGGTGTCGTATTGCCGATTGCTGCCACCGCTGTGCAGCCACCAGGCCGTCACGGCCGAGGCGATGGCCAACAGGATCACGAACAACCCGACGATGCTGTAGTTCACCTTCGATTCCATGCCGGTCTCTCAGTTGTCCGGGGGCAGGCCTGCGTGGAGTTTCGCATATTCCGCCGACCGCGCGCCGCGGAAGTAGGCAACCAGTTCGGGTTCGTCCCGCCGCGCGAGTTCCGCTGCCGGTCCCGTCGCCAGCACCCGTCGTCTCGCCAAAAACGCAACCTGGTCCGAGCCGCGCCAGATCGAGTCCAGGTCGTGAGTCGCCTGGATCACCGTCAGCCCGAGCGTGTCGGTCAGCTCACGGATCAGGGAATCGAACCCGGCGGCGGCGATCGGGTCGAGCCCGGAGGTGGGCTCATCCAGGATCAGCAACCGCGGATCGAGAGCAAGCGCCCGGGCAAGCGCGGCCCGCTTGACCATCCCGCCCGACAGCTGGGCAGGATACTTGCCCGCGCTCTCGCCCGGCAGGCCGGCCATCAGCACCTTGCTCATGGCGAGATCCTCCAGCCAGCCGCCCTTCTTGAGACGGGTGTGCTCGCGCAAGGGCAACATGACGTTCTCGAGCACGGTCAGGGCGGTGAAGAGCGCCCCGCCCTGAAACAAGAACCCGATGCCCCGCCGCAGTTCGCGTCGGCGCCCCTCGTCGCACCGACCAACATCGACGCCGAACAGGGTTACCGAGCCGGCATCCGGCTCGCGCAGCATCGACAGGGTTCGCAATAACACGGTCTTGCCGCTGCCTGAGCCGCCGACCAGCGCCGTGATCCGCCCTGACAGTAGCGCCAGATCGAGACCGTCGTGGATGCAATCGCCACCGAAGCAATTGCGTACCCCGGTGAGCCGAGCGATGACGTCAGGCGAGACCTCGCTCACGTCAATACCCCAACAGGTTGAAAAGGACGGAAAAGAGCGCGTCGAGCACGATCACCAGGAACGTGGCCTGCACCACGCTGACCGTGGTGGCCCGTCCCACCGCCAGTGCGCTGCTCGCCACGCGCATGCCCTGCAAGCAACCGACCAGCGCGATGACAATGGCGAACACCGGTGTCTTGACCAGGCCGAGCAGGAGCGTGGAAATATCCACCACCTCCGGCAGACGGGCAAGGTAGACCGCGAATCCCACGTCGAAGCGCGAGGCGGCCACCACCGCACCGCCCAAGAGCCCCATCAGGTTGGCGAACACCGTCAACAGGGGCATCACCAGGATCAAGGCGATCACCTTGGGCATCACCAGTATCTCGAATGGCGAGACGCCGATCGCGCGTAGCGCGTCGATCTCCTCGGTGAGACGCATCGTCCCGAGCTGGGCGGTGTATGACGACCCCGTGCGCCCGGCGACAATGATTGCTGTCAGCAGTGGCCCCATCTCGCGCAGGGTGAGAATGCCCACCAGGTTGACGATCAGCACGTTTGCGCCGTAGTCCTGCAAGGTGGCGCCGGCCTGGTAGGCCATCACCATGCCGACCAGGAACGACAACAACCCGACGATCCCCAGCGCCCTCACCCCGGCCGCCTCAATCTCGGCAATCACCTCCCGCCAACGAATCCGCCATGGCCGAAGCGCCAGACGCCCGCCCCGGGTCGTCAACTCTCCGATGAAGGCGACAAACGCATTGGTCTCGGCAAACTTATCCACCGTCGCCCGGCCCAGTCGGGCCAGTGCGCCTTCGCGGGTCGACGCAGGCGGTTGGGAATCTGACAGGCGCGATGCCAGTCGCTGCACCAAGGCGCGTTGCGAGTCACGCAACCCGTCCATGTCGACGCGCCAACCACGGGCCTCCCAGCGGCCCACCAGGCGAGCCACCGCTAGCGCGCCCGCGCTGTCGAACGCCGTGACGCGACCGGCCAGATGCAATGTGCCGGCCCCCTGCTCCGATAATCTCGCCGCGTCCGGCTCGGGGGACGACGGCGGCCCGCGGTCGAGGTGGGCAAGCACCCAGGCGCCCTCGAGCGTCATCGCCGCGCCGCCGTCCGGCCTCGATTCGAGCCGCGCGACCGGCGGCCCCTCGTGCTGGTCGAATGTATCGATCGCGTCCTGCCTCACTAAGATCGCTGGTCATGTCTTTCCGGCTCGCCCACGGTCTGGCGGGCCTCCTTTGCACCAATGCCACACCGCGCTGCTGCCACAACGCGTTGCGCGCCGTGACCACGAACGATGTGTCAGGCCTCCAGCGGCACGTCATCCCGTGCACAAATCCCCTTGGATCACATCACCGTGGCTCACTTCCCCGGTGCTCGATCCGCTCTCCGCGGCCCCAACCATCCAAGCCTAGGGCGATCGCCCGGGCGAGTCCATAGGAGCGAGGCGATCCACCCTCCGGCCTGTTAGAATGACCGGTCATTTTTCGACGCACCGGTTGGCCACCCGAGGCCGGGTGCATCTCGTCCAGAAATCCCTCAGGAGAGCCCATGGAAAAGCAACGCTTGCAGAAGATCCTGGCGGCCATGGGACTGGGGTCGCGGCGCAAGATCGAGAACTGGATCGTCGAGGGCCGAGTGCGCGTCAACGGGCAGGTGGCGACCCTCGGTGATCAGGCCGCCCCTGGCGACCGGATCGAGGTGGGGGACAAGCGGGTCCAGGTGCCCGAGGTCCGCGCGGTGCGCCGCGTGCTCGTCTACCACAAGCCCGAAGGCCAGATCACGGCCAACCACGACCCCGAAGGTCGCCCGACAGTTGCCGAGCACCTGCCGCCCATCCGCGAGGGACGCTGGATCACGATCGGCCGCCTCGATTTCAACACCAGCGGCCTGTTACTGGTGACCAACGACGGCGAACTCGCCAACCGATTGATGCACCCGAGCTACGGCATCGAACGCACCTATGCCGTGCGTGTGTTCGGTGGGCTCACCGACGAGCAGCAGAAACGGTTGATCGAGGGCGTCGAGCTCGAAGACGGCCCGGCCAGCTTCCAGCGCCTGGTCGACGCCGGCGGCCAGGGGCAGAACCACTGGTACCACGTCACTCTGCACGAGGGACGCAACCGCGAGGTGCGTCGCATGATCGAGGCCGTCAACGGCGCGGTCTCCCGGCTGATTCGCATCAGTTACGCCGGCGTGCCTCTGCCGCCACGCTTGCGGCCCGGCAAAATCCAGGAACTGGAACCCTCCGTCGAGGGCGCGCTGGCCCAACTGGTCGGCCTCAAACCCGAGACGCGACACAAGACACTCGGCCGCGACGACGCGCGCCGCGCCCACAAGCCGTTCAAGGCTGGCACGGCCGGGCGGGACACCAAGCGCCCGGCCGGCAATCGCAAGGGCCGCGACGAGCCCCAGGTGCATTCGCTCAAGCGCGAGACGACCGTCAAGCCGGCCCGCTCGCGGCGTAAGTCCGGCGCTACGACCAGCCGGCGTCGCGGGCCACGCAGCTGACGGGGCCTTGAAGGTCGTCGTGCACGCCACCACTACTGGGAAGACCATGCAAGAACACAGTTCGCTCACGAACCAGCTCCTGATCGCGATGCCGAATCTGGAGGACCCAAACTTCAGCCGGAGCGTGACCTACGTCTGCGAGGACAATGACGAGGGCGTGATGGGCATCACCATCAATCGACCGCTCGAGCTCGACCTGGGCGAGATTCTCGACCACATGCAGATCACCTGTACCGATCCCGAGTTACGTCGCCGCCCGGTCTACATGGGCGGGCCGATCGATCTCGAGCGCGGTTTCGTCCTGCACGCCCCGCACGGTGGCTGGGACTCCACGCTTGAGGTCACCGACCGCATCGGCCTGACCACTTCCAAGGACATCCTTCAGGCCCTCGCCGACGGTGCCGGTCCGGCAAACGTGCTGGTGGCCCTGGGCTACTCGGGCTGGAGCCGCGACCAGATGGACCGTGAGATGGCGGAAAACAGCTGGCTCAACGTCGAGGCGACCGAGGAAATCCTGTTCCGGCAACCGGCCGAACAGCGCTGGACGACGGCGGCGGAGGAACTCGGCATCGACATCAACCTGCTCTCCGGCGAGGCCGGACACGCCTGATGACCGAACCGACGTCGGGTAGCCCGCGGAGCGCCCCTGCCCCGTCACCGAATGAGCCCAATGGCCAGGCTAACGACCAGGCGAACGGCCAGGCAACCGGCCAGGCAACCGGCCACGCAACCGGTCAGGCGACCCGGCAAGCGACGTATCAGGCACTGGCCTTCGACTACGGCGAATGGCGTATCGGCATCGCCATCGGCGATCGCCGCCTTGGCACCGGCCGGCCACTGACCACACTCCACAATCGCAATGCCGACCAGATCGACTGGGCGGCGATCGAGGCCCTGACCGCCGAATGGCAACCCGCGGCGCTCGTCGTCGGCTGGCCGATCGACGACGCAGGCCGCTGTTACCCGCAGGCCGCCGCGGTGCGTCGCTTTGCGAATCGGCTGCGGGTACGCAGTGGACGGCCGGTCTACGTCGTCGACGAGCGGTTGAGCTCCGAGCAGGCAGCCGAGCGTCTGGGCAGGCAAACGATCGCCCGCGACCCGGCCCAGCTCGACGCGATGGCGGCCGCCGTGATTCTGGATGGCTTTTTCGCCGAGGACAGCCCCCGTCCGATCGAAGACGTCACCAAGGCGGAAGTGACGACAAACCTGGTCGACGCTGCCGCCACCGGCCGAGATTGATACACTCTCGACAGTCGCACGCGTCGGAAGCAGACCCAACGAGTTGACCCAACGAGTTGACCCAGCCAGTTGACCCAACGAGTTGACCCAAAGGGTTGCCCCGGGGAAAGCTGAACCAGCGCGTCTCGATCACGATCGGCTCGACAGGCACGAACGCCACCCGATTCGTGCAGAATTTCCTAAACCACCCGAACGGAATGCCGCGCCGATGACCCCTCCCGACCCGCTGCTGCCGGCGAACGAAGCCATCGATCGGCTCGAAACCGAAATTCGCGCCGCCCAACGACGCGGCGAGTTCGTCGATCCGCTGATCGTCGGGATCCATACCGGCGGTGTCTGGGTGGCCGACGCACTGCACCGTGCGCTGGGGTGCTCGGAACCATTAGGACGGTTGAACATCACCTTCTATCGTGATGATTTTCATACACTCGGCCTGCATCCTCAGGTCAGTCCGTCGGATCTGTCCGTGGATGTCGACGGCCGAGACATCATTCTGGTCGACGACGTGCTCTTCACCGGACGCACCGTGCGCGCGGCCATGAACGAGTTGTTCGATTACGGTCGCCCGCGCCGGATTCGACTTGCCGTGCTGTACCAACGCGACGGGGGCGAACTGCCGATCTGCGCCGATTGGGCCGGCCAGCGGGTCACCCTCGGACCCGACGAACAGATACATGTCGATGGGCCCGCGCCGATGACCGCCCATCGGGTTTCGAGCAAGGAGAGCTGAGCACCATGGCTGTTCATTTCGTGCGCCCCAAGATCCCGAAATTCGCGCCCGATCCCTGGGCGATCCAGTTCGACAAGAACGGCCACCTGCGTCACCTGCTGACCATCGAGGGACTCGGCCCCCAATGGGTCACCCGCATCCTCGACACCGCCGAAGGCTTTGTGTCGGTCACCGACCGCGAGATCAAGAAGGTGCCGCTGTTGCGCGGGCGCACCGTGGTCAACCTGTTCTTCGAGTCCTCGACCCGTACCCGCACCACCTTCGAGCTTGCCGCCAAACGTCTGTCGGCCGACGTGCTCAACCTCAATCTCGCCACCTCGGCCACCAAGAAGGGCGAGAGCCTGCTCGACACCCTGCGCAACATCGAGGCGATGCAAGCCGACATGTTCGTCGTCCGCCACGAACAGTCCGGCGCCGCCCACTTCATCGCCCGCCACGTCGCCCCGCACGTCTCGGTGGTCAACGCCGGCGACGGCTGGCACTCGCACCCGACCCAGGCCTTGCTGGATGCCTTCACCATCCGTCGCCACAAGGGCGACTTCAGCCCCTTACGGGTGGCAATCGTCGGCGATATCCGCCACTCGCGGGTCGCCCGTTCGCAGATGCACGTGCTCAACTCGCTCAACGTCGGCGAACTGCGGGTGATCGCTCCGCGCACCTTGATCCCCACCGACGTGGAAAAACTCGGCGTGCGCGTATTCCACGACATGCGCGAGGGGCTCAGGGACGTCGACGTGATCATCATGCTGCGCCTGCAGCGCGAACGGATGGAATCGGGCCTGCTGCCAAGCGAGGAGGAGTTCTATCGCCTCTACGGATTGACCGAGGAGAAACTCGCCTGGGCCAAGCATGATGCGATCGTGATGCATCCGGGCCCGGCGAATCGCGGGGTGGAGATCGAGTCCTCGGTGGCCGACGGACCGCAGTCGGTGATCCTGGAACAAGTATCCAACGGCATCGGGGTCCGCATGGCGGTGATGAGCCTTTGCATGAGCGCCAACCGGGGAGACCAGGCATGAAGGACGCACCGGAAAATCTCGGCCTCGACTACGATCCGGTGCGCCACCCCGAGGGCTGCCGCCCGGGCATAGATTGCGACCACTGGGTCATTCGCGGTGCTCGATTGCGCGATCCGTCGGTGGGGCTCGATACCACCCGGGACTTGTTCCTCGCCAACGGCCGCATCGTCGGCATCGGCGAGGCGCCGGATGACTGGCCGATCGATGCCGCCGAGCATATCTGCACTGAGGGCCACTGGCTGATCCCCGGGGTTATCGACGGCTGGGCGCGGCTGCGTGAGCCTGGGCTCGAACACAAGGCCACCATCGCGACCGAAAGCGCCGCCGCGGTAGCCGGTGGCATCACCACGCTCGTGATTCCGCCCGACACGGCGCCCGTGCTCGACACCGTCGCAGTCGCACGCTACATCAAGCGCCGCGCCCAGCTCGCGGGCCGGACACGCGTGGTCGCGATCGGGGCGATGACCCAGCGACTCGCCGGCGAATTGCTCGCCGAGATGGCCGCACTGGACGCGGGAGGGTGCGTGGCGATCTCGAATGCCCACTACCCCTTCCACGACCTGCGCCTGATGCGTCGCGCGCTGGAATACGCCGCCACCTTCGACCTGCAGGTCCTGCTTCAGCCGATCGACCCGTCGCTCGCCTCGCGCGGATGCGCCCACGACGGTGCTGTCGCCACCCGTCTGGGACTACCGGGACTGCCCGTTTCCGCGGAAACCGCGCCTCTTGCCCAATTGATCGCGATGATCAACGAGACCGGGGCCCGGGTGCATGTCCCCATGCTTTCCTCGGCAGCGGCACTGAAACTGATCGAGCGGGCGAAGGCCGATGGTCTGCCGATCACCGCGGGCGTCTCGGCCCATCAGCTATGGCTGACCGAGATGGATACCGACGCGCTGGACCCCAATGCCCACGTCATCCCGCCATTGCGCAGCATGCGCGATCGTGACGCCCTGCGCCGCGGACTGGCCGAGGGCCTGATCGACACCGTTGTCTCCGATCACCAACCCCACGAGCCGGACGCCAAGCTCGCGCCCTTCCCCGAGACCGAACCCGGTATCTCGGGACTCGAGACCCTGCTGCCTCTGATCATGAAACTGGTCGAGGAAAAGGTAATGACTTTCGAGCGCGCGCTCGATGCCCTGATCACTCGGCCCGCGGCCTTGTTCGGGCTGGAGGACACCGGCTCGATCACCGTCGGCCAGCGCGCCGATCTGGCGTTGATCGACCCCGACAGCATGTGGAGCCTCGATACCACCGGCATGGCGAGCGCCGGGACCAATACCCCGTTCGCCGGCTGGGATTTCACCCATCGCGTCGAGGCCACCTGGGTCAATGGGCGACGCGTATTCCGGCGAGAGGACTGATTCGACTCGTCGAAATCAGCCCGTGCCGTCGAGCAGACGACGGATGATCTCGCCGGCCACCACGTAACCGAACAGGTTCGGCAAGTAGCTGATCGTACCGTTGACCGCGCGCGGCTGGCTGCCGTCGTCGGTCGGCTGGTGCGGCGCCGGCTTGCGCGGGGTTTCGGTAGAGTAGACCACCGGGAAGTCGACCGGCGCCCCTGCCTTCCTGAGCTTGCGCCGCAGCACCGCGCCCAGCCCGCAGCCATGCACCCGATCGAGTCGCCCTACCTGCATCTGGCGCGGGTCGATGCGATTCCCCGCCCCCAACGCCGTGAACGTGCCCCGCCCCTGCTCCCGGGCCACGGCCAGCAGGCGCGCCTTGACCGCGATCGAGTCGATGCAGTCGGCGACCACGTCCGGCTGATGCTCCCCGAGAAACCCCTCCACACCCGAGACGTCGAGGAAGTCGGCACTGGGCACGAGCTCGATGTCGTCTCGAATCGAGGCCAGCCGCTCGACCGCCACCTCCGCCTTGCCGCGCCCCAGCACCTCGCGGGTGGAGAACAGTTGCCGATTGAGGTTGGACTCGGCGAACGTGTCGTGATCGAGCAGGATCAAGCGCCCCACCCCGGCGCGGGCGAGCGACTCGGCCGCCGCACCACCGACCCCGCCCAGCCCGGCGACCAGCACCGTGGCCGCCCGCAGCCGGCTAAGACCCTCGTCTCCGATGAGCAGCTCGGTTCGTTCGTCGACAGGATTGATGGCAGTCATCTGTGGTCAGTCCGGTCTGGAGTGGAGGAAACGGCGGCATTGTAGCGAAGTCGGCCCTTGAACAGACGCTCGACGTTGGCCGCTATCGCCTCGCTCAATTCCGCCTGGTCCAGGCCGCGCAGGCGAGCCATGGCGGCGAGGTTCTCGGGCAGGTAGCCGGGGCGATTGGTCTCCCCGCGGTGCGCGTGACCCGGCTGGTTGGGCGCATCGGTCTCGAGCACCAGCGACTCGAGCGGCAGCCGTTTCACCATTCGGTGCATGCGGTGTGCGCCGGGGTGCGTTATCGCGCCGCCCACCCCGATGAAAAATCCCTGCTCGATCAACTGCCCGGCCTGCTGGAACGAGCCGGTAAAACCGTGCACGACTCCACCGGCGTGTTCGCGCCGGCGAAGCCAGTAAAGCAGGCGGTCGGCCGATTTTCGCTCGTGGAGGATCACCGGGAGATCGCGGGCGGCAGCCCAGTCGAGCTGGGCGATGAACAAACGGTTCTGTCGATCGGAATCCACGTCGTCGCGAGCAAAGTCGAGCCCGATTTCCCCTACCGCAACCGGGGGTTCGGCCGAGGACCAGGCGGCATCGAGTGCCTCGATCGCCGCCCGAGGAGGCACCGAGTCGGCCCACCAGGGGTGGGTACCGAACGCCGGCCAGGCCGAGCAGCCAGCGCCCCGCGCCACCTGCAGCGCCCGGCGCTGCACGGCGAAAGCCGCCGGGTAGACACCCACGGCGACCAGCCCCCCGACCCCGCATTCAACCGCGTGCCGAACCACGTCGTTCAGATTGCCCGTGAAATCGGCCGCGTCGAGGTGACAATGGGTATCGATCAAGGTCATGGCCGTTCTCGTCTGTCGCGGTGTCGGTATCAAGAAATCCCGCCGCTTGCCGATGATACGAGCATGGGGTCAGCCGCCACGACCGTCGTGGCAACGGCCCGGCAACGGCCTGGCAACGACCCGGCGAAGCTCGGTCAATCCACCGGCAATACTACCGTTTTCCCAGTGATCCCATCGTTCCCGAGGACCATCGATCCGTGAATCCCAGCACGCTGCTCGGCATGTTCATTGGCCTGGCCATCGTCGCCACGACGATCGGTCTGTCCGCCGAGGACCCATCCAACTTCCTCAACTTGCCGGGCCTGCTGCTGGTCGTTGGCGGCACCGTGGCCGCAACGCTGGTGAGCTACCCGTTGCACGAAGTGCTGCGCGTGTTTCGCGTGTTCGGCATCGTGCTCAAGAACGAACGCCTGTACGCCGAGCGCGACATCAACGAGCTGGTCGAGGTGGCCAAGCTCAAGTTCCAGGGTCAGATCGGCCGGGCCGACGAAAAGCTCAACCGCATCCGGAACCCCTTCCTGCGCTCGGGGATGCAGATGGTGCTCGACGGGGCCTCATCCGAGGACCTGATCACACTGATGCAGTGGCGCATATCGCGCATGCGCGCCCGAGAACGGGCCGAGGCGCAGATCTTTCGCACCATGGCCACCTTCGCCCCGGCCTTCGGCATGCTCGGGACCCTACTCGGGCTGATCAACATGCTCAGCGCCATGGATGCCGATCAGTTCGGTGCCATCGGCACCAACATGGCACTCGCCCTGATCACCACGCTCTACGGCATCCTCTTGTCAAACATGCTGTTCAAGCCGATCGCGCTCAAGCTCGAGCGACGCACCGAGCAGCGCGTGATGCTGATGAACATGATGGTCGAGGGGGTGCTCCTGATGCAGGAGGAACGCTCACCGGCGTTCATCCGCGAAACCCTGGGCTCGTTCCTCGCCCAGAGCGAAGACGAGCTGCGTGACGGCGACCGGCGTGTCGAGCGTGCGGGGCGCCGCCCATTGACCCAGCGTCGCACTGGCCGGACGAGCGAATGACCGCAACCGGCCGCCAACCCAGCGCGCGGGACGTCGAGCTTCAGCAGGCCCGGGTCGCCCGCGTCGGCCAGATGGCCGCCGGTCGCGATGGCGGACGTCCGTGGAGCGAGGGCTGGGAGCCGGACGTTCGCCAGGTCGAGGACGACCAGTCCTACTGGCTCCTGACCATGGTCGACCTCATGACCCTGCTTCTGACGCTGTTCGTATTGCTGGCCGCCTATGCCTACCAGCACAAGTCCGCCCAACCCATCGACCCGGGAAGCGGTGCCCAGATCGACCGTCCCGCCAACACCGACCGGCCTGCCGCCGGCCCCTCGGACACGCGAGTCGATCCTGCCGAGGTCGAGGCCACCGTCCATCGCTCCGGGCCCTCGACCGCCGCGGCCGAAGGCACTGCGTTGATCGGCGGATCGGAGCGACTGATCGGCCTTGAGAGCAAACCAGACAGCGGAGGGGCCGAGTCAGGAAGTCGGCCCGTCGGCAACGACGCGGCGGCCACGCTGGCCGGTCGCTTCCGCGACATGGGCAAAAGCGTGGAAGTCTCGACCGTTGCCGACCGGGTACAACTCCGGGTCCGGGACAACATCCTGTTTCCCACCGGCGAGGCCAGCTTGTCCACGCCCGGCAAGGCCCTGCTGGCCCGGCTGGCGGATCGTTTGACCGACAGCGCGTACCGGATCACCGTGGAAGGCCACACCGACGACCGGCCCATCGATACCTGGCGCTACCCGTCCAACTGGGAGCTCTCGGCAGCGCGAGCCGCAGCGGTCGTCCGCCAGTTGATCGACGCCGGTATCCGCCCGAGTCGACTCAACGCGGTCGGGCTGGCGGACACACAGCCGATCGCGGACAATGGCACCCTGTCCGGGCGAGCCGAGAACCGGCGCGTTGACCTGGTCCTGGATGTGCCTCCCGCGGAGGAAACCCGACGTTGAACCCATCCATCCATCCTGATGCCGAATGGCGACTGCATCCTCGATTGACCGCCGACAGCGTGCCGATCCTTAACCGGGATGGCATTCAGTACCGCTTGATCGACGACCATCGATTCCCGTGGCTGCTGGTGGTGCCGATGCTCGCAGGAGCCGAGCAACTCCACGATCTGCCATCGGCCTGGCGCGACCAGTCGATGCGCGCACTCCAGGCGGCAAGCCGCACCCTGGAGGCGCTTTACGTCCCGCACCGAATCAACATCGGCGCCATCGGCAACCTCGTCCCGCAGCTTCACCTGCACTGCGTGGCACGTTTTCATGACGATGCCGCCTGGCCGGGCGTCGTTTGGGGGGCGGGCACGCGCACCCCGATGGCCCCCTTGACACGACTGGCGCGCGTCCAGGCAATCGGCGCTGGACTCGTCGAACGGCTTGCGACAAACTCGACAAGCTAGGGGATCTCTGCACGAATCGTTCGTTAGCTCTGCGGGACCGCCAAGGGTCCGGAGGCAAGGCGCGGTTCGCCGTGAAGGGACGTAGCGCTTCACAAAGGCTGCGATGCCGCATATGGGCCGTTAGCGGCCCGCCTGCGGACGGGGCTTGAGCCGGGTATCTGCTGCGTTGTCGCCCGAGGATGTGGGAACGACCCTTCCACGGCGGACAACACGGCGGACAAGCGCTGCATCTTCCCGGCTCAAGGGGCGCAGAGCGGTACGGCATTCGTGCAGAGGTTCCCTTGGGAACCTCTGCACGAATCGATAGTGCCTCTGCGGGACCGCCAAGGGTCCAGATGCAAGGCGCGGCGCGCGGTGAATGGCCGTCGCCATTCGCAAGCGCCGCAACGCCGCAGATGGGCCCTTGGCGGCCCGCCCGGACGG
>JAFGUH010000212.1 GCA_016938615.1 Halothiobacillaceae bacterium | reverse complement strand
GAGCCGAAGCCGAAGCCGTGATAGCGGCGCACTTCGACGGTGTTGAGGCTGCGACGTCGACCAAACGGGCGTGCGAGTTGCTCGGGGCGGCGCGTGCGACCGTGTACCGGCGACGCAGGCCACCCCGCCGGTCGGAGCCGGCGCCGCGGCCGGAACCGGCGAACAAGCTCGCCGAGGCCGAACGCCAGCGCATCCTGTCGGTGCTGCGCTCGCCGGCCTACTGCGACTTGGCGCCGGCGCAGGTGTGGGCCAGGTTGCTCGACGACGGGATCTACCTGTGCTCGATCCGCACCATGTACCGGCTGCTGGCGATCGCCGGCGAAAACCGGGAGCGGCGCCGCCAACGCACCCATCCGGCGAAGAAGAAACCCGAACTGATCGCCACCGCACCGAACCAGGTGTGGAGTTGGGATATCACGAAATTGCAAGGCCCGCAACGCGGTATCTACTACCAGCTGTACGTGATCATCGACATCTTCAGCCGCTACGTGGTGGGCTGGACGATCGCTGCCACCGAGACCGGTGAACTGGCCAAAGCGTTGATCGCCGACACGCTGACCCGACACGGCATCGAAGCCGGCCGGCTGGCCCTGCACGCCGACCGCGGCACCTCGATGACCTCCAAGCCGGTCGCCCAGCTGTTGATCGACCTGGGTGTGGACCGCAGCCATTCCCGCCCGCACGTGTCCAACGACAACCCCTACTCGGAGGCCAATTTCAAGACCCTGAAGTACTGCCCGGCGTTTCCGGGCCGGTTCGGCTCGATCGAAGACGCCCGTGCCTTCTGCACGGTGTTCTTCGACTACTACAACCATGTCCATAGGCACAGCGGCGTTGGCCTACACACCGCGGCGTCGGTGCACTACGGCACCGCCACCGAGATCCAGGCCCAGCGTGCGGCCACGCTGGACGCCGCCTACACCGCCAACCCCGCCAGATTCCGGCACCAGCCGCCCACCCCACCGAAACTGCCCACCGTCGCCTGGATCAACCAACCAACACCCGAAGCGCTCATCAAATCCGCATAACAAACTGTCTCACCGACCTTGACATGTTCCGAAACGATCAGCCAAAACGGCACAGGCACTTGAGATTGCTCGCAAGTCGGGAATCTACCCCGATGCAGGAACCGGAATCGTGCCGGTCCCTGATGGCGTGGTGGCCGACCGCGCTAGAGCGTTGCGGCCTTGTCGGGTGTTGGCTTGCGGGTGGGTGTGGTGCCGAACAAGACGCGGATATTGCTGCCGCGGTAGGCGTTGCAGTCGACGGTGTGTCCGGCGATGCGGGCTTGGTTGGTGAATTGCCAGGCAGCTGGGGTGGCACCGCCGTAGGGCGCCCAGCCTGCGCCGGTGTTGCCGCCGGAGTCGGCGTAGATGGTGGAGGCAAACCCGCCGCCGTCGGGATAGCCTGAGGAGACCAGGTAGGTGGCCAGCCCTGCCAGGGTGCCCTCGCCCACTTGCTGCCAGTACCAGCGTGGATAGTAGCCCAGCTGGATGGTGACTCCCGCGGTGTTGAACGCGTCGACGACGGCGGTCAGGTTGGCCAGGTCGCCGCCGTTGGCTTCCCAGTCCAGCATCGCGAACCGCCCGCCGTTGTTGGCCGTCCAGGTGCGGGCTTGGGCGCCCGGGTCGTCGGTGGTCACGTAGTGGTAGCCGATCAGCGGCAGATGGTGCTGGTCGCACCAAGCCATGACCGGCGGCCAGTAGGGGTCCTCGTAGTAGCTGCCTTCGGAGACTTTGTGGCACATCCCGCTGAAACCGTCGGGCCTGAGCTGCGTGAGGAAGTTGATGGCGTCTTGGGTCGATGACCAGTTGTTGTTGCTGCAATCGGGGTAGAACAGCGTCACGGCCGGTGCCAGTGGTCGGTGTGGGCAAGGCATTTGGTGATCCGCATCAGCCCGTCACGCTCACGGCGCACCTGCCAGCGCAGTGAAGCATCCCCGGTTTCATGCACACCTCGTTACGTGTGACCGGTGTGCTTTCCGGCCTGGAGTCGAGCGTAATACTCGGCCTCGGCTTCCGCGGGTGGGATGCGGCCCAGGCGGTGCATCAGCCTGGCGGCGTTGTACCAGCTGACCCACGCCGAGGTCATGTTCTCCAGGTCGGCCAGGGTACGGATCGGGCCGGTGCGAAACGGGGAGCCTGGCCGCACGCACTCGGTCTTGTAGAGCCCGATCGTGGTTTCGCACAGGGCGTTATCCAGGGCGTCACCGACGGTACCGATCGACGGGGTCAACCCTTCCAGCATCAGGGTTTCGCCGTAATGTATTGCGGTATACTGACTTCCGGCATCGCTATGATGAATTGTGCT
>JAFGUH010000211.1 GCA_016938615.1 Halothiobacillaceae bacterium | reverse complement strand
CAGCCGAAGCTGGTGCAGGCTCTCGATGTGGAGCCGCTCCACGCCATGGCGCAGCACGGCGAGAAAATCTGCCTCGGTGCGCGCCGGCCCGCCCATCGAGATGCGGGTGATAACGGCACAAAGCCGCGGCCTCCGCGGCCTGTTCGGCGGTCCGCACCCGCGGCCCCGGCGTCGAGCACCTGGACGATCATCGGCGACGGCGCCTGGGGCACCCGAACCAGGCTGACGATGCCGGCCGCGTCCGCCGCTCGGATCAGGTGCTCCAAACGTTCGGGGCTGGTCAAGGTATGCTCGGTGTCCAGGATCACGAAGTCGAACCCGGCGGCCGCGATCATCTCCACCACCAGCGGCGCTGGAACTGAGCAGAACAGCCCGAACACAAGGCGGCCTTCCCCCAGCACCTCGCCCAGCAGCACGGTGTCCCAATCCCGCAGATAGGGATCGTCGGCGGCGAGCCCCTTGAGCCAGTCGCTGATCAGCGCGGCATTGCGCACCGTATGGGGGGCGAGGGTGCGCGCCGTTGAGGTGTTGCGAATGCTGAGCGCCAACTTCAGCGAAGGGGCCTCCGGCACCGCGGCGTCCGCCAAGGTGCGAATGGACTGCTGGGGGTAGTAAGTTGTGGCCGCCTTTCCCAAGTAAATAAAGCGGCCGTCTGTCAGCTCCGCGGCAAAAGCGGGCAAGACCACCGCCTGCCACTGCCAGGGGTGGACCGGCAGCAGAAAATAGTCGTCCGGACGCCCGCCGGCAGCCTCGATGGCCTCGTCGAATTCAGGCCGCTGGGTCTTGAGGCAGGCCGCGAGGATCGACTCCGGCGCGATACGGGAAGAGACGGCGGTCGCCGCCAGCTCCCGGCGGACGGCCAGCCAGATCGGTCGCACCTGGCCACCGAACTCCGGCCCGAACTTCCGGTTATCGGCGGGGGTGAAGCCGACCCGGGACTTATAGCCTGGGTAGTAGGGATGCCCGTCTGGCAGGCGGCCCTCCACTACGTCATAGGCGGCCAGCCGAAGCGGCTCGGCGGGTCGGGACGCCTGCGCCAGGGCGTCGTTG
>JAFGUH010000210.1 GCA_016938615.1 Halothiobacillaceae bacterium | reverse complement strand
CGCACCCGCACCGACGAGCACCTCGACCGGATCCACGCGGCCGGCGCGACCGAGGTGGTCGCCTCGGTCTACGAGATGAGTCTGGCACTCGGCGGGCACGTGCTGCGCACCCTAAACGTGCCATTGGCCAAGATCCTCCGGCAGATCCAGGAAATCCGCCAGAAGGACTACGCACCACTGCGGCACACCTTCCACGGTGACCGGGCCCGTGACGAAAACGACTTCACCCTGCTCGCCCCGCGCACCCTCAAGAACGTCTCTCTGGTGCCCGGTTCGGCCGCCATCGGCCGGGAGCTTGGCGCCATGCTGTCGGGAAACGACGCGGTGCTGGTCGACTCGATCAATCGCCACGGCATCCGCGGCGAGAGCCCCAGCGACGACGTCGTGCTGCAGGAGGGCGACATCCTCACCCTGTACGGGTCGCCGGAGGCCCTCGATTCCGCCGAGGTCAGGCTGCTGACCGGCCGACCGGACTGACGTGACTTGGGAACCTGGCATTCCCGCACCCCGGTCACTACGATGCAGACAGACCGAAACAAACGCCCGGCGAGACCGGAGGGAGGATCACAGCGATGATCGGGAACGTCGATAGCGGATAACTAAGGAACCTCTGCACGAATATCCAATGCCTCTGGCTTACCGGCTTGTTCGTCATCAAGGCGCCGATCTGAAGGCGGGCCCGAGGTCATAACCCCGGGCCCGGCGAGATTCGGGAACACCGATGACGGACAAGCCGGCAAGCCCCGCAGGGCGGGCCGCCAGGCGCCCACCTGCCGTGTTGCAGCGCTTGGCAATGGCGACGGCCATTGCACGGCGCACTGCGCCTTGCATCTGGACGCCTGGCGACCCGCAGAGGCGTTGGATATTCGTGCAGGGGTTCCCTAACGTGGCGGCCGCGGACGGACTGCTATCGCAGCCCAGCAACCAGCAGACCACCAACCCCAGCGCCCAGACGCGCAACATCCCGGTGGAAAACCCACCGGAGAGCCGCGTCAACGGTGGCGAACCGGTGGCGGCAAGCCCGCCGCGTGACGGCGACGACCCGTCCGCCGCCCTGACGGACGACCGACTCGGCGCCACCATCGACCTGCGCGCCTGACGCCCCGCCGGCGCGCGGCCGCCCCGGGAGGCAGCACCCCGCCACGCCGAATCGATTCCCCCTCGCGACGTGCAGGCGCTCGCCAAATGGGCGACAATCTCGCCCCCTTGCCACCCGACCGATCCCGAGATGAGCGACGTCAAGCAGTCCATCGCCCAGCCCGCCGACCGCCACGATCCGATCTACCTGCGCGCGCGCACTGAACTCGGTCGGACTCATGCCGCCCGGTTGGCGGCCGCGTCGGCCGATCGGCCACTGCTCGCCGTCCTGCCGGACAGTCGCGCGGTCAATGACGCGCAGGCCGCCCTGAGGTTCCTCGGCGTCCCGACCAGCATCTTCCCCGACTGGGAGGTGCTGCCCTACGACCGTTTCTCGCCACACCAGGACCTGATCTCCGATCGCCTCTCGCGCCTCTGGCGCCTGCCACAGGAGACTGCCGGGCTGACCTTAATCGCCGCTCCCACCCTGCTCCAGCGGTTGCCCCCACCGGCCTTCGTCGCCGGCCAGGGCATGGTGCTTGAAGTCGGGCAACGGCTCGACCGCGAAAGCTACCGTCGTCAACTCGACCAGGCCGGCTACAGCCTCGTCTCCACCGTTCAGCAACACGGCGAGTTCGCCCTGCGCGGCGGGCTGATCGACGTGTTCCCCATGGGCGTCCACGAGCCGGTGCGCATCGACCTGTTCGACGACGAGATCGAGACCCTGCGCCACTTCGACCCCGAGTCGCAGCGCTCCACCGAAACGGTCGACGCGATCACCCTGCTGCCGGCCCGCGAGTACCCGCTGACCGACAAGGGCATCGCCACCTTCCGCCAGAACTGGCGCAACATCTTTGCCGGTGATCCCACCAGCGCACCGATCTATCGCCAGGTCTCCGAGGGGCTGGTACCGGCCGGCATCGAAAGTTACCTGCCGTTGTTCTTCGAGTCGACCGCAACCCTGTTCGACTACCTGCCCGAGAACGCCCGTCTATTGCTGTTCGACGGCGTCGATCAGTCAATCGAACGTTTTGTCACCGAGACCGCCGAGCGTTTCGCACAGCGCGCCGGCGACATCGATCACCCGATCCTCGCCCCCGAGGCCCTCTACCAGGCGCCCGAGGAATTCGGCGACCGCGTGAAGGCCCTGCCCCGCTGGCAGTTGGTGGCCGGCGACGACGAGCGCTTCCCGCAGGCCGCCGACATCGGCGATCGCCCCCTGCCGGATCTGGCACGAGGCAGTGCGGCGCAGGCAGCGGTGATCGAGCGGCTGGCCGAATTCGTCCGCGACTTCGACGGTCACACCCTGCTGGTGGCCGAGAGCAGCGGTCGACGCCAGGCGCTGATCGAACAGACGACCGCCGCCGGCCTCGAACCGGCGGCCGTGGGTGGCTGGGAAGATGCCGGTACGACCCGGCTGGGCGTGGCGGTCGCCGAACTGGAGCACGGCGCGATTCTTCCCGGTACGCGTGGGGCCGTCGCGGTCATCAGCGAGACCAACCTGTTCGCCGAACGGGTCGCGCAACGCCGGGCAAAGTCCCGACGCGGTCGGGACGCGGACGCGATCATCCAGAACCTCGACGATCTCGCCATCGGCGCGCCGGTTGTCCACGAGGACCACGGCGTGGGCCGCTTCAAGGGGCTGGTCACGCTGGAGATGAACGGCCAGCCGCAGGAATACCTGCTCTTGACCTACGCCGACGACGACAAGCTCTATGTGCCGGTCTCCAGCCTCGAACGCATCTCGCGTTACACCGGCGGCGCACAAGACACCGCCCCGCTGCACCGGCTCGGCTCAGGGCAGTGGGAGAAGGCGAAGAAACGGGCCGCGAAACAGGTACACGACGTGGCCGCCGAACTGCTGGACGTGCATGCGCGACGCGCCGCGCGCAAGGGCAGTTCGCTCAAGGCCGAGGAGACCGACTACCGCCCGTTCGCCGAGGAATTCGCCTTCGAGCCGACCGACGACCAGCGTCTGGCCATCGAGCAGGTGCTGACCGACATGGCGGCGAGCCAGCCCATGGACCGGGTCGTCTGCGGCGACGTCGGTTTCGGCAAGACCGAGGTGGCCATGCGGGCTGCCTTCGTCGCCGTGCAGGCCGGCGCGCAGGTGGCCGTGCTCGTTCCGACCACCCTGCTTGCCGAGCAGCACCTGAGGAACTTCCGCGACCGCTTCGCCAACTGGCCGGTCACCGTAGAGAGCCTGTCGCGCCTGTCCGGTGGCAAGAAGACGACCGAGTTGCGCGAACGGATCAAGGCCGGTCGAGTCGACATCGTCATCGGCACGCACAAGCTGCTGCGCGACTCGCCCGAGTTCGCCAACCTCGGATTGGTGATCATCGACGAGGAGCAGCGCTTCGGCGTGCGCGACAAGGAACGCCTCAAGGCCCTGCGCGCCGAGGTGGACATGCTCACGCTCACCGCCACGCCCATTCCGCGCACGCTCAACATGGCGCTGTCGGGCATTCGGGATCTCTCCATCATCGCCACCCCCCCGCGCGAGCGCCTGGCGGTCAAGACCGTGATCCTGCGCTGGGACGAGGTGCAGATCCGCGAGGCGATCCAGCGTGAGCTCAAACGTGGCGGGCAAGTGTTCTTCCTGCACAACGAAGTCAAGAGCATCGACCGCATGGCCCGGCTGGTCGAGGAAATCGTCCCGGAGGCGCGCATCGGTGTGGCGCACGGCCAGATGGGCGAGCGCGGGCTGGAACAGGTGATGTCGGATTTCTACCACCAGCGCTTCAACGTGCTGGTCTCGACCACCATCATCGAGTCCGGGATCGACATCCCCACGGCCAACACCATCCTGATCCACCGCGCCGACAAGTTCGGGCTGGCCCAGCTCCACCAGTTGCGCGGTCGGGTTGGTCGCTCGCACCACCGTGCCTACGCCTACCTAATCACCCCGGAGCCGGGGCAGCTGACCCCGGATGCCGAGAAGCGCCTCGAGGCGATCGCCGCGCTAGAAGACCTGGGCGTGGGCTTCACGCTCTCCACCCACGATCTGGAAATCCGCGGCGCCGGCGAACTGCTGGGCTCCGGGCAATCCGGGCAGATGCACGAGGTCGGTTACCGCTACTACATGCAACTCCTCGATCGCGCGGTGGCAGCCATCCGCGAGGGCCGAGAACCGGCGCTCGAGGCCCCGCTCGACAGCCGCACCACCGAGGTCGACCTGGGCGAACCCGCCCTGATCCCCGAGGCCTTCGTCAGCGACGTGCATACCCGCCTGACGCTCTACAAACGCCTCTCCACCGCCGAGAACATGGATGCGCTCGACGAACTCAAGGTCGAGCTGATCGACCGCTTCGGCCTGCTGCCCGAGCCGGTGATCGCCCTGGTCGAGACCCACCGGCTGCGCATCCGCGCCCGGCGCCTGGGCATCACCAAGATCGAGCTCACCGCCCGCGGTGGGCGCGTGATCTTCGGCGAGAACGCCCGCATCGATCCGGCCAAGTTGGTCGCCGCCGTGCAGGCGGCCCCGGACACCTATCGCCTCTCGGCCGACACCCTGCGCTTCGGCCGGGACATGGACACGCTCGACGAACGGCTGGCGGCCATCCGTGCGATTCTCGCCGACATCGCCCTGCCCGAGCGCGAGACCGCCACCGCATGACCGGCGAGTCGTCTCCGAGGCGTCCCGCCCGCACCGCGCCATTGTGGCGACGGGCCGCCGCCCTGTTCTACGATTCGCTATTCGTGATCGCCGTGGTCATCCTGGCCACGTTCATCGTGCTCCCCTTCACCGGCGGCGAGTCCATCCCGCCGGAGGGGCCGATCCAGTGGCTCTATCGCCTCTATCTGCTCGCCTGGATTGCCGCGTACTTCGTGTTTTTCTGGTGCCGCTTCGGCCAGACGCCGGGGATGAAGGTCTGGCGGCTGCTACTGATCCGCGAGCGCGCCGGCCCCTGCATCGGCCCGATGCTCACGCGCTTCGGCTTCGGCCTGCTGAGCCTTGCCACGCTTGGCCTGCTGTTCTTCATAACAATCCGCGACCCGCAACGCCGCAGCTGGATCGACGACCGCCAGGCCATGCGGGTGGTGCAGTTGCTGCCCGGCGGCTGACACCACCCAGCCGATCCAAAGGAACGAGCGAAAAAAGCAAGGCCCCGCGGACGCATGTCCCGGGGCCTTTGGTTTGCCTCGCGAGTGTTCACCCGGCCTCTCGGCCGGGGCCGTCGATCAGTCCGCCTGGTGGCGCAGGAAGGACGGAATGTCGATCGTGTCGAGGTTGATCGCGGTGTTGCCGCGATGCGCGGAGCCGGCGTAGGCCTGCTGGGCCTCGGCCCGTGGCTGCTCGGCCGATTCGGTCGCTTCCTCGCGGCGGGCGTTGTCGATCACCACGCGCGGCTTCCTCGATTCGCCGGTGACATTCTTGATCCGCGACAGACCGGTGGCCACCAGGGTAACGCGCAACTGGCCGTCGAGTTCGTCGTCGACTGCGGTGCCCACCTTGACCACCGCCTCGTCGCCGGCCAGGCCCTGGACCATCTCGCCGATCTCCATGAACTCGCCGATCGAGAGATCGCCGTTGGAGGTGACGTTGACCAGGATGCCCTCGGCGCCGGTGAGGTTGATGTCGTCGAGCAGCGGGCTGTGGATCGCGGCCTCGGCGGCCTCGGCGGCGCGGTTGTCGCCCGTGCCGACCCCGGTGCCCATCATTGCCGTGCCCTTCTCGGTCATGATCGCGCGCACGTCGGCAAAATCGAGGTTGATCTCGCCCGGACGGGTGATCAGCTCGGAGATGCCGGCCACGGCGGTCAGCAGCACTTCGTTGGCGGCGGCAAAGGCATCGCGCAGGGCGGCCTGCTTGCCCATCACCGCGGTGAGCTGGTCGTTGGGGATGACGATCAGGGAGTCGACGTTGTCCTCGAGCTCCTGAATGCCCTCCATGGCCACGGCGGTGCGCTTCTTGCCCTCGAAGGAGAACGGCCGCGTGACCACCGCGACGGTCAGGATGTTCATGTCGCGCGCGATCTGCGCGATCACCGGCGCCGCACCGGTGCCGGTGCCGCCACCCATGCCGGTGGTGATGAACAGCATGTTGGCGTCACTGATCGCCTCCTGGATCTGTTCACGGTCCTCGAGGGCGGCCTGGCGACCCAGTTCCGGGTCGGCGCCGGCGCCCAGGCCCTTGGTGATGTTCGCGCCGATCTGCAGCTGCGACGGCGCGTTGCTCTTGATCAGCGCCTGTGCATCAGTGTTGGCACTGATGTACTCGATACCTTCGATGTGCTGTTGAACCATGTGGGCCACGGCGTTGCCGCCGCCGCCTCCAACGCCGATGACCTTGATCTTGGCGCTTTCGGTCTGCATTTCTGCCATTGTCCAGTTGCTCATGATGTCGTCTCCTACTCTCGCGTGGCGTTCGTTACGAATCGTGTGAATCAGAAGTGATCGCGGAACCAGCCCTTGAGCCGTTCCAGGACATTTCCATGGGCCGTCGCCGGTCCATGGGCCGTCTGTTCGCGGGCTTGCTCAAGCCCGTGCAGCATCAAACCGATCCCGGCGGCGTTGGCCGGGTCATCAAGTGCATCCAGGTTGCCGGATACGCCCTGCGGCGTGCCCAGGCGTGCCGGCATCTGCAGGAAGTCTTCCGCCATTTCGACGAAACCGGGCATCTGGGCGGTGCCGCCGGTCAGCACTACCCCGGCATTGACGAGGTTCGTGTAGCCCGACTGGCGTATTTCCTCCTGCACGTAGGAAAGAAGCTCCTCCACCCGGGGCCGGACGATGCGCATCATCGTCTCCTGCGGGATGCGTCGCGGCGGGCGGCCCGACACACCCGGCACCTCGATCGCGCGCGAGGATTCACGCTCTTCGAGATGACCGAGGTTCGCGTGGTCGATCTTGATCTTCTCGGCCTCGGCCGGCGGGGTGGTCAGGCCATAGGACAGATCGTTGGTGATCTGCTCGCCGGCGATCGGCAGCACCGCGGCATATCGCAGGGCCCCGCCGGTGTAGATGGCGACATCGGTGGTGCCGCCGCCGACGTCGATCACCACCACCCCGAGTTCTCGCTCGTCGTCGTTGAGCACCGCGCGGGCCGCGGCGATCGGTTCGAGGATGGTGCCGGCTACGTGCACGTCGCAGCGCTCGACGCACTTGATGATGTTCTGCACGTTGTTGGCCGCGGAGGTGACGATGTGGACGTTCGCCTCCAGTCGGTGGCCGCTCATCCCCTGCGGGTTGCGAATCCCGTCCTGGCCGTCGATGCGGAATTCCTGTGGCTCGCAGTGCAGGATCTGCTGACCGTCGGGGATCTTCACCGCACGGGCCGACTGAATCACCTGGGCGACATCGCCGTCAGTGATTTCGCGTCCGCCGGTCCCCGTCATGCCCTGGGAATCGAGACTGCGGACGTGATCGCCGGCGACACCCACCCAGGCCGAACCGATCTCGCAGTCCGAGAGGGCGGCGGCGGCATCGATCGCCCGACGGATCGCCATCGACGTCGACTCGATGTCGACCACCGATCCGCGGCGCAACCCCTTGTTGGTCGAGTGCGAGCCGTAGCCAATCAGGCTCAGGCGCCCGTCGCTGTCGCACTCGCCCACCAGGGCCGCCACCTTGCTGGTGCCGATGTCGAGTCCGACAACGAATTCCCGCTCTCCTTTTCTCAACGCGCTCATGCTGTGTTTCTGCCCTTGATTG
>JAFGUH010000024.1 GCA_016938615.1 Halothiobacillaceae bacterium | reverse complement strand
GTGCCTCCAGACGCTGTTTGGCGGTGCATTCGTTTGCGACATCGATCGCTGCAGGTCTTCCTGTCAGATCGGGCCTCGGTCGCATCCCACCAGTCGCCACAGACCGGACACGGGCGATACTCTCGCTGCCCATCGACCGCAAGCGCGAACTGCAGCCACATGGCCGCTATGAGCGACCGAACCTCGAACGTCAGCCGGAGTCCGTCCGGCTGTGCGCTCGTCACGCGCATCACCACGCGCGCACTCGCGCACATCTCGGACACGAGATAGGCGAGAGCGGCGCGAGCCGCTGCCTCCGGAAGGCTGGCCCTCATGAGTGGCACGGCCGGCTCGAACTCGGCGTTGGACGTCTGCGACGCAGTCAGTCCCAGGTCGCGTTGCGCGGACGCCGTGCGAGTCCAGACCATGTACTTGGGCACCGGCTTACCGGGCTCGACGAGCGAGTCGTACGGCTTCACGAGCAGCTCCGCACCGATGAGCTCATCAGCCCGCCCTTCGTTGATCGCATCCCAGAGCCGCAGCGCGAACGCGAGCATCCGGCGATGCCCCCGCCATATCTCGAAGCTGCGACCCTCGGAGTACACGAGGAACGGATCGTCGGTTGCCATCTCCTTGCCGGTTGCCAGGTGATCATCCACGACCACGACGCCGCCGCTCTCAAGGTCGCCGTACCTCATGGCGAACTCCGCAAAGGCGTCTTCGGTGTCTCGCACATCGGCGAACTTCCGGAACAACGCCGGCTCCCTCTTCAGCGGCTGGTAGCCGTCATCCGCAGGGTGGCCGGCCAGTAGCCGCTGGCTGCGCGGACCAATCCATCGACCATCTGCCATGCGCCACCACTGGAAGTCCACAAGGGCGGCCGGTGATGCTGAGCTGATTCGCGCTGTCACGTTTCTGTCCTCCATAGCCGTCTACCTATCCGCAGACACGGACAACATACTTCGCATAGGACAATGCCCGCAAGAGAAAGGCGGATTGATGCTGAGGATTCAGAAGCTCCGGGAGGACAGGGGGCTTAGCCGGTCGGCTCTGGCGCGCATCGCCCTGATGCATGCGGCGACGGTCGGGCAGATCGAGAGCCGCTACATCGGGCGGCCGTACCAGTCGCAGCTCGACAAGCTCGCCGAGGC
>JAFGUH010000209.1 GCA_016938615.1 Halothiobacillaceae bacterium | reverse complement strand
CCTCGAGAAGGCCCGCCAGGCGCGCGAGATCATCGACCGCTCCGGCCGTGACATCCGCCTCGAGATCGACGGTGGCGTCAACGCCGAGAATATCGGCGAGATCGCCGCGGCCGGCGTGGATACCTTCGTTTCCGGTTCCGCGCTGTTCGGCAAGGGTCAGGACTCCGACCCGAACGGCTACGACAGCATCGTCAAGGCGATGCGCGACGAGCTGGCCAAGGTCAAATAATGGCCCGGTTCACGCCGCGCATGGTGCTGTTCGACCTCGACGGCACCCTGGTCGATTCGGTCCCGGACCTGCACGTGGCGGTCAACGCCATGCAGGCCGAGCTCGGCAACCCCGAGCGCAATGAGTCGGACGTTCGCAACTGGGTGGGCAACGGCGTTGAGCGACTGGTCGAGCGTGCGCTCACCAACGACCTCGACGGCACGCCCGACCCGGCCGAACTCGATCGCGCCCTGCCCGTGTTCAAGCGGGCCTACGCCGAGAGCAACGGCAAGCATTCGAAGCTGTTCGATGGCGTCACCCAGGGGCTCGATTTCATCAAGTCCCTGGGCCTGTCGGTTGGTTGTGTCACCAATAAGGCCTCGGCCTTCACTCTGCCGCTTCTTGAGCAGACTGGGTTGAAGGACCACTTCGAGGTCATCATCAGCGGCGACACCCTGCCGCTGAAGAAGCCGGACCCGGCGCCGCTGATCTATTCGGCGGGCTGGTTCCACGTGCACCCCTCCGAGGCGCTGATGATCGGCGACTCGATCTCCGACGTGAAGGCCGCGCGCGCCGCGGGCTTCTCGATCGTCTGCATGAGCTACGGCTACAACCACGGGCGTGACATCCGCGATTTCGACCCGGATGCCGTGATTGACTCGATGACCGAACTGGCCGGGCTCGTCGGGAGATAGGCTCATGACGAGGACAGGGACGTTTCGATGGCGGAGACGATGGCGTAGCTGAACGCCACCCGTCGCCGCCCATCGAACCCGCCTCTCGGAGCCCGTCATGCCCAACCGTTTCCAGCCCTACCAGCCCACCCGCGTCGACCTCGAGCGGCTCGCCGCCGAGGGTTACAACCGCGTCCCCGTCACCTGCCGCGTACTGGGCGACTACGACACGCCGCTGTCCGTCTACCACAAGCTGGTGGAAGGGCCATTCGGCTACCTGTTCGAGTCGGTCACCGGCGGCGAGCGCTGGGGGCGCTACTCGATCATCGGCCTGCCGTCCCCGACGGTCCTGACCGTCCACGGCCACCGCGTGGTGGTGAAAAAGCACGGCGAGGTGGTCGAGGACGAGACCGTCGACGACCCGCTCGCCTGGATCGAGACCTTCAAGACCCGCTACCGCGTCTACGAGCCGGCCGACATGCCGCGCTTTCACGGCGGCCTGGTGGGCTACTTCGGCTTCGAGACCATCGGCTACATCGAGCCGCGCCTGGCCAACTTCGACGCCGACGACCCGCTGGGCGTGCCCGACATCCTCCTGATGGCGAGCGAAGAGGTGGTCGTGGTCGACAACCTCTCCAGCGAATTGCTGCTGGTAACCCTGATCGACCCGGCCGAGACCGGCGCGCTCGATCTGGCCAACGTCCGTCTCGACCAGCTCGCCGCCCGCCTGCGCGAGCCGGTGGCCAACTACGGCTCAAGCGCCCCAGGCAAGCCGATCGACGAGAACGACTTCACCGCCACCTTCACCCGCGAGGGCTACGAGAATGCCGTGCGCGCCATCCGTGAGTACATCGCGGCCGGTGACGTCATGCAGGTGGTGCCCAGCCAGCGGATGAGCATCGAGTTCGGCGCCGCACCGATTGACCTCTACCGGGCGCTGCGCTCGATCAACCCTTCGCCGTACATGTACTTCATCGATGCCGGCGAGTTCACCGTGGTCGGCTCCAGCCCCGAGATCCTCGCGCGCCTCGAGGACGGCACGGTCACCGTCCGCCCCATCGCCGGCACCCGCCCGCGCGGTGCGACGGAGGCCGAGGACAAGGCCCTCGAGCAGGACCTGTTGAGCGATCCGAAGGAGATCGCGGAGCACGTCATGCTGATCGACCTGGGGCGCAATGACACCGGTCGCGTCGCCCGGGTGGGCAGCGTCAAGCTCGAGGAGCGCATGATCATCGAGCGCTACTCGCACGTCATGCACATCGTTTCGCAGGTCACCGGCCAGCTCGACGAGGGCCTGAATGCCATGGACGTCCTGCGCGCCACCTTCCCCGCCGGCACCGTCTCGGGTGCACCGAAGATCCGCGCGCTGGAGATCATCCAGGAGCTCGAACCGGTCAAGCGCGGTGTCTATGCCGGGGCCGTGGGATATTGGGCCTGGAACGGCAATATGGATACTGCGATTGCCATTCGTACCGGGGTGATCAAGGACGGGCAGCTGCATGTTCAGGCTGGGGGCGGGATTGTTGCGGATTCCGTGCCGGCGACTGAATGGGAAGAGACGTTGAACAAGCGGCGGGCGTTGTTTCGGGCGGCGAATATGGCTAGTCGGGGGTTGGATGATGACGGAGAGTGATAGTTAAGCTCTGTCATTTCTAGCTGGCGGGTTGGTTGT
>JAFGUH010000208.1 GCA_016938615.1 Halothiobacillaceae bacterium | reverse complement strand
TGACGATCTCCGCCTCGGCCGGGGTTTCCTTCATGGTGTTGATGGCGAATTGGCTGGCTCGCATGAGGATCTCGCTTGGGTTTCGGGATGGGATGGCCAAGGTGGTTCGCGGATGCGTTTGTTGGCGCATGACAGGAGGCGCGATTGTACCGATAGTCGCGAGGGGGCGTCGAGGAAGCCGTGGGCGGTTCGTTGACCTCTCTGGCAGACCGCGAGGGTGCGGCGTGAGGCACCGTCCGCCCCAACGCTGCCTTTCGACCGGGCCGGTTATCACTCAGCTGCCATCTTCGAGTTGGCAACTTGATGGCGAAAAACTGCCCCCGCGGTGGCGGGGGGCATGAACAGTTGAGCGGTCTCAAAGGCGCAAACGGCCGCCCGAAGGTGGCCGTTCGATGGAAGAGGGCAGGGGGCCGCTTGGGGGCTATTCGCCCGCCGCGCCGCAGGCCTCTTCGATGATGGCGTCCAGCCGCTCGAGGCGTTGTTTGCGTTGCTCCTCACTCATTGGCTGGTACTTGCCCGCCTCGTCCTCGACCATCAACTGGTTGCCGCTGTCGACGATGGCTTCGCGCTGCTTGCGGGCCTGGGTGCAAGTTTCACGGGCCTTCTCGCGGTCGATGACCTTGACGGCGGTGGAGGGGTCGGTGGCCCGGTCCTCGGCGGCCGCCTCCCTCTCGCCATCGCTGATCGCGGTCGGGGAGGGTTCGACGGTCGAGGACTGCGCGCCGGTCGCCTCGATGGTCTGCGAGGGACGGTCTTTCGGCGGGGTCTGTGAAAAGGTCACGTTGCCGTGTGCGTCGATCGACTTGTAGATCGTGGTCGCGTTGGCGGGTATGCCCGTGAATAGGGCGACCAACAGGCCCACGGTCGCAATCAAGCGTGGGGACCGGGGCGGGTGGAGTGCGATTCCTTGCATGGTTTCCTTTTCCTGGGACGGGGGTTTGTCTCACATCGTTTCTTGAGCATAAACCGCTTGCGATGGCGTGAAAAGCCCTACCAACAACCTCTGTAAGAACCCCATGCCGCTTTGTTTGGCGTGAGCGCGGCATCTGCTCTGTTGTCTTTCTGCGTTACGAGGTTCCTCGAGACTGCGGAGTGCCCGATCGCCACCGGGCCGCTGTCAGTCGCAAACCACAAGGTGGCTTGATACACTCTGCGGTTACATTTATTACCTACCCGAACAGAGAGTGGACCTATGGCCGATCGCCGCCTCAAGGTTTTCAACACCGTGGCTCGCCTGCTGAGCTTCACCAAGGCAGCCGAGGCCCTGCACATGACGCAGCCGGCGGTCACGTTCCAGGTGCGCCAACTCGAAGAACACTTCGACACCCGTCTGTTCGACCGGACGCACAACCGCGTCACCCTCACCGACGTCGGGCACACGGTCTACGAGATATCCGAACGGATCTTCGAGCTCTACGACGAGATGGATCGACGGGTCAAGGAACTGACCGGCGAGGTCGGCGGGTCACTCAATATCGGCGCAAGCATGACGGTGGCCGAGAACATGTTGCCCGCTCTGCTGGGCAACTTCCGCCAGGAACACCCGGACCTGTCGGTACGGTTGAAGGTGGGCAACACCGAGGCGGTGGTCTCGATGGTGGAGCACAACGTGGTCGACCTCGCCCTGGTCGAGGGGACTGTCACCAACAAGAACCTGCTGGTCGAAACCTGCAGACGGGACGAATTGGTCGTGATCATGCCACCTGATCACGAACTTGCCAGCTACGACGAGGAAGGGATTCCCGCCTCCAAGCTGGTGAACTACCCGTTCATTTGTCGGGAAGAGGGTTCGGGCACGCGCGAAGTGGTGATTGCCTATATGAACGAGCAGGGCTTTGGCGAGGGGGCCGACGTCTGCATGGAACTCGGTAGTCCCGAGGCGATCAAGGGCGCGGTCGAGGCGGGCATGGGCCTGTCGATCATGTCGTCGGCCGGGATCAGCAAAGAGCTCAAGCTCGGCCTGCTCAAGGCCGTACCGCTCGCGCCGCGGCTCTATCGCGACTTCTCCTTCGTCCGCCAGCGCCACAAGTTCCGCCTGCCCGCGATGGAACAGCTGTTGGAATTCTCCCGCGGATATTGCCGAGACAGCGATCCCATGCACGACCTCGAGGTGATTCGTCACACGGCCAATGGTGAAGGTGCCTGAGCCTCGCTCCTGGTGTGAACTCCCCAGCGGGCAGTGTCCCGTGCCACCTTCCTTCCCGGAAGCCTGTCTCGCCGGGCATGCCTCCTGAGCCCCCGGCAGGGAGATTGCTCGATCCCGACTAGGGTATCGTCGGCTCCCGGCGAGGCCATCGCCAGTCCCCGGCCATTCCCCAGCCCCCGGTCATTCCTACTTCACTCCCCGGCAAGGAGGCGCCAGACACGTCGCGCGTCACATCCGCGCGGGCGATCGATCGCCTCACGAACTGGCCGACTACCGCTCTTCATGAACTGCCCCCAAGCGTGGGGCAGTTGGTTCAGCAATCCCTGCACGAATCGATGGCGCCAGTGGCTCGCGGGTTGTTTCGCGTTCCCGGCGTCGGATTGACATTGAAGGGGGCCCACGGCGATGGCTTGGGGCTCGTCGAGAGACAGCTGTACGGTGTCTGACCAAATCCACGAGCCCCGTTCGGGGTGGCCAAGATCCCATCGGCGTCGTCGCGGAGGTCGTCGCTGAGCCTCGCTCTGTGGCTCGGCGCTAGCCAATGGTTAGCGCCATTCACCGCGCAACGGACCCTTGGCTCTGGACCCTTGGCGCTCTCGCTTAAGGCGGGATAGATTCGTACAGTGGGTCCCCTTCAGGGACCTAGCCCAGGCGGTACCGCCTCGGCGACAGATACGGCGGGCAAAAAGAAGACCCGGCGCGGTGGAAACCGGCCGGGTCTTTTCGTGCGGGCCGTCAAGGCGGCCCGGCGAGGCGAGTGCGGCTTAGAAGCCGCCTGTCGCGCCAGCCTTCATCATCTTGTAGATGGTGTCACGCACGTGGATAGCGTCTTTCTTGAAGTCTTCCGGCATGTTCTTGCCACCGTGGACGAACATGTCCATGTTCAAGCTGTACAGCCAGTAGTTGCCTTCCTTGTCTTCAACCACCGAGATGCGGCAAGGCAGGTAGGCGGAGAAGTACGGGCTGAAATCGACGGCCTTGCGTGCGATCTGCGGGCTGCAGTACTGATAGATCATCAGGTAGCGCTGGTCTTCGTTGCCCGTTTCCAGCGCGAGCTGCTCGGATAGCGGCATGTTGCCCACGTTGGCCAGGCCACTGCCGACGGCGGCCGATTCGATGCTGACCTTGATGTCTTCCGGGGTGAGGCCTTCGTCGACCTTCATCCGCCAGACCGTTGCTGCGCCGATGTCACCGCCGCTCTCGACGAACTTGTCGTAAAGATCACCGTAGACGTCCATCGCCTTCGGGTCGAGGTTGTCCTTGATCGAAAGAAAGCCGCAGCCGGACAGCGACAGGATGGCGACACCGAGAACGGATGCCTTGAGGAAATTACGCATGGGTGACTCTCCCTGTGGAAATATTTCGCAGTGGAACTCTTGGGCTCCTAGCGAGCCGATTATCGTCTCATCAGTACTTGCTTACAAACTGGATTAATTTACCTCGAATAAACAGGCTTAATCTGGCTATCCATAGTCGGTCATGGGCGTCCTCTCATGGCATCGCCAGACCCGTCACGGCAACACCACGAACCGTGCGACCGCCTCAGAGCACTTCGGCGGCAAACTCGGCCAGTCGGGAGCGTTCGCCGCGCGCCAGGGTGACATGGGCGCCGTGTCCCCAGCCACGGAACCGATCCACCACGAAGGTGAGCCCGGAACTGGTCTCGGTCAGGTAGGGGGTGTCGATTTGTGCGACGTTGCCCAGGCAGACCATCTTGGTTCCCGGCCCGGCGCGAGTGATCAGGGTGCGCATCTGCTTGGCGGTGAGGTTCTGCGCCTCGTCGATGATGACGAACTTGTTCTGGAAGGTCCGGCCGCGCATGAAGTTGAGCGAGCGGATCTTGATGCGCGACTGCAGCAGGTCGTTGGTGGCCGCCCGCTCCCAGGAGCCCCCGCCGCCGTCGGTCTTGGCCAACACTTCGAGGTTGTCCATCAGCGCCCCCATCCAGGGCGTCATCTTTTCTTCTTCGGTACCGGGCAGGTAGCCGATGTCCTCGCCCACCGGGATGGTCACGCGCGTCATCACGATCTCGGTGAACTGCTTGTGCTCCAGTACCTGCGTGAGCGCGGCGGCCAGCGTCAGCAGGGTCTTGCCGGTGCCCGCCTGTCCGAGCAGGCTGACGAAGTCGATGCTCGGGTCCATCAGCGCGTTCAAGGCAAAGCTCTGTTCGGGGTTGCGGGCAGTGATGCCCCAGACCGAGTGACGTTCCTGCTCGAAATTGGTGATGCTCTCGAGTACCGCCGTGCCGTCGTCATGCACCTCGCGAACCACCGCGGTGAATGGCGCCGGGGCTTCGAGGCGCAGATAGAGGTTCGGGTACCACTCGTCGGTGTCCGCGCCCCGAACCCGGTAGTAGACGCGGTCCTCGGCCTGCCAGGATTCGAGCGACTGGCCATGCGCCTCCCAGAAATCGGGGCCCAGGATCTCGTAGCCGGTGTGCAGCAGCGAGACGTCGTCGAGTACCTGGTCGTTGTGATAGTCCTCCGCCTTCAGCCCCACCGCGGTGGCCTTGATGCGCAGGTTGATGTCCTTGGAGACCAGGATCACCTCGCGGTCGCTGATCCGCTCCTTGAGGGCGAGGGTGATCCCCAGGATCTGATTGTCCGCACGGTTGCCCGGCAGACTGACTGGCAATTCGCTCTTTTCCTCATGTGTCTGCAGGAACAGTCGGCCGGTAGGTGCGGCGGGTTGCTCGCCCTGGCCACGCAGGGCGGTTTGCACCGGCAGGCCCTGGTCGAGGGTGCCGATATCGATGTCAGCGAGCATCTCGTCGAGGAACCGGCTCACCTGTCGCACGTTGCGGGCGGTTTCCGATTGGCCCTTCTTGCCCGCATCGAGCTCCTCGAGGACGATCATCGGCAGATAAATGTCGTGCTCCATGAAGCGGTAAAGCGCCGTGGGGTCGTGCATCAGCACGTTGGTATCCAGAACGAACAGACAATGGTTCTTGCGGGTGGTGGCGATCATCGATGCAGGGTTCCCGATGCGTTGGGGTGGCCGTTGCCGGGCAACGGATGGTCAGAGTTCCTTGACGGCCTCTAGCACCTCGTCGACATGGCCCGGCACCTTGACCTTGCGCCAGGCTCGCCGGATCACGCCGTCGGCGTCGATCAGGAAGGTGCTGCGTTCGATACCCTCGAAACGCTTGCCGAACATTTGCTTCAAGCGCAGGACGTTGAAGGCCCTGCTGAGCGAACGGTCAGTGTCGGCGATGAGCGGGAAAGCGATGCCCTGCTTGTCGCAGAACCGGCGGTGGCTGGCCGCATCGTCGTTCGATACCCCGATCACCCGCGCCCCGCTCGCCTCGAACTCGGCCAGCCGCGCCTGGAAGTCGCGTGCCTCGGTGGTGCAGCCGGGGGTGTTGTCCCGTGGGTAGAAATAAAGCACGACGGGTGTGCCCCGCAGGTCGTCGAGGGCCAGTTCGTCCCCATCGGTGCTCAGGCCACTGAATGCGGGGGCCGCGCGGCCTTCGCTCGGTTCGATCGCTTGACGGGCGCTTCGCTGCTTGCTCATGGGATGTTCCGGGGTTTCCTTGACCGTTTCCTGAAGGGAAAGCCGCGTTGATACGGGTGATCCTTGGTCCAATATAGCAGCCGTCGGAGTGGCTGCGACCGGGCATGGCGCAGCTTGTCACCAGGGGAACTCCGCACGAATCGATAGTGTCTGAAAGCGGGACCGCCAAGGGTCCAGATGCAAGGCGCGGTGCGCGGTGAAAGGCCGTCGCCATTCGCACACGCGGCAACGCCTAAGATGAGCCCTGGGCGGCCCGCCCGTGCGGGGCTCGCGGGTTTGCCCGCACGCCGCAAAGCCGTCTCTCGACGGGCCCGAGTAATTGCCTTGGGCCGTCTTCGAGCCGGCGCCAGAAAAGCGAACAAACCCGCGAGCCAGAGGCACCATCGATTCGTGCAGAGTTTCTAGGGAACCTCTGCACGAATGCCATGCCACTCTGGCTGGGCGAGTCGTTCGTGATCGAGGCGTGATGTCGCCGGCGTGCCGGCGGCCACGTCAAGACATCGCAACGCGGAGCACGGTCGACTCGCCAAGCCCCGCCGGGCGCGCCTTGAGCCGGGCATCTGCTGCGTTGTCGTCCTTGGAAAGGGAATCACCCTTCCGCGGCGGACGAACGCCTTGCATCTGCCCGGCTCAAAGCGCGCTTCAGCGGTATGGCATTCGTGCAGAGTTTCCCTAGCGGATATCTGCCGGTACTATGCGACCTTGGTCCCCGCCTCGAGCGCGCAGGCGCGGGGCGGTCACGTACACCCGTTTGCGACGATTACACGCGAGGCGACATGGCGGCGAATCCGATTACCGGCAGCATGGTGGCCCTGGTCACCCCATTGCACCCAGACGGCGCAGTGGATTATGTCGGTCTCAAACGCCTGATCGAATGGCACGTCGCCTCCGGCTCGCACGCGATCGTCGCGGTCGGCACCACCGGTGAGTCCGCCACCCTCGACTACGAGGAGCATATCGCCGTGATTCGTGCGACGGTGGACCTGGTCGCCGGGCGACTGCCGGTGATCGCCGGCACCGGCGCGAACTCCACCCGCGAGGCGCTGGCTTTGGCGCGGGGCGCGCGCTCGGCCGGCGCGGACGCCCATTTGTCCGTGACGCCGTACTACAACAAGCCCACCCAGGAAGGTCTCAAACGGCATTTCCGTGCCATCGCGGACGCGGTCGACCTGCCGATGATTCTCTATAACGTCCCGGGACGAACCGCGGTGGACATGGCGCCCGACACCACGTTGAGCCTAGCCGAGCATCCGCGCATCGTCGGGGTCAAGGAAGCGGCCGGTTCGATCGAGCGCATTCGTGATCTCGTCGTGCGCGGCCCGGAGGATTTCGCGGTCTACAGCGGTGAGGACAACCTCGGCGCGGCCTGTATGCTGGCCGGAGGCCAAGGCAGCATCTCGGTGACCGCCAACGTCGCCCCCGGCCTGATGGCACGCATGGCCGAGGCTGCCCTGGCGGGCGACGCGACGGGGACCGAGGCACTCGACGCCCGGCTGGCACCGTTGCACCGCGAGCTGTTCTGTCAGACCAACCCGATTCCGGTCAAGTGGGCCCTGAACCGTATGGGCATGATTGGACCGACCCTGCGCCTGCCCCTGACCGAGTTGGATGGCTACTGTCATGCCGGCCTCGCCGAGGCACTCGACGCGGCTGGCTGCCTGCAGCCGACCTGACCCATTTCCCATTCATTCAAGACACTGGAACCGAACCGGCATGCGAAACTCGACCCACCCCCGGACGTTGACCCTCGCCGCCCTGGCGGCCACCGGCCTGATCAGCGGGTGCTCCAGCCTGCCCTTCGTTGGGGACGATGAGGGACAGCAGCCCGATCGTGCCGCCCAGCTCGCGGTGCCGCCGGCCTTCTCCGGTCCGGCGGCCAGCGGCACGGTCGCCTTGCCCGAGATCGCCTCGGCACGCGCCGAAGCGAGGGCTCGCGACGAGGAATCTGGCGTGTTGGCCACTGGGACCGACATCGAGGTCGCCGGTGAACCGGGCAGCCGTTACCTGGTGGTGGGGGCCGATCCCGACACCGTTTGGCCGAAGTTGCAGGGGTTCTTGCGCGACGAGGGCTACAGCATTCGCCGGCTTGAGCCCAACGTCGGCCTGATCGAGACGGGCTGGACAGGCGTGGCCAGCAACGACGGCCCCGGCTTCTCGATCATGCGTTTTCTCAAGATCGCCCAGGACACCCTGTTCAAGCCCGACTCGATCGAGAAGGTGCGCCTGCGCATCGAGGAGGGTGAGGGCGACCAGAAGACCCTGGTCTTCGTTACCGGGCAGAAGCGGGAGCTGACCGGCGACGAACCGCTGGTGCCGGGTGAGGAAAGCACCACCTTCGAGTACAGCAACACGGTGGATTCCTCGGCGCTGACTGCGGAGACCATGTCACGCCTGGCGGCCTATCTGTCGGGCAAGACCGCCGAGGAGTCGCGTGAGCTGGTCGGCTCGAAATTCCAGTCGCGCTCGAAGGTGGTCAGCGCCGATGACCCCGAGGACCGATACATCCAGGTGGACCAGTCCTACCCGCGGGCCTGGAATCGCGTGGGCCTCGCGCTCGACCGCCTCGGTTTCGATCCGGTCTCGCGTGACCGCGACGAAGGCGAAATCGAGGTCAAGCACAGCTACCCGCAGGCGCTTTACGAAGGCATCGTGATGCGGGGTTTGAGCGTGGACCAGGATGCGGAGATGACGCTGCACCTGTCTCTGGGCGTCTATCCGCGCCGCGACGGGGGCACTGAAGTGCGCATCGAGCGCATGAACGTGGCGGGTGGCACGTTGCCCAAGGACCGCTCCGTGGTCCTGTCGCGCCTCAACGCCCAGCTCGAGTGATGCCGTCCGGCGGTTGAGGCGGCCCCGGTTGGGTTCGTGAGCCTCGGCCCTCTTCGACAAACCTCGGGCCAGGGCGCGATCGCCGCCACTTATTGCGCAGCGTGCATTGCGCGCGGGTATTGGTCATTCCGGCCCTTCGGCGGTCCGGGTCGTGACAACATCGATCGGTGCCCTCGTATCCGTACCGGGGGCCTCCCGGGCCGCCCCGACCAATGCGAAAAGCCCCGTCCGAGGACGGGGCTTTTTCGTGCCGGTGCCAGGTATCGGTTCAACGACCGGGGCGGTGTATCACGGCCCAGGCGGAGTGGTTGTGGATCGACTCGAAGTTCTCGACGCTGATCGAGAAACCGTTGAGTCCCGGGTAGTCCTCGAGGGAATTGGCGACGTCCCGCACCATGTCCTCGACGAACTTCGGGTTGTCGAAGGCGTACTCGGTGATGTATTTCTCGTCCGGGCGTTTCAGTAGCCCCCAGAGTTGGCAGGAGCCTTGCGCCTCAATCGCGGCGATCAGGCCGCGCAGCGACAGCGACGGGTCACGGATCTCGGTCTCGACGGTGATGTGCGAGCGCTGGTTGTGCGCTCCGTAGGCCGATATTTCCTTGGAACAGGGGCAGAGGCTGGTGACGGGAATCACCAGTTTCAGGCCGATGTGCGCCCGATGGTGCTCGACGCGTCCGCTCAGGGTGACGTCGTAGTCCATCATCGCGCCTTGGCCACTGATCGGCGCCTCCTTGGCGACGAAGTAGGGAAAGGTGAAATGCGCCTCGCCGCATTGGGCGTCGAGTCGTTCCACCATTGCCTGGGTCCAGTCCGCCAGCGTGTCGACGGACAGGGTGAGCCGCCCCTCGTTGATCAGTGCCACGAAGCGCGACATGTGCGTGCCCTTCTTGTCCGCCGGCAGGCCAACCGTCAGCTGGCATTCGGCAACGCTCGCCTGTTCCTGGCCATCGTCGCGGATGGTGACCGGGTGGCGAATCGCCTTGATGCCCACCTGGTCGATCGCGATGTCGCGCGCATCGTGGCTGGACTGGATATCGGGCATGTCGTGGCTGTTCATGGGCAATTGAAACGGTTGCGTTGAAAGGGACGGTGGATTCTCCGGGGGCCGACTCTATCACGTCGCAGTCCTCCTCGCGCCCGCCCGGGGCGGTTGTCGCGAATCTGGCCCGCCCATGACGGCCTCGCCGGCAGGGCACAACGGCTTGCCCGGCCTCGCTGTTCCCGATCCTGGCTGGGTCGGAGGTTGTCAGGTTGGGTTGGTCTGCGTGTCGGCGCCTTGATGGCGAGCAAACCCGCGGGCTTGACTCACCATCGATTCGTGCAGAGATCCCTTAGAGACGGAAAGTCACCGCCGAACGGGCGTTCTCCCAGACGGTCACCGCCGAGACCTGGTATCGGTCGCTATGCATGTCTGCCGCCAATGCCTGGTGGAAATAGGCTGCGATATGCTCGGCCGTCGGGTTGATCGCATCGAAGGGCGGCACCTCGTTGAGGTAGGCGTGGTCGAGCCGCTTGGCGATCTCGCGGGCACGGGCACGGATGGTCTTGAAGTCGACCACCATGCCGATGTCGTCCAGTGTCTGGCCGGTGACCTCAATCACCACCCGCCAGTTGTGTCCGTGTAGGCGGGCACAGTTGCCGTCGTAGCCGTTCAACCGGTGCGCGGCGGCAAATTCCACTTCGGTGGTCAGGGTGTACCGGCCACCACTCGGCAGGGAGGCCGGGTTGTGATCGGGCCCAGGCCGTCTCGTCTCACCGGCCTGCTGCGTGGGGTTTTCGCTCACTGTTCACCTTGTCCGGTTGATCTGTCTCGCCCTTGCCGCGGGGATCGCTACCCGGGAAGTCAGGACGTTCGCTCTGGCGTTCGCGCTCGTTCGGCGCGTGCCGATTCGAGGAATGCGGCGATCTTATCCTCGATCGATCGAGAATCAAGTCCGGCCTCTGCGAGGCATTCTTCGCGGGTGGCGTGCTCGATGAAGCCGTCGGCCAGACCGAGCCGCAGGCCCGGGCGATGAACGCCATGTTCGGTCAGGGCATGCATCAGTTCGCTGCCGACACCGCCGATCCGGCTGCCTTCCTCGACGGTAACCACCGCGTCGTGCTCGGCGGCGAGTTCGGCGAGCCCTTCGATCGATTGTGGCTTGGCCCAGCGCAGATCGACCAGTGTGGCTTCGAGCGTTTCGCACACCGGCACCAGGCGTTCCACCATGGCGCCGACGCCAATGACGAGCACCGAGCGCCCCCGCCGCAACAGCCGTGGAGCCGTCGGCTGATCGCCGAGGGACTCGCCGCCGAGATCGTCCGGGCAGCGATCGCGCGGGTAGCGGATCAGGACCGGGCCGTCATGGGCCAGTGCCCAGCGCATCGCCGCTTCGAGATCACGGCGATCGGCGGGGACGGCAATCGCGAGATTGGGCACGCTCATGCCCAGTGCCAGGTCGAAACTGCCGGCGTGGGTGGGGCCGTCCGGACCGACCAGCCCGGCACGATCGACCAGGAAGGTGACCGGCAGGCGCTGCAGGGCGATGTCGTGGATGGTCTGGTCCCAGGCGCGTTGCAGGAAGGTCGAATAGATCGCCACGACCGGGCGCAAGCCTTCGGTGGCAAGCCCGCCGGCCAGGGTCACGGCGTGCTGCTCTGCGATGCCGACGTCGAAGAGGCGCTCTGGGAAACGTTGCGCAAAACCCTTGAGCCCCGAGCCCTCGACCATCGCCGGCGTGATGACGACCAGGCGGTCGTCTGCCTCGGCCTGCTCGCAGAGATAGTCGGCGGCCGCCTTGGTCCAGGTGGCCGGCTTGGGCGGGCTGGCGGGTGTAGGGTGGCTATCGACGGCCTGGCTGACGCCATTGCGAGGCACGCCGTGAAAGCCGACCGGGTCGCGCTCGGCCGGGGCCAGTCCACGGCCCTTCTGCGTGACGATGTGCAGCAGACGTGGCCCCTGCTGCTCGCGCAGGTTGGCCAGAGTGTCGAGTAAGGTATCGAGATCATGCCCGTCGATCGGCCCGTAGTAGCGAAACCCGAGTTCCTCGAACAGGCTCGACGTGCCCATCAGATGGCGCACGCCGTCGCGCAGCCCGGCACGGGTCGATTCCAGCAGGTCGCCCAATGGCCCGGCCTGCGCGAGCATTTCTTCGCCGGAATGGCGGAACCGTTCGACCAACGGATTGCTGCGCAGACGCGTGAAGTGCCGGTTGAGCGCCCCGACGTTGGGCGAGATGCTCATCTCGTTGTCGTTGAGGATGACCAGCATGTTCGCTTGCCGGTCGCCAGCGTGGTTGAGGGCCTCGAACGCCTGACCGGCCGTCATGGCGCCGTCGCCGATAATCGCTACCGCCTGGCGATCCTCTCCCCGCTGTTCGGCGCCCAGCGCCATCCCGAGCGCGGCGCTGAT
The DNA here is from genome assembly GCA_016938615.1 of Halothiobacillaceae bacterium. Taxonomy (GTDB): domain Bacteria; phylum Pseudomonadota; class Gammaproteobacteria; order Halothiobacillales; family Halothiobacillaceae; genus Guyparkeria. The sequence continues at coordinate 13,328 of JAFGUH010000208.1, read as the reverse complement.
CGAGGTGCTGGAATGCCCGGCACCAAAGGGATCGTATTCGCTTTCGGCTCGACGCGTGAAGCCCGCCGGCCCACCGCGCTGACGCAGCCTGGCCATCCAGCCCCGCCGTCCGGTCAGCATCTTGTGCAGGTAGGCCTGGTGGCCGACGTCCCAGACCAAGCGGTCGTGCGGGGTGTCGAAGACGCGGTGCAGGGCCAGGGTCAACTCCACCACACCCAGGTTGGCAGCGAGGTGGCCACCGGTCTCCTCGACCTGTGCGAGCAGGGCATGCCGCATCTCCTCGGCCAGCGCCGGTAGTGAGTGGCGTGGCAGGGCGCGCAGGTCGGCCGGGCGCTCGATCAGGTCGAACAGACGCGTCTGGCGTGGTGGAAGAGCCATCAGTGTTGCCGCTGGGTGACGAAGTCGAGGCAGGCGCTCATCGCCTGCGGGTCGGCGCCGAGCGTGGCCAGTTCCCAGAGGACCGCGTGCGCGTGGCGCACCATGTCGTCGAGTTCGCGCCGGGCCCCGTCGAGCCCGGCAACCGTCACGTATGAGCACTTGTCGGCGGCGGCGTCCTTGCCCGGTGTCTTGCCCAGGGCCTCGGCCGAACCGGTGACGTCGAGGATGTCGTCCTGGATCTGGAAAGCGCGGCCCAGCAGCCGGCCGTAGTCGTCCACCAACCGGATTTGCCGGTCGGGCAGATCGGCCCAGCGAGCACCGAGGGCGAGCGAGGCGCGGATCAGCGCGCCGGTCTTGCGGTCGTGCAGGTCGGCCAGCGTAGCGAGGTCGGGGTGCCGGTCGTCTCCGCCGATGTGCCCGGCCAGCGCGAGGTCGATGGACTGGCCGCCGATCATGCCCGTCGGGCCGGCGGCCGTCGCCAGTCGGCGGGTCCAGTCCAGCCGGACCGCCGGGTCGGCGTTCGCCGCGGCGAGCGTGTCGAAGGCCAGTGTCTGCAAGGAGTCGCCGGCGAGGATGGCGGTCGCCTCATCGAACGCCCGGTGCAGCGTGGGTCGACCGCGGCGCATGTCGTCGTCGTCCATGCTCGGCAGGTCGTCGTGAATCAGGGAGTAGACGTGGATCAGCTCGACCGCGACCGCGGCGGACCACAGGCCCTCGAAGCGTTCGTCCGAGCCGTCTGGCCAAGGGGGATCGGCCAGTGTGCCGAGAAAGACCAGCGCGGGACGCAGGCGCTTGCCGCCATCGAGTGTCGCGTACCTCAGGGCCTTGGCCAGGGAGGGCGGGGCGTCGGCCAGTTCTCGATCGAGCACGGCGGCGAGTCGACCTTCGATCTGTCGGCGAATCGATTGCAGCCAGTCGTCGAAACCTGCGGCGGCTAACTGGGCCTGGGGTGCGTGCTGGGTCACCCGGTCAGTCCGACGGGCCGCTGTCATCACCCGTCCGTTCGGGCGGTTGGTTGATCTCGGCGACGCGGCGCTCGGCCTCGTCCAGTGCTCGCTGACACTGTCGCTCGAGCTCCATCCCCCGTTCGTAGTCCTTGAGCGATTGCTCCAGGCTCTGCTCGCCGGCTTCCAGGCGTGCCACGATCTGTTCGAGCTCGGCCAGCGCCTGCTCGTAACGGGTGATCGCGGAGGGATCGCCCGTCTCGACAGTCTGGTTCGGCGCGGATTGGGGCGGGGTCGACGTGTCCATGGGAGACCTCGTGGGTAGGTGGCGCTGAGTATATCGTCGCCGGGCGAGGGGGGGCAAAGCTCGTGGCGATCCCGTAGTCGAGACCCATGACAACCCCGGCCCGGGTCGGTCACTCAGTCGGCCACTCAGAAGGTGTCGACGGCCTCGATCGCCTCGTCGAGGTGGCCGACACCGATCACCTCAAGTCCCCCGATCGGCTTGGGCGGCTTGTTGCCTTTCGGAATGATCGCGCGGGTAAAGCCGTGCTTGGCAGCTTCGGCCAGTCGTTCAGGGCCGCCGGGCACCGGGCGGATCTCGCCGGCAAGCCCCACCTCGCCGAAGATTACCAGTCCCTGGGGCAGGGGCCGGTCGCGGAAGCTCGAGAGCATCGCGATCAGGCTGGCCAGATCCGCGGCAGTCTCGGCCACCCGCACGCCGCCGACCACGTTGAGGAACACGTCCTGGTCGAACAGGGCGACCTGGCCGTGGCGGTGGAGTACGGCCAAGAGCATCGCCAGACGGTTCTGGTCGAGCCCCACGGTCAGGCGACGTGAGCCGCCACCGGGGTGGTCGGCCACCAGGGCCTGGACCTCGACCAGCATCGGTCGGGTGCCCTCGCGCGTGACCATCACCACGCTGCCGGGTACCGGCTTCTCGTGACGGGATAGAAAGATCGCCGAGGGATTGGAGACGGGCTTCAAGCCATGGTCGGTCATGCCGAACACGCCCACCTCGTTGGCCGCGCCGAAGCGGTTCTTGACCGCCCGGATCACGCGAAAGCGCGCCCCCGGGTCGCCCTCGAAGTAGAGCACGGTGTCGACCATGTGCTCGAGCACGCGCGGGCCGGCCAGCGCCCCTTCCTTGGTGACGTGGCCGACGATCAGGACGATCACGTCGAACCGCTTGGCGAAACGGACTAGCTGCGCGGTCGCTTCGCGCAGCTGCGAGACCGAGCCGGGTGCGGCCGAGAGTTCCTCGGTGTAGAGCGTCTGGATCGAGTCGACCACCATCAGCCCGGGCAGGGATTTCGAACAGGCGGCGAGGATCGACTCGATGCGCGTTTCGGAAAGCAGGGTCAGTTCGCCGGCCCGTCCGGTGAGATCCGCGCCCAGCCGGCGACCGCGCAACGCCACTTGCTGCAGGGATTCCTCGCCGGTGACGTAGAGACACTCGAGGCTGTCCTGCAGGCCGAGCACCGTCTGTAGCAACAGGGTCGACTTGCCGATGCCGGGGTCGCCGCCGAGCAGGACCACCGAGCCCGGCACCAGGCCACCGCCAAGCACGCGGTCGAGTTCGCCCAGGCCGCTGGATCGTCGTGGCGTGTCGCTGACTTCCACTGCGCCGATCGCGGTGATGGTCGGTGCCTCGCCGGCGTAGCCAGCCGTGGCGGAGGCGGCCGACTTTCCGCCGGGCAGGCGCATCTCGGCGAGGCTGTTCCAGGCACCGCAATCGTTGCAACGTCCGGCCCACTTGGGGTGGTCGGCGCCGCACTCGCGGCAGACAAAAGCGGTCTGGCTCTTCCTTGCCACGGCCTAGGCCTCGCCCTCATCGGGAGGGAAGGTGGTGATCAGGGCGGTGTCGACGGCGCGTTTGCGTACCGTTCGCACCTCGATGTGGGCCTCGGGCAGCTCGACCGTCGCGCCCACGGTGGGCAGCGATTCCAGTTGCTCGATCACCAGACCGTTGAGCGTGCTGACCTCGTGGGTGGGCAGGTCGATCTTGAGCTCGCGGTTGATCTCGCGGATGGGCAGGTTGCCGCGAACGATGTAACGCCCGTCGTCCTGCACGGTGATGCCCTCGTGATCCGAATCCGGCGAGGTGGTGAACTCGCCGACGATCTCCTCGAGGATGTCCTCGAGCGTCACCAGCCCCTGGATGTCGCCGTACTCGTCGACCACCAACGCCGAGCGGCGCTCCTGGCGCTGAAAATTCAGGAGCTGGGTGGTCAGCGGGGTGCCCTCGGGGGTGTAGTAGGGCTCGGCCAGGCGGCGCTTGAGGCGGCTCAGGGTCAGGCTCCGGTCGATCAGTGGGCCGATCAGTCGGCGGACGTTGATCACCCCGATGGTGTGTTCGACCGAGCCTTCGAAAACGGGCAGCCGCGAGTACGGGGCGTGGATGAGTTGATCGAGAATGTCGGTCCAGTCCTGGGTGATGTCGATGCCGACGATCTCCGCGCGCGGGATCATGATGTCCTCGACGTTCGCCTGTCCGAGCTCGAGCACGGAGAGCAGCATCGTCTGGTCCAGATCCGGCAGGCGCTGCCCGGATTCACGAACCACGGTGTGCAGCTCGGCACGAGTCAGGGCGTTTGATCCCCGATGCTTGGGGTGAAGGCCGACAATCGACAACAGGTTGTTGGCCAACCAGTTGATCAACCAGATGACTGGGCGCAGGGGGCGTATCAACACGCTGTAGACGAATGATGCCGGGAAGGCGAAGCGTTCGGGGTAGACCGCGGCGGCAGTCTTGGGCGCGACCTCGCCGAAGATCAGCAAGAGCAGGGTCATCGCCCCCGTGGCGATCGCGATGCCCGAGTCGCCGAACAGGCGCAGGCCGATCACCGTCGCGATCGACGATGCGAGGATGTTGACGAAGTTGTTGCCCAGGAGGATCAGTCCGATCAGCCGGTCGGGCTCATCGAGCAGGCGCGAGGCCAGCACCGCTCCTCGGTGGCCCTGTTTTTCCAGGTGGCGCAACCGGTAGCGGTTGAGTGCCATCAGGGCCGTCTCCGAGCTGGAGAAGAACGCGGACAGCACGATAAGGACGGCCAGGGCCGTGAACAGGAAACCGAGCGGGATGTCGTTCAAGAGGGCGTTGCTTGCGATTGGACCAGCGGGGAGTGTACGGCGAAGCCCTGCTCATTACGAGCCGGGGACGAATGGCAGGAGGCCGACGGTCAGCCCAGGTCGAGGATCCACTCGAGCACGATCTTGGTGCCGAAATAGGCCAGGCCCATGATGACGAATCCCGCCAGCGTCCATTGCACGGCGGTTCGACCGCGCCAGCCCGCGACGTGCCGACCGACCAGCAGCACGGCGAACACCAGCCAGGCGATCACCGAGAGCACGGTCTTGTGGACCAGGTGCTGGGCGAAGATGTTTTCCAGGAACAGAAAGCCGCTGACCAGTGCCAGGGTGAGCAGCAGAAAGCCGATCACGATAAAACGGAACATCAGCTGTTCCACCGACTCCATCGGCGGTAGCCGACGGATCCAACCGGCGGGACTGTGTCCGTGCAGCGCCTGGTGCTGGATCAGGAGCATCGTGCCCTGCAAGGCCGCGAGCGTGAGCAGGGCGTAGGCGGACAACGAGATGAGGATGTGGGCGTCGAGCGCCAACTGGCCGGTGCGGATCGGGACGTTCGACTCGGGGACGAAGACGGTGAGGAACACGGTCAACGCGGTGATCGGCAGCAGGACGACCGCGATGCCCTCGAGCCGCTCTCTAAAGGCGCTGACCACCGTGATCGCGCTGGCCAGCCAGAAAACCGTCGCCAGGGCGTTGAGCACGGTGAGGTTCAGCGCCGGGGGGGAGGTGCGCACGCCGAGTTGGTAGAGCAGCGCGCCCTGGCCAATCAGGCCCGCGACCGCGATCAACAACCCGGGCAGGCGGAACGAGCATCGCTCCAGGCGCTGCCATTGATCCACCAGCAACAGGATGGTGGCCAGTACAAAGCCGGTGATGGTCGCGCTGGCGAGAAAGGTCACGCTGTGGTCCACCTGGGGCGCTCCTCCTGGAATGGGTCTGGCTAAGTCACTGTGCGTCGACCGGACGCGTCGACTCGACGACACAGTCTGCCACAGACTCAGCCCGGCGAATCTGTCAACGGCGGGTCCGGTAGCTTCTTGTGCGGGTTGAGGATGCCGAGCGGGTCGAACACGGCCTTGATACCGTGCATCAGTGCGAGCGAATCGGGCGGGATTTCGCGTGCGATAAAGCCGCGCTTGACATAGCCGATGCCGTGCTCGCCGGATAGCGTTCCGTCCAATGCCAGCACCGCCGAAAACACCTCGTCGAGCGCCTGTTCAGCGCCCGCCATCTGCGCCGGGTCGTCGGGGTCGACCAGCAGGTTGACGTGGATGTTGCCGTTGCCGGCATGGCCGAAGCTGACAATGGTGATCGCGTGGCGCGCGGCAATGGCATCGAGCGTCTCGATCAGGCGCGGGATGCGCGAGACCGGCACTACCACGTCCTCGTTGATCTTCTTCGGGGCGACCTGACGCAGCGTCGGCGAGAGGGCCTTGCGCGCCGCCCAGAGCGCCTGCTGTTCCTCGGTCGTCTCGGCGACCGCGATATCGGCCCCGTCGCCTTCGTCGCCCTTGGCTGCGGCCACCACCCGCTCGACCAGCCCGTCGATGCCGCGCTCGTCACCGTCGATCTCGATCATCAGCATCGCACCGGCCGCATCGGGGATGGCGGCCTCGGAATTGCGGCGCAGCAGCGTCAGCGCGTTGCCGTCGATGAACTCGATCGCCGCCGGGGTGACCGGCTGGGCCATCACCCGCGAGACCGCCTCGGAGGCCGCGTGCATGTCCGGGTAGAAGGCGCGCAACAGGCGGCGGGTCTCGGGCAGGGGTGTGAGTTTGAGGGTCGCTTCGGTGATCACGCCGAGGGTGCCCTCCGAACCGATCATCAGCCGGGTCAGATCATGGCCGACCACGCCCTTGGTCGTCTGCGAGCCGGCCTTGATCGTGTGTCCCCGACCATCGACGGCGAGCAGGCCGAGGACGTTCTCGCGCGTCGTGCCGTACTTGACCGCGTGGGGGCCGGCGGCGTTGCAGCCGAGATTGCCACCGATGGTGCACAGGGCGTTGCTGGTCGGGTCCGGTGGCCAGAAAAACCCCTTCTCGGCAACGATACGCTGCAATTCGGCGTTGATCAGGCCGGCTTCGACCACGATCAGTCGATCCTCGGGGCGGAAATCGAGCACGCGAGTCATGCGGTCGGTGACCAGGACCACGCCGCCCTCGATCGGCACCGAGCCACCGGCCGTGCCCGTTCCTCGACCGCGGGTGGTCACGGGGATGCGGTACTCGGCCGCCAGGCGCATGATTTCTACCACCTCATCGTGGCTTTCCGGGAAGACCACGACATCGGCGGCGTGGTGGACGCGGCTGTTGTCCATGCCGTAGGCCCAGGTCGAGCCGGCGTCGGTCATGATCCGGTCCGCCGGCAGCGCCGCGCCCAGTCGATCGATGAAGGGGCTCAGGTCGGCCATCGTGCTCAGTCCGTCAGGCCGAGCAACTGGCGGTCGATCAGATCGACCAGGATGTGCAGGCTGCGCAATTGCGCCTCGTAGGCGATGCCGCGGCGCTCGGTCGCGATGCAGATCAGGCGGTCCTGGCTTTCCAGATGCGGGGCGATCACGTCCTCGGACCCGGCGGACAGGAGCACGACCTGCATGTCGCGTTCGTGTGCCGCCCGCACGGCGGGAAGCACCCCGTCGACGGCGTTGCAGCTCACCGCGAACAGCACATCCTGCTGGGCGCCCAGGGCCCGGATCGAGCGGACGAACGGCTCCTTGCCTCCCGGATATTCGGACAAGGCCATCACCGGCAACCCTGGGCGCGGGTGCTCGAGCTGACCGGTCATCAGCCGGGCGAAATAGTGAGCGAGATCGTTGCGCTCGCGCGCGCCACAACAGAGGACGCGCTGGCCATTGAGCACGGTGCTGAGTATCACCCCAGCGGCCTCGAGGGTCTGAGGGGCGGTGGCGTCGACCAGTTCGCCGATCTCGGCGAGGTCCTGTTCGAGGCGGCGTCTGAGTCCGTCGAGAATGTCGCTCATTTGGGGGGTGTTTCCCTAAAAGGCATTGGGTAGCCACTCTATCTCGGGTGCCCGGTCGACCACGAGCGTAACCGCGACCACGTCGAAGCGACAGTAGAGCGCCTGCCACTCCGGTCGTTGCGCGATAAGCCGCTCGGCCGTCTCGCGCACCTTGGCGCATTTGCGGGCCGACAGGCTTTCCATGGCCGAGACCAGCGCGCCGCCCGTCCGGGCCCGCACCTCGACGAACACCAGCGTGTCGCCGTCCCGGACAATCAGGTCGATCTCGCCGCGCCCGGCTCGGGCATTGGTCGCCAGGCGCCGCAGGCCGGCGCGCTCGAGATGCGTGAGGGCCAGTGCCTCGGCTCGGCGCCCCCGTTCATGACGATCGAGGGGCTCGCCTCCGGATTCGTTCCGTCGCGGGCGGAAGGGCCACCAGGGGGGGCGTGCGTCCATGCCTCCGTTGCCCGAGTCTAGAACGTCAGCGCCGGCGACTCGGTGGCCGGGCTGTCGTTCGTCCCGGTGCCGCCTGGGTCGAGCGCCCCGGCACTGCCTCCCTGGCTCAGTGGAACGAGTCGGCCGTCACGGAATCGCCCCCAACGCGGCTGGCGTTCGACCAGTCCGGTCGCTGTCAGCGAGAGCGTGCCGGTCAGCCCCTGGACGGTGCCGCCATCCAGCAGTGTCTCGATACGACCCGCCACCTGGGCGGCATCGGCGCCGAAGGCGAAGAGACGCGGCAATGGACCGGCCAGTTGGGCCCGCTCGTAGGCCGGGCGCAGCGGATGTTCCGGACCGGCCGGACCGGCGAGCAGCATGGGCTCGACCGGAATGATCACGCGGTCCTTGTCGTCGTCGGCGCGGCGGTCGGGGTTGCCCGAATAGGCCATGCCAAGACCGTAGCGAGGCAGTTTCTCGGCACCGAAGTAGTCGAGCTGCGGAACGATCAAGGCAAGCTGGTCGCCGCTCGCGGCCAGGAAGATCGCGTCGAGATCGTCGCGGATCACCGGCTGGAACGGGCCGTTCTTGCTCTTGTCCCGCACGCGCAGCAGGCCGCGGAGTTCCTTCGTGAAGTCGGTCTGCTTGGGGGCGAAACCGGCGCGATCGACCACCTCGCCGCCCATCAGGGCGAATTCGTCGGCGAAGGCCTGCCGGGTGCGCTCCCCGAGGGATTCGCTTGCCGAGAAGATCGCGGCCTGTCGATGGCCGTCCTCCCACATGCGGCGGGCGACGGCACGGGCGTCCTGCTCCGGTGAAAGCGAAAAACCGATCACGCCCATCGGCAAGGACTCGCCTCTTGCCGGGGTGTTCAGCGCGATGGCCACCGGACCGTTCGGTCCGAGCGTGCCGAGTGCCGACAACTGCTCTTTGAGCAACGGGCCGATGACGATGGCCGCCCCGGCGCGACGCGCTTCCTCGAGGGCGACGCGGACACTCATCTGGTCGACGCCCGAATCGATGAAGCGAAGCTCGCGTCCGCCCAGCGCACCGTTGTTCGCGGCGTACTCGATCCCCTGTCGGATTTCCCGGCTGATGCCGGCGTATTTCTCCGACTGGGGCAGCAGCACGGCTACCGGCCCCTGGCGGCTCGGGGCGCGCAGCGATTGCATCGCGCCGCCCGCGCCGAGCATGTCAACAAAACCGCTTTCGACCGCCGGGTGGTCCGGGTGGCCCGCGATCCATTCGTCGAGCGCGTCGGGGTTTTGTCGATAGGTAACCGCCAGGTCGAGCCAGGCGGCGAAGGACGGCTCCGAGGTCGAGGACGCTGCTTGTTGGAGATCCTCGGCGGGAACCTCGATCAGCAGGTTCCAGAGCCGGGCGTGGTTGGCGTCGCGTTGGCCGGGAGGCAGGAGGTCGTCGACGGCATGGTAGTACCGTGCGGCCCGCAACGGGTGGCCGGCCTCGGCCTCCATGGCGCCGAGCAGGAACAACCGTCGGCCCTCGGTGCTGGCCTCCAGCGGCAGCGGGATGCGGTGGATGGTGCGCATCGCGCCGGCGCGGTCGCCCTGGGCCCACTGGCCGAGACCCCGGGCGATCGCCGCGCGGTGCGGATCGATACGTTCCCAAAGCGACTGGGTGTCCGCCTGCTGATACAGTTCGCGTGCCAGCGGGAAGTCGTGGCCGTCGATCGCCGCTTCTAGCGCCAACAGCTGTTGCTCGGCGCGCTTCGTGCCAGTGAGGTCCTGCGAGAGTGCCATGCGGGCCCGGGCGATGGCGACCGGGTCCGAGGCCTCGATGGCCTGCGACAAATCGGCCTGGGCCGGGCTGGCCGGGGCGCGATCCCCGGATTGCGGCACCTGGGCGCAGCCGCCAAGCGCCAACAGGGCGGCAGCGACTATCGCCGGCATGACCCCTGGCATCACGCGAGCGGTGAGGCGATAAGAGCCCGGGGAGCCCTGAGGGCGCCGGCGAGTGATCGGGCGTGGGCTGGTCGGCATGCGATCCGTCTCCGGTAACGTGAGAAAATGGCAGCCCCGCCTGGGGCCAGGTGGCTCGTCGAGGGCATCCGCCATGCGTGCCGTGGTGCGTCATGCGCCCGGCTCGCGCGGTGACCAAGAATGGCCCGTCAAGCCTTCAGTGGCGTGGCATTCGTTACGTCAGTGGTATGGCATTCGTTTGAGAAGGGCTGAACACAAAAAACCGTGAGTGAGTATAACCAATATGTCCAGTCCGAATGCGCCAGCAGCAGCGGAATCCGGCAGTCGCTGGGTGAGAGCGGGGCATTGCTATGTGGTCGCCACCCCGATCGGCAACCTGGCCGATATCGGTGAGCGGGCGGCTGCGGTGCTTCATGGCGTCGATGTCATCGCTTGCGAGGACACCCGCCACGCCCGGGTGCTGCTGACCCACCTGGGCGTGCGCAAGGAACTGGTTGCGCTGCACGAGCACAACGAACGGGGCGCCAGCGAGGCCCTGTGCCGCCGGCTGGCGGCGGGCGAGTCGGTCGCGCTGATCAGTGACGCCGGGACCCCGGCGATCAGCGATCCCGGCGAGGTGCTGGTGCGGGTGCTGGTCGCGGCGGGGATGCCGGTGGTGCCGGTGCCGGGGCCCTCGGCCGTCATCGCGGCCCTGTCGGCCTCGGGCTTGCCGGCGCGACCGTTCTGGTTCGAGGGGTTTCTGCCTGCCCAGGACAAGGCCCGCCGCGACCGCCTGGACACGCTCGCGCGGGTCGAGGCGACCCTGGCCTTCTACGAGGCGCCTCACCGGATTGCCCGGAGCGTCGGCGTCTGTGCCGAGCGACTCGGTGCCGACCGGCCGGCGGTGTTGGCACGCGAGCTGACCAAGCGTTTCGAGCAGATCAGCTCGGGGTCGCTGGCGCAGCTGGTCGAGCGATTGGCGACCGGAGCGATTCCGGCGCGGGGCGAATTCGTGCTGTTGGTGGGGCCGGATGCGACCGCCTCCCCGACCGACGGGCCCGAGGCCGAGGCCCTGATCGGATTGCTGATCGACGAGGGCGTGGCGCCGAAGACCATCGCCCGGGTGGTCTCCCGCACCACGTCACGATCGCGCAATGCCGTGTACGCCGAGGTGCTCGCGCGCCGGGAGGGCGGCCGGACGTCCTGATTGGCATGTATTCTGCAAGCGCACTGGGTAGACGCCGTGACGGCCACGAATCCCCGTCACATCGATTCCGACCCAGAGGGCCGCAGGATGACGTGCTACCTCACCACAGACGACGCGTTTCGCGACGCCGACCCCTGCCACCAAGCCCCGCACGGCCAGTGCATCGCGGATCGGAGAGAGCCGATCGGTGAGGCAGCGTTCCTGCATGGTCTTCTCCATTGCGCAAGTGTCGGGGCCGTACTGGACGCGATCCGCGTTCGGCTGGGTGAATTTCTGACAGCCACGTCAATTTGCTGGCAGGTCGGTGACGAGCGCTATGCGGTGGGGACCGCTGGCCCGTCCGACCACGCCACCGTGTTGCCCTTGTCGCTCGACGGCCAGTCCTTCGGAGAGCTGGTGGTGCATGCCCGGCTTCCCGTGGACGAGGGCGAGGCGGCCGTCCTGGTTGATTTTTCGGACGATTCTCGAAGCGACACCATGAGCGAAATGCTGGCGACCGTGGTGCATCCGTTGCGCACCCTCCGCCGGCTCGAGCACGCCCTGGTCGCCGCGGAGCACGATGCGCTGACCGGCCTGAGAAACCGGCGCGCCTTCGATGTGGCCCTGCACGAACTGCATGCCCGCCTTGCTCGCTACGACGGGCAGGCAAGCCTGCTGATCCTGGACATGGCCCGCTTCAAGACGATCAACGATACCTACGGTCACGATGTCGGCGACCGGGCGCTCGCTCGCGTGGCCGAGGGACTCGGTCGCTGTCTGCGCGAGACCGATAGTGCCTACCGCCTGGGTGGCGACGAGTTCGTGATGATCCTCCCGGAGACCCCGTATCACGGGGCGCGCCGGCTCGCGGCGCGCCTGATCGACTGGTTGCGCGCGCATCCGATGCACGAGGCGTTCGGCGAACGGATCGGCCTGCAGGCGAATGTCGGCTTGGCTCAGTGGCGACGCGGCGAGACCCGCGACGCCTGGTTCCGGCGCGCCGACCAGGCCCTCTACGGGAACGTCGTGGGTCGCTCGGGTCGCCCGAATGGCCTGGGGCGTCCGCGGCTGGACCGACTGGGATGACGGGCAGGGGCGCGTGGTGGTAAATCCGCAGCAAACGCGTGAGAATCTCCCCCCTTTGTGCCCCGGGGAGCCTAGGCCTAGGGGTGATCAATCTGGACTGAATTCAATGACGAGGTGTCGGTAATGGCGGAAGCGGACGAGACGACCGAGGCGACTCAGGCGACTCAGGCGACCCGGGCGACCCGGGCGGGCGGCAATAAGCTGGTCGTGATCCTGTTGGCGGTATTGATCGTGGTGATTCTCGCCGTCGGTGCGGTCGTGGCCGCGCTTTTCCTGTTCGGCGGGGACGAACCGTCGGCGACGGCCGAGCCCACGGAGGCCGTGGCCGAGGTCGCCGAACAAGCCCCCAAAGGCCCCCCGATCACCATCCCGCTCGGCGAGCCGATCACCGTCAATCTCAGCAAACCCAACGACGCCAAAGTCCTCCAGGTTCAACTGGACATCGTGACTCGCGATCCGGCGGTCGATAAACGGGTGCAGGCGCTGCGTTCGCGGATCATCAACGACGTGATGCTGTCGCTAAGCGAGGTGGATGCCGCCGAACTGCGCACGCGCGATGGCAAGGAGGCGTTGCAGCAGACGCTGACCGAGGACATCAACCGGATCCTCGAGGACGGGACCGACCTCGAACGGCCGGTCGAGAACATCTATTTCACTCGGCTGCTGATGCAGTGACCGGGGCGCGGACCGGTTTCCTGCCGGCAGTGGCGGTGCGAGGGCGACATGGCTGAAGCGGACATACTTTCCCAGGACGAGATCGACGCGCTGTTGAACGGCGTCGACGAGGGCGACGTCGAGACCGAACAGGGCGTCGGCGATCCGGACAAGGCCGTTTCCTACGACCTCACCACCCAGGAGCGGATCGTCCGCGGTCGCCTGCCCACGCTCGAAATGCTCAACGAGCGTTTCGCCCGCAGCTTGCGTATCCGGTTGGTCTCCATGCTGCGCCGCTCGGTCGAAATATCGATCGAGGGCGTGGAGATGAGCAAGTTCTCGGACTACATCCATACCCTGTTCGTGCCCACCTCGATGACGTTGATGCATGTGCGTCCGCTCAAGGGGCTGGGCATGTTCATGATGGAGTCGCGGCTGGTGTTCTCGCTGGTCGACAACTTCTTCGGTGGCTTTGGCATGCACGCGAAGATCGAGGGGCGTGACTTCACGCCCACCGAGCTGCGCGTGATCAAGCGGGTGCTCGAACAGGCGACCGAGGAGATGCAGAACTCCTGGGCGCCGATCTATCCGATCGTGTTCGAGACCGTCAGCCACGAGATGAACCCGCAACTGGCGAACATCGTCTCGGCGACCGAGGTGGTGGTGGTCTCGAGC
>JAFGUH010000207.1 GCA_016938615.1 Halothiobacillaceae bacterium | reverse complement strand
TGGTGCCGGAGAGAGGAGTCGAACCCCCGACCTTGGCATTACGAATGCCCTGCTCTACCAACTGAGCTACTCCGGCACGGAGCCGGGCATTCTTGTTCTTTTGGTTTGGCTTGTCAATCGCTCTGGACGGCGGACGATGCCAGAGAGGAGGCCAGGCGCTCGCAGGCGTCGTGTACGCGGCGCTCGATCGATGCACGCTCGGATTCCCATGCCTTCCACTGCGTCTCGAAGGCTTCGTGTTGCCAACCCACGAGGCATTGGGTCTGATCGCGTACGCCGGCGAATGCGCGAGTGACGGCTTGCGCCTGCCGACCGGTTCGGCGCAGGGGTTCATCCAGGGAGTCGGCCACCAGCCAACCGGCATAGGTGGACAGGCGCTCGCGAAAGACGACCAGGTCGTGAAGGCGGCCCAACCGGTCCTGTATCGCCTTCAGGTCCTCGAGCAGGCCGCCGACTTCGGGGAACGGTTCGTGGAAGGGCTCGACCAGGTAGCGCAAATGCTTGACCTGAATGCGAGCGGGGTGGAATCCGGCCTGCCCTCGGGCGAAATCGCGATGGATGAAATCGAGCCTCAAGGACAGCTGTTCATCGAACCACTCGTGAAACGGCGGGGTCTCGGCGCGCGCTCGCGGCTTGAGCCCCGGCTTGACGTCGAAATCGGGTGCCTCATCCACTGCGGTCTCGTACTCATCGGCCAGCCGGACGAGGCGCCCGGCGACGTCGACACAATCCGGGGTCTGCTCGACCTGACGCAGCAAGTCGAGCATTACCTCCCGGTCTCGCATTGGGCCGGTCGAGCGGCCGAGGCGCTTGAGTCGACGTCGTGCGCGCTTGCGGGTCTTGACCACGTCGCGCGCCAGACGAAGCCAGGCACGCAGCCGGCGCGATTCCACCCGCAGATCGTGCAGCGCTTCCGGGTCGGTACGGTGCGCGGCGAGATAATGCGACCAGGCATCGCGAAACACGCGCTGCTGGGCCTTGATCAGGGTCGCGGCGACCTCGCCGGCGGGCGCGCCCGCGAACCCCACATTCAGACGGCGTGCGTGCCGTTTTGCCTTGGCCATGCCCCCTCCTCCTCCGCTTGGGGAACTCCGCGTGGGGTCGCCGGGTCTTCCAAGCTACCCGGCGTCCGGGCCACCCGACGCCTGGGGTCACCCGACGCCCGGGCGACCTGGCAACCGTAGCTCACCCGGGCTCGGCGTTACCGTGACATGCGTCTATCATGGTTCAGCCCGCGCCACTCATCAACGAATTCCCTATTCATGCCTCGACATCGCTCTCGGATCACCCCGCAACGTCTCGCCCCGCCGGCCGGCCTGCTGTTCATCGCCTTGTCCGGCGCCCTCCAGGCGGCGCCAACGGACTGGTCCGAGTGCACGTTGCTCGACGATGACGCCGAGCGGCTGGCCTGTTTCGACATGATCGCCTCGCAGGGACCGGAGGCGATCGAGGCTGGAGGCGACACGAAGGCGGCAGCGGCCGAGGCGACGGAAGGCAAGACATCGCCCTCCTCGGCGGAACCGGTCGCGCTTGAGCAGCGGCTGCGCTCGGAGGCGACGGGCGAGCGCAACCCGTTCGTGATGCGCGGCTACAAGCCGAACTACATCCTGCCCGCGACATTCACGCCGACCGACCTGTCTCGGTCGGTGTACGATTTCGACCCGCAACACGCCGAAACCAAGTTTCAGTTGTCGTTCCAGTTCGACTGGTGGGAAGACCCGCTGGGCGACAACACGTCCTTTTACTTCGGCTACACGCAGCTCTCTCTCTGGCAGACCTACAACACCTCCGCGCTCGGCGCCGAGGAAGACGCCTCGTCGCCGTTCCGCGAGACCAATTACGAGCCCGAGGTGGGCCTGACCGTCGACACCGATTTCCAGCTCGCCGGCCTGACGTTCCGCCGGGCGCGCCTGTCGCTCATCCACACGTCCAACGGCCAGGGCGGGGAGCGTTCGCGCAGCTGGAATCGGCTGGCCACCGGCATCGCCTTCGGTCGCGGTCAGTTCGCCGGCCAGTTGCGCGCCTGGTATCGCCTGCCGGATGCCGACAAGTACGACAACAATCCCAACATCACCGACTACATGGGCCACGGTGACCTGTTGCTGGCCTACAAGTGGAACGACCAGACGATCTCCGCGACCTGGCGAAACAACCTTGATTTCGACGACAACCGCGGCGCGATCCAGGTCGACTACAGCTTCCCGCTGACCAAGCGGGTCAAGGGCTACGTCCAGTACTTCAATGGCTATGGCGAGAGCCTGATCGACTACAATCGATCCGTAAGCCGAGTCGGCCTGGGCATCGCCCTGACCGACTGGCTGTAGAATTCATCCGGCCCACGCGACCGCTCCCCTTCATGCTGCTCTCCGCCCTGCGATTCACCGCCGAATCTGCCATCAACCGCCTGATCCGGCTCGACCCCGTCGCGCGGGCACGTCTCGCGCGCCAGGCCGGGCGCGTGTTCTCCGTGCAGATCGAGCATCCCACTGCACGCCTGACCGTCACGCCGACCACCGACGGGCTGATGTGGCGGGCAGCCGACGACCTGACACCCGATGCCGTGATCCACAGCAGCGGTCCGGCCCTGCTCACGGCCCTGCAGCGCGGCCACGACAGCGATGCGTTGTTCGCCGGCGATCTGGTGATCGAGGGCGACGAGGACGAGGCGACCCGCTTTCTGCGCACCCTGCGCGGGCTGGACATCGACTGGGCCGACTGGCTGGCCGCGCGCATCGGCGTCTCGGCGGCCGGCTTGGCCGAGCAGGCGGCCCGGCGGGCGCGGGCGCGGGCGAGCGAGTGGCGCGAGACACGCCGGATCGAGCAGCATGACTATCTCGTCCACGACGCGGCGCTCGTGGCCGACGAGTTCGACCTGCCGGCGTTCCTCGATGCCGTCGACACCACCCGCTCGGCCGTCGAGCGGCTCGAACGTCGCCTGATGCAGCTCGAGGATCGGAGCCCGAACCCGGAGCAAGGGGCTGACACATGATGCGACCGAGACTGCTCTGGCGCCTGATCGTCATCCAGTTCGTGCTGCTGCGCCACGGTCTCGACGAGATCGTGCTGGCACTCAGGATCTTCCGCCCGATCCGTTTTCTCAAGTTCGCCTCGCCCTGGTACTGGCTCTCCGACAATCGGAAACGCACGCGCGGCGAGCGGCTGGTCGCGGCCCTCGAGGACCTCGGGCCGATCTTCGTCAAGTTCGGCCAGATGCTCTCCACCCGGCGAGACCTGCTGCCCCCGGATCTTTCCGAGGCATTGTCCGCCTTGCAGGACCGCGTGCGCCCCTTCCCCGCCGAGCTGGCCCGCCGGCGCATCGAGACCGCGCTCGGGGCCTCGGTCACCGAACACTTCGCTCGCTTCGAGGCCGAACCGCTGGCCTCGGCGTCGATCGCCCAGGTACACGCGGCCACGCTCGACGATGGCCAGGAGGTGATCGTCAAGATCACCCGCCCGGGCATCCAGCGGCGCATCCGCAGTGATCTCGAGATCCTCTACACCGTGGCGCGGCTGGCCGAGCGGTACTGGTCGGAAGGCCCGCGCCTGCACCCGGTCGAGGTAGTCAGCGAGTTCGACAAGACCCTGATGAACGAGCTCGACCTGCAGCGCGAGGCGGCCAACGCCGCCGAATTGAAGCGTCAGTTCGAGGGATCAAAGATGCTTTACGTCCCGGCCGTCTACTGGGACTGGTGCCGTACCGACGTGCTGGTCCAGGAGCGCATCCACGGCATCCCGATCGCGCGCACGGACCTGCTGCGCGCGGCGAACGTCAACATGAAGCGGCTGGCCGAACGGGGCGTGGAGGTGTTCTTCACCCAGGTGTTCAAGCACAACTTCTTCCACGCCGACATGCACCCGGGCAACATCTTCGTCGATGCGACCGACCCCGAGCAGCCGCGCTACATGGCGGTGGATTTCGGCATCGTCGGCTCACTGATGCCCGAGGACCAACGCTATCTGGCCGAGAACTTCCACGCCTTCTTCAACCGCGACTACCGCCGCGTGGCCGAGCTGCACGTCGAATCCGGCTGGGTGCCACGCACCACGCGCGTCGAGGAGTTCGAGGCGGCCATCCGCACGGTCTGCGAGCCGATCTTCCAGAAGCCGCTGCGCGAAATCTCCTTCGGCCACTTCCTCCTGCGCCTGTTCCAGGTGGCCCGCCAATTCAACATGGAGGTCCAGCCGCAGCTGGTGCTGCTGCAAAAGACCCTGCTCGCGATCGAGGGGCTGGGCCGGGAGCTCTACCCGGACCTCGACCTCTGGGAGACGGCCAAGCCGTTCATCGAGCGCTGGATGCGCGAGCGCATCGGCCCGAAGGCTTTTCTCGAACGATTCCGGGACGAACTGCCCTACCTCAACCAACACCTCTCGGAGCTGCCGAGGCTGACCATCCAGGCCATGAGCCAGGTCCACCGGCACGGCGACCTGCTCTACCACCAGCGACTGGAGTTGCGGGCGATGCGCCTGGAGAGCCATCGCGAGCGACACCGTGGACGGCTGACCCTGGTGGGCGCCCTGGTGCTGGTGGTGTTCCTTACCACGCAGGCCGGCGCGATCGACCGCGCCGGGGTGGCAGCAGTGTCCTGGCTTGGCTGGGGCGAACTGATAGCGGCAATCGCCTTGCTCGCCGCTAGCCTGCGGCGTAGCTGACGGCGAGGCATTCGCGCAGAGAGTCTCTATCCCCCCAACGCGGCACCGGTGTCGGCGGGATCAGAGCGTCACGATCCGTCCAGCCACCCACCAGGCCACCGCCCCGGCAATCGCCGCGGCAACGATAAAGGCGACCCAACCGCCAAATCGTAACCGCGACGCGTCGCGGTGAAGCCGCGCATTGGCCGGGATACGCATCCACCCGGTGATCATCGCCCGCAACAAGTCCTGGTGCTTGATCAGGACGTGGTAGAACACGGCCCCAATGTGCAGGGCGATGAACCCCAGCAGAAGATTGAAATTGAGCTTGTGCACGCTGGTCAGCCACTCGGCGGTACCCGAGCTGACCAGTTCGTTGAACGGCCCCTCGCTGAAGGCGTCGTCCTCGGCGAACAGCCCGGTGCCTACCTGCACGCATAACAGAGCCAGCAAGGCGACCACCGACAAGGCGCCGAGGGGGTTGTGCCCAAGACGCAACCCGTCGAGAGCACGTCGCCCACGCAGGTAATCGAGGATCGCGCCCGGCCCACGAACGAACTGCGCGAAACGGGCGGTATCGCTCCCCCAGATTCCCCACATCAGGCGAAACAGCACCAGCCCGCCGATGGTGACCCCGATGTACATGTGCCAGGCAAGGGCATCGTCGAGCACCTCGGCGGTCAGCCACGACCCGAGGATCAACACCACCAGCGCCCAGTGGAACGCCCGGACGGGCAGGTCCCAGACCCGAACGCGACGAACGGAATGACGGTCGTTCCCTGTCATGCGATGCCTCGGAGAAAGCTGAAGGAAGTCAGAAGTCAGGCGAATGGTAGCTTGCCATCCGATGCCCTGCACGCCCTGCCTGTGCATCCCACCTGCTGACGGATTGCCGCGCCGGCCGTGAGTCGCGAACACGCGACTCACGGCGCGTTTCGCTTGGCACAGCAAGCTCGCACGAATGATCCGGTCCACTCGTGATCCGGTCCACTCGCTCCCTGTGCGAGCGGGCCTCGCCCGCGAAGGCGGCACCAGCCGCTGTCCCCGCTGACGATGGTGACAAGCGAGCAGCTTGAACGAAAAAGCCGGACATTCCGATCTCCAACCCCCGGGCTCCGATCACTCGTAAGCGTTGGGCTTCCTTGCATTACGCCCACCCTACGGCCGACCTCTGACTTTCTGCGCCCTGACTTCTGACTTCTTCGAGCTTCCCGCTGTCAGCATCATGCTCCCCGACACAAAAAACCCCGCCAGCCGGAGCGGCCGCGGGGTCTCGCGTTCGGCAATGGGCGACGGTTCAGTCCTTGCCCATCAACTGATCCAGGATTGCGGGGTTTTCCAGCGTAGAGGTGTCGCCTTCGGGTGGCTCGCCCTTGGCAATGCCCCGCAACAACCGACGCATGATCTTGCCCGAGCGGGTCTTGGGCAGGTTGTCACCGAAGCGGATGTCATCCGGCTTGGCGATCGGACCGATCTGCTCGGTCACCCAGTCGCGCAGGGTCTTGACCATGGCTTCGGCCGCCTCGCCCTGCGGGCGATCGCCCTTGACCACGACGAAGGCCACGATCGACTCGCCCTTGACGTCATGCGGACGCCCGACCACGGCAGCCTCGGCTACCTCCGGGTGCGCGACCAGCGCCGATTCGACCTCCATGGTGCCAAGACGGTGACCGGAGACGTTGATGACGTCGTCGATGCGGCCCATGATCCAGAAGTAGCCCTTCTCGTCGCGGCGCGCCGAGTCGCCCGCCAGGTAGTAGCCGGGCAGGTTGTCCGGGAAATAGGTGCGCTTGAAGCGTTCCTCGTCACCCCAGATGGTGCGGAGCATCGACGGCCACGGTTTCTTGATCACCAGATTGCCGCCGTGCTCGACGTCCACCGGCTGGCCGTGGTCGTCGACCACGTCGGCCATCACCCCGGGCAGCGGCAGGGTGCAGGAACCGGGCACCAGATCGATCGCGCCCGGCAGGGGGGCGATCATGTGAACACCAGTCTCGGTCTGCCACCAGGTATCGGTGATCGGGCAACGACCGCCGCCGATGACTTGGTGGTACCAGACCCAGGCCTCGGGGTTGATCGGCTCGCCCACCGTCCCAAGCAGGCGCAGGCTCGACAGATCGTACTTGTTCGGCACCTCGTCGCCAAGCTTCATCAGCGCGCGGATGGCGGTGGGCGCGGTGTAGAAGACACTCACCTTGTGACGCTCGACCATGTCCCAGAAGCGGCCCCCGTCCGGGTAGGTCGGCACGCCCTCGAAGACCACCTGGGTGACGCCCAGCGCCAGCGGGCCATAGGTGACGTAGGTGTGGCCGGTAATCCAGCCGACGTCGGCCGTGCACCAGTAGACGTCGTCGTCGTTGAGGTCGAAAACCCAGGCGCAGGTCATCGCCGCGTTGACGAGATACCCGCCCGAGGAATGCACGATGCCCTTGGGCTTGCCGGTCGAACCGGAGGTGTAGAGGATGAACAGCGGGTGCTCGGCCTCGACCATCACCGGCTCGCACTCGGCCGGCTGGCCGTCGATGGCCTCGGCCCAGGTCAGCTCCTTCGCGCTGGAGGAGCCGGTGGCGACCCCACCGAGGTGCTCGAGCATGATGACGGTCTCGACCGACGGGCAGCCGTGCTCGATCGCCTTGTCGACCTGGCCCTTGAGCACGACCTGCTTGCCGCCGCGCATGTTCCCGTCGGCGGTGATCACGAGCTTGGCCCCGGTGTCGTTGATGCGATCGCGCAGGGCCTCGGCGGAGAAGCCACCGAAAACCACCGAGTGGATTGCGCCGATCCGGGCGCAGGCCAGCATGGCCACGGTCGCGTCGGGAATCATCGGCAGGTAGATGACGACGCGATCGCCCTTCTCGATGCCCTGCGCCTTGAGCGCGTTGGCGAAGCGAGCCACACGATCATGCAGTTCCTGATAAGAGATGTGGGTGACGCTACCGTCGTCTGCCTCGGCGATGATGGCGGTCTTGTCGGCCTTGGCCGGCAGGTGGCGGTCGATGCAGTTGACCGAGACGTTGAGCCGCCCATCGGCAAACCACTTGAAGAACGGCGCGTTCGAGTCGTCCAGGACCTCGGAGAAAGGCGTTTCCCAGCTAACGTACTCCCGCGCGAGGCGTGCCCAGAACCCCTCGAAATCGTTCTCGGCCTCCGCAACCAGGGCGTCATAGGCCGCGCGCGACCCGATTCTCGCCCGGTCGGAAAATTCCTGGGACGGCGAGAAGACGCGATTCTCGCTCAGAATGGACTCGAGGTTATCCATACAGACTCCATCGGTGTTCGTTATCGGTTGGCCTGCCCCCGTCGGGGCGGATGACACCGCGGAAGATTAGCAAAATTCGCCGCAACGCGGCGATACGAACCTGTCCGGCAGGTGCGAGACTTAGACGCAGAACCGCCAAATTTCGGGAAGGAATCCGCGCTAAACAATTGGTCGGAAAGGGTTTGGCGAGCCGTCCTGCACTTATGCACAGATCCTGTGGAAAACTCGGTGGAAAAGAGGCAGACAACCCCCTTGGACGAAGCCGTATCAGGCCATTGCACGAATTGCTCAATTTTTGACCATTTGATGACGCCCCAAGGGAAACGCTGTAAAAATCGTTTTAAAACATATGTATATCCAGGAAATGCCGCAGCCGCCACCTTCGGCTCCGATAACACTTGGCAGCGCCGCCCCGACTGTGTTAGCCCGATCAACCAGGCCACCTCACCTGTGGATAGATTGGTGGAAAACTCGCCGGAAACCTGGCCAAAAACCTGTCATTGCAGTCAATCGGGTCGACAAATCACGCCCTTGCAGGCCCCGTTCAACAACGCGCGAGCAGTAACGTGCGGGCGAGCCCCAGCGTGACCTGCGCTCGCCTGAGCGCGATAATGATGACCATGCCTGCCCGCCCACCCAGACCGATTCATCCGCCACGACCTCGATGCACGACGACGAACTGATCACGGCCTTCCTCGAGGCCTTGTGGCTGGAGGACAACCTCGCAACCAACAGTCGCGCGGCCTATCGGCGCGACCTGGCGCTTGCCGCGCGCGCCCTTTCGGGTGGACAGACACTCGATCACAGCGAGGTGCTGGCAACGGCCGACCCCGTCCAGCTCAACCGCCTGCTGGGCGATCGACTGGCCGAGGGCGCCGCACCGCGTTCGGTCGGGCGCATGCGCTCGGCACTGCGCCGGTTCTACGCCTGGGCCAGTCGCGAGGGCCTCGTCCAACCCAATCCGGCGCAGGACCTGCCTGCCCCGCGTCTACCGCGCGCGCTGCCCTCGGACATGAGCGAAGCCGACGTGGAAACCCTGCTCGAGGCACCGGATACCCGCACCCCGCTGGGACTACGCGACCGGGCGATGCTCGAGACGCTCTACGCCACCGGCTTGCGGGTCTCCGAACTGGTCGGTCTGACATTGAACGAGGTCCATCTCGTTCATGGCCTGGCGCGCATCGTCGGCAAGGGCGGCCGGGAACGGCTGGTCCCGATCGGCGACGAAGCCATCGCGTGGCTGCGGCGTTACCTCGACGCGTCGCGTCCCCGGCTTCTGGGCGAACGGCCGGCCCACGCCCTGTTCGTCACCGACCGGGCGAGCCCCCTCACGCGCCAGGCCTTCTGGTACCGCATCAAGCACCACGCCCGCGCCGCCGGCCTGGCACGCCTGCCTTCCCCCCACACCCTGCGACACGCCTTCGCCACCCACCTGCTCAATCACGGCGCGGACCTGAGGGCACTGCAGATGCTGCTGGGTCACGCCGACCTATCGACCACGCAGATCTACACCCACGTCGCCACCGCGCGACTCAAGGCCCTGCACGCCGAGCACCACCCCCGTGGATGATTTCGCGCGAATGACCTACCATCGGGCCTGCCATTGCCGACGGGTCGCGTGAGCGCCGCATATATAGATTGCGACGCCATCCCGCGAGCTAGAGACACCACAAGGACACCATCAATCCGTACCGAGGCTCCCCGGAACCTCTGTCCCCCGAAGGACTCGAAGCGAGTTCCCACCGACCATCCGCGCAACCCACAACCAACGCCAGGTTCACATCCCGATGCGACTCATCTCTCGTTCCCGTACTGCCAGACAGCTTGTCCCCGCTACCGCGCTCGTTGCGCTCGGCCTCGCCTTCTCGGCCACGGCCGCCGCGGCCGACAAGGAAACCATCGAGGAAAGCCTCCAGCAGCACATGCCGGGGCTGACCATCGACTCGATCAGCCAAACGCCGGCCGAGGGCCTCTACGAGCTGGTCTCCAACGGCCAGATCGCCTATGTCACCGCCGACGGCAAGTACCTGCTGGCCGGCGATCTGATCGACATCGCCAATCGCCAGAACCTGACCCAGCAGAAGATGAACACCCAGCGCGTGGCGGCGCTCGAAGACGTTCCCGCCGAACGCAAGCTGGTCTACCCGGCCAAGGGTGACAAGAAGCACGCGATCACCATCCTCACCGATCCGACCTGCCCGTTCTGCGAGAAGCTGCACGCCGAGTTACCCGCCCTGCGCGAGGCCGGCGTCGAGGTGACCTACATCCTGACCCCGCGCCAGGGCCCCGGATCGAAGGGGTTCAAGCAGTCCTCGCAGGTGCAGTGCTCCGACAATCCCAAGGACGCCCTGGCAGGCGCCATGAAGGGTGGCTCCGTCGACGCGGATGCCTGCGCCGACGACATCATCCGTAAGAACATGGCCCTCTCGAACCAGCTCGGGATGACCGGCACGCCCTACACCGTGCTGCCCAACGGCGCGGCCATGGCCGGTTATCGTCCGGCCAAGGTGATGCTCCAGGCGATCGAACAAAGCGCCCGGTAACCAGCGCGGCGGGCAAAACCGACCCCGCGCACCAACGCTACTCCGCCCACCCCGCCCGGCTCGCCCGGCGCGGGGTGTCTTGTGCGCGGGATATCGGGCAAGCCCGCGCTGTCGTCATGATTCGGCCCTAAAGTCTCGCCCGGCGCGACCGATAGTATGGGGACCGAGCCACCCGGCGAGGTGAGCCCAAGACCGACGCGCAGGAGCATCAGGACTACCATGACGATCAAGGCGAAACTCATCCTCCTCATGATCCTGGCGGGGGTCGCGACCATCGCGACCAGCGCCTTCGGCATCTACGCCGAGCTGCACAGCCGGCAACTCGCGGAAAAGAATCACGACCTGCGCATCCTGCCGATTCAGCACGTCGGCGACTCGGTGCAACTGATCAACCAGATGACCGCGCAAGCGCTACTCGCCCTGCAACATGACCCGGCCGGGCGCACGGCGGCCATGCACACCGACGAGATCGAGCAACACATGGACATCATCGTCGACGGATTGGCGAAGCTCGAGGCGGTCAATGCCAAGATCGCCGCGATCACGCACCGTCGCGAGGAATCCAACCAGGCACAGCAGGCCTTGTTCGCCACGCAGGAAAAGCTGGTCAATGTCGCGTTCAAGCCGTTGCTGCAGAAACTGGGCGAAGAAAACTACGTCGGCGCCCAGGCCCTGCTGATTCTGACACTCTCCGACGTCCTGCCGGAATTCGAGCGGGCCGCCGACCACTACGAATCCATCCTGCGCACGAACATGGAAACCGAGCTCGCCACCACCCGCGAACGCGTGCAAACCGACGTCTGGGTCTCGGCCGTGATCACCGCGCTCAACGTGCTGGTCATCGTGGCGATCGCCGGCTGGATCATCCGCAGCGTCAGCCGCGGCCTGCGCGCCGCCGACCGGTTTGCCAACAACCTGGCCGAAGGCAACCTAAGCGAACACATCGAAGTCGAGAGCCGGGACGAGATCGCCCAGATCGTCGCGAACATGAACACGGCCCGGGAGTCGCTGCGCGGCACGCTGCGCCACATCGGCGATGCCACCGAACAGCTTGCCTCGGCCGCCGAGGAGACCTCCGCGGTCTCCGAGCAGACCGATCGCGGCGTGGCGCGCCAGTTGCAGGAGATCGAACAGGTCGCCGCGGCGATGAACGAGATGACCGCTACCGTCGAGGACGTCGCCCGCAACGCCTCGGACGCCTCGCAGAGCGCACAGTCATCCAATGACTCGGCCAAGCACGGCCAGACCATCCTCGGTAACGCCGTCAACGCGGTGGGCATCCTCTCCGACGAAATCCGCCAGTCCTCCGAGACGATCGACTCGCTCAAGGCCGAGTCCGAGGAAATCGGCAAGGTGCTCGACGTGATCGGCGCGATCGCCGACCAGACCAACCTGCTGGCGCTGAATGCCGCCATCGAGGCCGCCCGCGCCGGCGAGCACGGCCGGGGCTTCGCCGTGGTCGCCGAGGAGGTGCGGGCGCTGGCCTCGCGCACCCAGGGCTCCACCGAAGAGATCCACGCCATGATCGAGCGCCTGCAGAGCCGGTCCTCGGCCGCGGTGGCCGCCATGCAGCGTGCCCACGACCAGGTCGGTCACAGCACGCGTGCCATGACGGAGACCGAATCGGCGCTCGGGGAAATCGCGCAGGGAGTGAGCGGCATCAACGATCTCAACTTCCAGATCGCCAGTGCCGCCGAACAGCAAAGCGCGGTGGCCGAGGAGATCAATCGCAATGTCCAGACCATCTCGCAGATCAGCGAGGAATCGGCCCAGGGCGCGACCCAGACCAAGACGGCCTCGGCCGAACTCGCCCGCCTGGCCGAGGAACTACAGGCACGGCTGGCCGGCTTCAAGCTGTAGCCCCCGCCAGCGCGAACGCCGAAACGTAACGACCCGCTTCACGGCGGGTCTTTTTCGTGACGTTTGGCTCGTAGGATGACAACAAACCGCGTGATGGACGATGGACATGCTGCAGCCGCCACACCGAACGGCTAGTCTTGAGCCCTTTGCCACCACTCCGACGATCAGGCACCCCATGCAATCAGACGCCCATCCCAACCGCTCGCCGATCGTCCTGATCGGCTACGGCGATGTCGCACAACGACTCGCGCATCGACTGACCGACCACGACCTCGTCGCCGTGAGCCGCCATCATGCGGAGCGCCCCGAAGGCCATCACGGTGAATGGGATGCCTTTGCGATCGACCTGGACCGCGAGGATCGCCTGCCCGCCGAGGCCGCACCGAGCGACGCGATCTGGATCTACCTGGCGCCGCCGCCCCGTGAAGGCCAGACCGATCCGCGCCTGAGGCACTGGCTGCGCGAGGCCACGAATCCGCCGACGGGCCTCGTCTACATCAGCACCACCGGCGTCTACGGGGACCGGGACGGCCACTGGGTGGACGAGAGGACGCCACCGGCCCCGGGACACGATCGGGGGCACCGACGCCTGGACGCAGAAACCCAGTGCCACGCTTTCGCACAGGCCCACGGGATACCACAGTGCAGCCTGCGCGTGACCGGCATCTACGCCTGCGACCGCCTGCCCGTCGAGAAGGTGCGCCGGGGCACCCCCGTGCCTGCCGGCCCCGAGGCGCCCTGGTCAAACCGCATCCATGCCGAGGATCTTGCCGACATCCTGCGCCTGCTGGTCGACCGCATCGAGGCCGGGCGCCCCGTCACCGGCCTCTTCAACGCGTCCGACAACCACCCCACCCCGGTCAACGTCACCTACCGCCAGGTCGCCGCCCATTTCGGCCTGCCGCAACCGCCGGAGGCCTCGCTGGCCAGCATCCTCGAGCAGGCCAGCCCCATGGCCCGCGAATTCCTCAGCGAATCGCGTCGCGTGGATGCCACTGCCATACAACAGGCGTTGGGATGGCAGCCACGCTATCCCACGCTCGCCGCCGCATTGGCGGAATGCCAGCGCGAGTGACGGCATAGCCGGTCCAAACCGACCCGTGACACGAAAGCCGTTTGCTCGTCTCCCGCAACCGACAGCCCACACCTCTC
>JAFGUH010000023.1 GCA_016938615.1 Halothiobacillaceae bacterium | reverse complement strand
GATGCCGGCGACGATCTCCTTGCGGTTGCCGCGCGCCCGTCGCACCGCCTCGCTCAGCACGCGGTGGCGCACCGGGTGGAGCGAGGCAAACCCGAGATCCTCGAGCTCGTGCCGGATGGCGTTGAGGCCGAGCCGGTTGGCGATCGGCGTGTAGATATCGAGCGTCTCGCGGGCGATGCGGCGACGCTTGTCGGGGCGCATCACCCCGAGGGTGCGCATGTTGTGCAGGCGGTCGGCGAGCTTGATCAGGATGACGCGCACGTCCTCGACCATCGCCATCATCATCTTGCGGAAGTTGGCCGCCTGCGCCTCGGCCTTGGACTTGAAGCGGATCTGGGCGAGCTTGGAGACGCCGTCGACCAGGTGCGCGACCTCCTCGCCGAACTCGGCCACGATCTGGTCGTGGGCAATGTCCGTGTCCTCGATCACGTCATGCAGGATGGCCGCGACCACGGTGGCCTCGTCCATGCGCAGGTCGGCGAGGATGTGCGCCACCGCGATCGGGTGGCTGATGTAGGGTTCACCGCTCTTGCGCGTCTGGCCCGCGTGGGCCTGGGCGCCGAACTCGAACGCCGTGCGGATGCGGGCGATATCCGCCGAGTCGAGATACTCGGCGAGATGCTGCGCCAGGGGCGCGAAAAAGACGTCGGTCAGGTGCGAATCGGCCGTCGCGGCGACGACCGGCGTCCCTGTCTGCCCGCTCTCCATGGGTGCCTCAACCCGTCCCGTGTCAGGCCTCGTCGCTTGGGGCGGGCGCTGCCGGCCGGCTTCCCTCGGCGCTGTCGTCGGCGAACTGGGCCAGTTCGGCGCGGATTTCCTGCTCGGTGATCTCCGAACGCGAGAGCGTGATCTGATTCTCGATCTCGTCGATCCGTGCCCGGTCGATCTTGCCCTCGCCCAGCTCGCGCAGGGCGATGACGGTCGGCTTTTCCTTGCCCATCGGCACCAGCGGCTCGGCACCGTGCTCGATCTGGCGGGCGCGTTTGGCGGCCGTCAGTACCAGCTCGAATCGGTTGGGAATCTTGTCCAGGCAGTCTTCTACGGTTACGCGTGCCATCGGTGTCTTAGCCTCGGTATACAGGTTGGACGGCCCGATCATCCGGGGGACGATCGGGCCGCGTCTCGATTCGGTGTCTCTTCAAGCGAACGGATCGGGAGAAAAGACGTTTTGGGGCACTAGTTTACGGTCAGTCGACCTCGCCCAGCAAATCGGCGATCAGTTCGGGGTGCCGTTCGCGCTGCCGGTCGGTCTCCAGCCCGGCGGCGGTGAACAGTGCGTCGAGCGCGTCGAGCGCCTGCTCGAAGGCATCGTTGATCACCAGGTAGTCGTACCAGTGACACTCGCTCATCTCGCGGCGCGCCTCGGCCAGGCGCCGCGCGATCACTTCGTCGTCGTCCGAGGCGCGATTGCGCAGGCGTTTTTCCAGCTCGGCGCTGCTTGGCGGCAGGATGAAGATGAAGATCGCTTCGGGGAACAGCTTCTTGACCTGGGCCGCGCCCTGCCAGTCGATCTCGAGGATCAGGTCGCGGCCACGGTCGAGCTCCTCGCTGATCGCCGCCTTGCTGGTGCCATAGTAGTTGTCGAATACTTTGGCGTGTTCGACGAAGGCCTCCTGCGCCAGCATGGCCTCGAACTGGGAGACGTCGACGAAGTGATAGTGCTCACCGTTGATCTCGCCATCACGGCGCGATCGGGTGGTGTGGGAGACCGACAGCGCAAGCCCTGGCCGGCGATCGCGCAGGGCCTTGATCAGGCTGGTCTTGCCCGCCCCGGAGGGCGCCGAAATCACGAATAACTGTCCAAGCGGCCTCGCCGTCATCGTCTCTCCGTCGGTTTGCATGCTGCCCCGGAATCAGCGGGTGACCCGGCTGGTGCCGTCACGCCCCTCGACCACCCGCACCCGCTCGCCGGGCTGAAAGGATACATCGGCTGCCTGGACGACGCTCACCGTTCGCCCGTTGTCGAGCCGGACCGTGATCTCGTAGCCCGTTTGACGCGTGATGCCCTCTTCAGCAGCCGAGCCAGCCACGCCGCCCAGGAGGGCGCCGCCGACCGTTGCCAACGCACGGCCGCTGCCGCCCCCGACCTGGTTGCCGAGAATGCCGCCGGCGATCGCACCCGCACCCGTGCCGATCGGTGTCTTGGTGCCTTCGATCTGGACGGTACGAACGCTCTGGACCGTGCCGTAATAGACCGTCTGCATCTGACGCGCGGAGTCGCGCGAGTAGGCACCACTGGAGAGGCTGCTCGCGCAACCGGAAAGAAAGGCCACGCCGACCACGGCGAGCACGAGGGGTATCAGCTGTTTCATGTGGAACCTCCGCAACGGTTGCCTCTAAGGGTCAGGAGAAGTATAAGCCAGTCACCAGCTCGGCCCGAGGGTTCCGGGCGG
Organism: Halothiobacillaceae bacterium; assembly: GCA_016938615.1. Lineage (GTDB taxonomy): Bacteria > Pseudomonadota > Gammaproteobacteria > Halothiobacillales > Halothiobacillaceae > Guyparkeria. The sequence continues at coordinate 72,971 of JAFGUH010000023.1, read as the reverse complement.
TCTGGGTTTCGCTTGGGTCAGCCCCCGCGGCTCAACGATAGTCGATGATCAGTGGCGCGTGATCCGAGAATTTCTCGCCCCGGTAGACCTCGACCTGCGCCAGACGCGGCTCGAGGTCCGGCGTGACGATCTGGTAGTCGATCCGCCAGCCAACGTTGTTTTGCCATGCATTAGCCCGATTGGACCACCATGTGTACTCGGCCTCGTCGGGCTTGAGCCTCCGATGGGCATCGACGAAACCAAGGTCGTCAAACACCCGGTCGAGCCACGCACGCTCGTGCGGCAAGAAGCCGGAACTCTTGCGGTTGTTGCGCCAGTTCTTCAGATCGATCTCGCGGTGGGCGATATTCCAGTCGCCGCAAAGGATCAGCGAGCGATCCTGCCTGCGGAACTCGTCCAGCATGGGCAGGAAGGCTTCGAGAAATCGTTCCTTGGACGCTTGCCGGTGATCCCCGGCCGATCCCGACGGCAGGTAAAGCGAGGCGACGGTCAGGTCCGAAAGTTCGAAGGCGCAGTAACGACCCTCGGCATCGAACTCGGCCAGCCCCATCTCGGTGGTCACCGATTTGGGTTTCTCGCGGCTGTAGATCGCCACGCCGCTGTAGCCCTTGCGCTCGGCGTCGACGTAGCGACAGTGGTAGCCCTCGGGCCAGAAGGTCGGGTCCGCCTCCAACTGCCAGGCCTGGGCCTTGGTCTCCTGGATGCACACCACGTCGGCGTCGGCCGTGGCCAACCAGTCGAAGAAGCCCTTGCGCGCCGCGGCACGAATACCGTTGGCATTGAAACTGATTACCCGCATATCCTCGTCCAATCGGTTTTCAAGAAAACTCTGCACGATTCGATGGTGCCTCTAGCTCGCGGGCGGGCCGCCAAGGGCACATCTGCGGCGTTGCCGCCTGTGCGAATGGCGACGGCCATTCACGGTACGCCGCGCCTTGCATCTGGACCCTTGGACGTCCCGTTTCAGACACTATCGAATCGTGCAGAGTCTCCTTCAAAAGAAAGCCCGCTATTCTAGCCCGACAAAAAAACCCCGACCATCGGGTCGGGGCAGCGGTTCATCCTTGAGGAGCCACCGGGTGAGATCGGGACAATGGGCCCGAGTTCCCCGGCCACCTCGATTTATCGCGAAACGCCCGTCACTTGAGGTCCACCGCGAGGAACAGCGGCTGACCATTGCGCAACAGACGGATCGCGACCGGACGATTTTCCGGGGCAGCATCAAGCACGTCGGCGAGATCGCCTTCGTTCCGGATCGGGCGGCGGTTGACCTCAAGGATCACGTCACCGCTCTCGAGCGCGCCAACGAAGGGCGAGTCGGATTCGATCGCTTCGACCGAAATGCCGTAACGCACGTTCAGAGAGCCGCGATCGTCCTTCTCCAACGGTGCAACGGTCAGCCCGTAGCGGGTCAGCACGTCGCCGCTGACGGCGGCCTCGTCGAGCTCGGCGAGCGTCACCTCAAATTCCTTTTCCTCACCATCGCGGAGCACCGTCACGGTCGCTGGCTCGCCGACCGGGGCGTTCCCCACCAGGCGGGGCAACTCCCCCGAACGCTTGACCGGCTTGCCGTTGAACGCGGTGATGATGTCACCCGACTCCAGGCCCGCTTTGGCGGCCGGAGTATCTGGCTGCACCTGGGCGACCAGAGCCCCGCGCGTGTCCTCCAATCCGAAGGAACGCGCCAGTTCGTCGGTGACCGGCTGGATGATCACGCCCAGGTAACCGCGACGCACCTGGCCGGTCTCCTTGAGTTGATCGGCCACGTTCATGGCCACGTTCACGGGTATCGCGAACGAGATGCCCATGTACCCGCCGGAGTTGGTGTAGATCTGCGAATTGACGCCGATCACCTTGCCTTCGGCATTGATCAGCGGGCCACCGGAATTGCCCGGGTTGACCGGCGCGTCGGTCTGGATGAACGGCACGTAGGTCTCGTTGGGCAAATCGCGGCCGATCGCCGAGATAATGCCGTGCGTGGCCGAATGATCCAGGCCGAAGGGCGCGCCGATGGCCAGCACCCAGTTGCCGACGTCGACCTTGTCTGAATCGCCGATCTCGACCGTCGGCAGGTCCTCCGCGTCGATCTTGAGCAAGGCGATGTCGGTGCGCGGGTCCTCGCCGATCAGCTCGGCGGTGTACTCACGCTGGTCGTTGAGACGCACGCTGATCTCGTCGGCGCCGCGCACCACGTGCGCGTTGGTGATCACGTAGCCGTCCTCGCTGATGATGAACCCGGAACCCAGTGACCGAGCCGGGCGCGAGCGCGGTATGGCCTGTTGCGGCATCTGCTCGAAGAAGTCGCGGAACATGTCGCCAAGCGGGCCTGGCGGCAGGCTCGGCATCTGCGGATGCTGGCCCGGTCCGGTTACCGGTCCGGTTATCTGTCGGGCCTTGGTGACGGTGTTTATGTTGACCACCGCGGGGGCGTTCTCTTTCGCCAGCTTGGCGAAATCCGGGTACTGCGCCTGGGCGGGGAGGCTCACCAGGAGGGCCAGGGTCAACAGAGCGAGCAGGGAGGCCAGCACCCCGGGATGGGTGCCTCCCGACCGGTGCGCTTTCGTTACATCCAACATCGACGAACTCCTATTCCGGTTCGGAATTGCGGAAAAACGGCAATAACAGCACCAGACTCGACCAGGGCGACGTCGAGCCCGGGTTCGGTGAGATGGGGGCGGATCTCGTAAGTTCAACCATCAAACTCCCGACCCGGACGCTCGGGAACGGTCGGGATGCCACGCTCCGCCAGGGCATTCTCTAGGTCCACCATCGCCTGCTCGACGTGCTCGCGCTCGCCCTTCAAACCCAGCTCGAGCAGGCGGCGCTCGCCGGACAAGACCGGCAGACTGAACAGCTTCAGGGTCGGGTAGGCGACACAGAAGGCATCCATCAAATCCATCAACTCGCTTTCCGGCGTATCCCTCAACCACAGTGATCGCTCGACGTAGCCGGGATCACCGAGGTCGGCCAACGGACCGGCGAGGATGCCGTCGAGCATCGCGTGGGCCATCTCGGGAAAGCCGGGAAGAAAGAAATGCCGCTCCAGGGCAAAACCCGGCACCTGGTTGACGGGGTTCGGCAACAGGGTCGCGCCCTCGGGAAGGTCGGCCATCAGGACGCGTTTCGGGTAGGCCGCCGCACCGAACCGCGACTCGATCAGGCCAACGGCCTCCGCGTGGCGCCGCAACGGTCGCTCGAAGGCCGTCGCCGCACAGGCGCGTGTCAGGTCATCCGGAGTCGCGCCGATACCGCCGAAGCAGAACACGGTCGCGCCGTCGGCACGACTGCGCCGCAACAGATCGACGATGGTGTCGCTTCGATCGGGCAGGAACTGCGCCCAGTCGACCACGCGCCCACGCGCCGAAAGCCGGTCGGTGACGGCGGCAAGATGGCGATCCCGCCGGCGACCCGAGAGAATCTCGTCGCCGATGACCACCACCCCGATGCCCGCGAGCGGGCCGCTGGGAAGCCCTTCAGCCATTGTGATCGCGTCCCGCGGAACCGTCGCGATGGAACCGTCGCCGGGCGCGACTCACTGCCTGGCACCGATCTTGAGCGCGTTCTCGCGCACCCGTTCCCGCTCGCGCTGGTCCTCGACGGCATCGAACTCGCTGTGCTCCACCCAGCCCTGGGTGTGCTGGCGAACCAGGCGAGCGAGGGCGTCGAGGTGGTCGTCGCGCTCGTTGAGCGCCGGGATGTAGTGGTAGGCCTCGCCGCCGGCCTCCTCGAAGTACTCGCGGTTTTCGTCGCCGATCTCCTCGATCGTCTCAAGGCAATCGGCGGAAAAGCCCGGGCAAATCACGGCGACGTGCTTGACGCCCTGGCCGGGCAGCGCCTTGAGGGTTTCGTCGGTGTAGGGCTTGAGCCATTCCTCGCGACCGAAGCGCGATTGGAAGGTCACCATGTAGTCATCCTCGGAGAGCCCTAAACGCTCGGCGACCAGCCGCGAGGTGACATGGCACTGGCAATGGTACGGGTCACCGCTGAGCAAGTAGCGCTTGGGTTCGCCGTGGTAGCTCATGATCAGCTTGTCCGGCTTGCCGTGCGTATCGAAGTGTTCCCGGATGCTCTCCGCGAGCGCGTCGAGGTAGCCGGGGTCGCGGTGATACTGGTTGATGGTGCGCAGTTCGGGCACCCAGCGCCAGTGCATCAGCTCGTCGAAGACCGCGTCCAGCGTCGAGGCGGTGGTCGCCCCGGCGTACTGCGGGTAAAGCGGCAGCACGACCACACGCCGGCAACCGGCCTCGCGCAGCTCGTGCAGGGCCGAAGGCACCGACGGGTTGCCGTAGCGCATGCCAAGCGCCACCGTGACCGGGCCGGCCATCTGTTCGGACAGGCGCTGTTGCAGGCGCCGCTGTTGCTCGCGGGCGATGGTCAACAGCGGCGAGCCCTCGGCGTGCTGGTCCCAGACCGAGCGGTAGGCCTCGGCGGATTTTGCCGGACGGGTGCGCAGGACGATGCCATGCAGGATCGGCCACCACTTCCAGCGCGGCAGCTCGATCACACGTGGGTCGGAAAGAAACTGCCGAAGGTAGCGTCGAAGCGACGGCGTGTCGGGCGCGTCAGGCGTGCCGAGATTGAGCAACAACACGCCGAGGCCCTCCGCGCTGCCGTGTTTGTAGTCCGGTTCACCTTGGTAATTCATTCGATGGCCTCAACGTTGGTCGACGAGTATCCTACAGTTTGGACGTACCCGGCGGGCGCACCAACCGACGTCGCCACACCCGGAACTCCGGGTCATTCTAGGCAATGCTCGCGCCGGTTGCCGGCAACCTTGAGACAGTAACCGTTACAGGAGTCCTCCCCGACCATGGCCGACAGCAAAACCCGCCACAGCAAACTGCTCATCCTCGGTTCCGGACCGGCCGGCTACAGCGCGGCGGTCTACGCGGCTCGCGCCAACCTCGATCCGGTGCTGATCACCGGCATGGAGATGGGTGGCCAGCTGACCACCACCACCGAAGTGGAAAACTGGCCGGGCGATGCCGACGACCTGACGGGCCCGGCGCTGATGGATCGCATGAAGGCGCATGCGGAAAAGTTCGATACCGAGATCCTGTTCGATCACATCCACTCCACCGAGCTCGGCAAACGGCCGTTCACGTTGAAGGGCGACCAGGGCACCTACACCTGCGATGCCCTGATCATTGCCACCGGCGCGTCGGCGCGTTACCTCGGCATCGAATCCGAGCAGGCCTTTCGCGGCAAGGGCGTGTCGGCTTGCGCGACCTGTGACGGCTTCTTCTACAAGAAACAGACCGTCGCCGTGGTCGGTGGTGGCAACACGGCCGTCGAAGAGGCGCTGTACCTCTCCAACATCGCCGCCAAGGTGCACGTGGTCCATCGTCGCGATCGGTTCCGCGCCGAGGACATCCTGATCGACCGCCTGATGAAGAAGGTCGAGGACGGCAACGTCGAGATCCACTGGAACCACGAGGTCGACGAGGTGCTCGGCGACCAGATGGGCGTCAACGGTCTGCGCATCAAGGACAATGCCGGCGAGACCACCGACCTCGAACTCTCCGGCGTGTTCATCGCCATCGGCCACTCGCCCAACACCGGGATCTTCGAAGGCCAGCTCGACATGCCCGGCGGCTACATCAAGGTCAAAAGCGGCACCGAGGGAAACGCCACCGCGACCTCGGTCGACGGCGTGTTCGCCGCCGGCGACGTCATGGATCACGTCTACCGCCAGGCGGTGACCTCCGCTGGCACCGGCTGCATGGCCGCCCTCGACGCCAAGGCGTTTCTGGAAAAACTGGAAGACTGAGCCCGGCCGGGTCTCCCGGTCGGCAGACACACCCGTTCCGATACAGGCAAGCCGATCATGGATCCAACCATCGCCGCCTACGTGGTACTGCTCGCCCTGGCCGTCGGCCTGACCGGGTCGTTGCGTGCCGAGCGCGAGCACTGCGGCCGGGGGCTGTTGATCGTCACCACCCTCTCTGGGTTTCTGGTGGTCGCCGCCGTCAGCGCACTGCTGACCTCGCACAGCATCCTTGAGCTGCTGCTGTCGACCATCGCGGTGTTTTTCGGCGCCCAGGCGGCAGCCACCTCCTTCCTGCTATTGCGCCAGGAAATCCACGCTGAACCGGTCGATCAGCCCGACGAGCAGGACTCGCCCGATGCCGGGGAGGCAGGGCAACGACGGCACGACGGCAAGCGGGAGGCCGGCTGATGGGCATCGGACTGATCATCGACAACGCCGGCTGGTTCGCCCTGGGGCTGGTGCTGATCACCCTCTCGGCGCTCACGCACCCCACCAAACGGCGTGTCTGGATATGGGCACTGCCGCTGGCGATTCTGGTGGTGCTGGCCGGCACGCTCTTCCCCGGCACCGCGGGGGACTACCCCGGCTCGACCTGGAAGGCGTGGCTGGCGATCGCTGCCCTCGCCTTCGGGGTCGCGGCCGCCCCCTGGTACGAGGCCAGTCGCGATCGGGAAACCCGGCTGATCGACCTGGTGCGCGGGGCGGCGATCGTGCTGGTCGGCAGCGGGATCACCATCATCCTGCTCGGGCTGATCGGCTGGGAACAGACCACGCGCTACGTCTCCGCCTGGGACCTGCGGCTCGCGGCCGTAGTCGGCATCTTCATCGGTGTGTGGACGGGTCTCACCGGCCTGATGCACTGGCTGCGCCTCAAGGGTGCGCTCTCGCCCAACTCCCGCGCATCGCGCAATCAACGCATAGCGCAGTCGGCGGTGCTCGGGATCATCCTGGTGCTGGCCCTGGTCGCCGTGCTCTACCCGGCATTCGCGACCGCACCGCTGGTCCTGCTGATCGTGCTGGCGATCGAATGGGCCGCTCTCGGCGCGCTCGCGCATCCGCATGAGGATCTGCTGCCCACCCAGGCTCGACACGTCGGATTGATCGGCATTGCCATCCTCACCCTCGGCTACGTGCAGAGCAGTCTGCTGCTGCTGGTAATCGGTGGACTGGTACTCGCCGGCTCGATCCACTTCGTCAAACGCCAGGGCGCGTTCTGCCAGATCTCGCGCCGGCCCTTCTACGTCGACGAAACCCGCGATGGCGACCAACCTGCCGAGGGACGCGCAACCGATCGCCCCCTCAATCGTGACTGAGGTCGTCGAGGGTCAGGGAGAAGGCGGCGACGAAGTGCTCGCGGAAGTACGCCACTGACGGCAGGTCGGTCATCTCGTCGAGCTTCTGCTCGAGGAACTCCTCGGCGCGGCGGAACTCGCGGTTGCCGGCCGCACGCTCCTCGATGCATTTGAGATAGGCCGAGAGCGAGTCGGCCGCCTTGACCAGTCTCAGCACTTCGGGCTCGATCCGCGCACTCTCGATCACCCCGGCAAACGACTCGCGCAGGGTCGCCGGCAGCAGGTTCGCGATCTTGCGCTCGGCATGCGCCTCGAGCGCCTTGTAGGAATCACGGATGTCCTCGCGGAAGTACTTCACCGGCGTGGGCAGGTCGCCGGTGATGATCTCCGATGCATCGTGATAGAGCGCCACGCTCACCACCCGGCCGACGTCGTTGTCCTCGCCAAACTCCTGGTTGCCGATCACCGCCAGCGCGTGGGCAATCATCGCCACCTGCAGGCTGTGTTCCTGGACGTTTTCGCTCCGGGTATTGCGCATCAAGCCCCAGCGGTAGATGTACTTCATCCGCGAGAGGTAGGCGAAGAAATGGCTTTCTTCCTGGACCTGCTGGGGGGCTTGCTCGGGACGGTGCTCGGAATCGCTCATCGGTTGCCTGAAAAATCTGCCTGGAAAAATGGGGTGCGCGTCTGGTTTCAAGCCGGTGCGGCGCTCAGACCTGCGTGGTCGGTCGAAAACCGACCTCGCGAAACTCTTCGAAAAGGCTGACGGCGAAGCTGTCGGTCATCCCCGAGATCATGTCGGTGAGCAGCTGTGCCTCGCGGTAGCGTATCGGCATCGGGTTGCCGGGCGACTCGAACACCCGTCGGTAGTTCTCGGAGATGCGCTGGTAGATGTAGCCGGCCAGCGGTGTCGCCCGCGGACTGGCCGGGTCCTCGCGCTGTTCGCGCCGGGTGATCGCATACCAGAAGGCATCCATCAGGCCGTGGATCACGGTCAGGCCGGTGAGCTCGACGCGCAGCACCGACTTGTGCCGGTAGGCATGCTGCCAGTTGCAGGCCTTGAGCGCGGCCAGCAGTGGCCCGCCGCGCGAGGCATCGACCAGCTCGCGTTCGAATCGACCCTCGGCCATCGCCGGCAACGACTCGATGAACACCTCGCCGATCGCCTCCATCAACGCCCCGATCGCGCGGATGCGGAAGGTCTGCATCGAGATGTCGTTGAGCTCGTCCGGCGAGAGGCGTTCGCGCCGGTAGGCCTTGTGCTCGGCGGCCGCCGCCTCGCAGACCTTCGCCACCACCGGATCGTCCGGCGCCTCGTGGCGCAGGAAGGCGATGGTATCGGAAAACGACAGCAACCCCTTCTTGACCGCATCCTCGGCGTCCAGCACCGAGTAGGCGATGTCGTCGCAGGCCTCCATCACCCAGGTCAGCGGGTGGCGTTGCCCAGCAGCGAGCCCGGTGCCAGCCCAGACTTCATCCATCAGCCCCGACTCGGACTGAAAGTAGCCGTGCTTCTTGTGGGTGACGCGCGCCGGGTCGATCTCGTCGCTTGCCGCCGGGTACTTCACCAGGGCGGCCAGCGAGGCGAGCGTCAGGTTCAAGCCGTAGTCGTCGTTGATCAGTTGCAGCTTGGTCAGCAACCGCAAGGTCTGCGCATTGCCCTCGAAACGCAGGAAATCCTGCGTCATCGCCGGACTGAGCGCCGGGTCGTCGAGCACCGTGGCGCGATTGATCTCGAACCAGCGGGCGATCGCATCCTCCCCCTGGTGACCGAACGGCGGATTGCCCAGGTCGTGCGCCAGCCCGATGGTCGCCAGCAGCGCCGGCACATCGCGCTTGGCCTCGGGCAGCCCGGCGGCGATCGACTGGTTGAACACCAGGTCGATCCCGACTGAGCGGGCCAGATTGGCCACTTCGTGGGAATGGGTCAGGCGGGTGCGCACGCTGTCGGAGCGATCGAGCGGAAAGACCTGGGTCTTGTCGGCCATGCGCCGCACTGGCGTGGAGAAGAGCACCCGGTCATAGTCGCGCTCGATCGCGGTCCGGGGCTGATCGTGCTGGCCGCTCAGACCGCTGCCGGGACGACGCCGTCCGGGGTTGAGCCATCTACGCCAATGTCTGTCGAGATCCTGCCTCATCGGGGCTCCTCGTGCGTTGGTATGAATCGCGACCCCCAAGCGGCTACGTTGGGCGACACCGCCGGGCAACCACGCCGCGGTTCTGCTAGCCTCTGTGAGCCCGACTGGAACGGGGCCGAACGCACCGTTGCTCGGCCCGCTCGGGCCACAGCCGCCCACAGCCGCAGGGGGGTCGGCTACCGTTGGACGAAGCATAACCCCATACCCGCCGCAATCCACCCGACGATGGAACGTGCCCTAGTGATGGCGGCGGCGAGAACCACCGCAGACGAACATCGAAGAGGGCGCCACCATGAACACGACCATCGGAGTGATCGGCCTGGGCCTGATGGGCAGCGCGATGGCTCGACGGCTGGCAGAATGCGGTCTGCCGGTCATCGGCTACAATCGTCACCCGCGCGACGTCGAGGGCATCGAGACCCTCGACAACCTCGGGGAGACGGCCGAGCGGGCGGGCACCCTCTGGTTGATGATCAGCGACTTTCCGGCCTGCCGCGAGGTGATCGACTCGCTGGGCGAGACCGGCATCCGCGATCACGTCGTGATCAACAGCTCCACCATCGCCCCGGCCGAGTCAGCCGAAATCGCCCGTCGCGTCGAGGCGCTCGGCGGCGAGTACCTCGAGGCCCCGGTGCTCGGCTCCATCCCCCAGGCGACGACCGGCACCCTGCAACTGCTGCTGGGCGGGTCGGAGGCCTTGGCGGTCCGGCTCGACGATCGATTGCGTGCACTGGGCACGCCGACCCACTTCGGCGCGATTCGCAGCGGGGCCGGCGCCAAGCTCGCCTTCAACCAGCTGATCGGGTCATTGACCGCCGCCTTCTCCATGAGCCTCGGACTGGTGCAACGCGAGGGCGTCGACGTCGAGAAGTTCATGGCCACGCTGCGCGAATCGGCCCTGTACGCGCCTACCTTCGACAAGAAGCTCGACAACATGCTCGAGCACTCCTTCGAGCAGGCCAATTTTCCATTGAAGCACCTGCTCAAGGACATCCGCCTGTTCACGCAGAGTGCCGGCAGCCAGGGCATCGACACGCACCTGTTGATCGGGCTGCAGCACGTCCTGGAGGAGGGCGTCTATGCCGGTCACGGCAACCACGACTACTCCGCCCTGTTCGAAAGCGTGGTCCGCGAACCCGGCCGCAGCGATACCGCGCACTGAGCGGATGCGCCAGCGCCAGAGTGGTCCCGTGGCGATCCCGTGGCGATCCCGTCGGCGACTCCTCGGGCGGTTCCCTCGGGCTCTCCCTGGGGCGGTCTCAACATCGCCCCGGCAAGCGGTTACAATGCGCGCTTTCCTGACGCCCATTCACCGCTGATACACCGGATTTCCCATGAGCCATCATGCCGTCAAGCCGCGCCGCGCCCTGCTGAGCGTTTCCGACAAGACCGGAATCCTGGGCCTGGCCCAGGGCCTGCACGCCGCCGGCGTGGAACTGCTGTCCACCGGCGGGACGGCCCGCCTGCTGCGCGAGAACGACGTGCCCGTGCGTGAGGTCAGCGACGTGACCGGCTTTCCGGAAATCATGGCCGGCCGGGTCAAGACGCTCAATCCGCTGATCCACGGCGGCATCCTCGGCCGCCGCGGCACCGACGACGAGGTGATGGCCACCCACGGCATCACCCCGATCGATCTGGTGGTAGTCAACCTCTATCCCTTCGCCCGCACCGTGGCCGACCCGGACTGCGACCTGCCCACGGCGATCGAGAACATCGACATCGGCGGGCCAGCGATGGTCCGCGCCGCGGCCAAGAACCACAACGACGTGGCGATCGTGGTCAATCCGGCCGACTACGAGGTCGTGCTTGAAGAGATCAACGGCGAGGGCGTCTCCATGGCCACCCGCCAGCGCCTGGCCGGGGCGGCCTTCAGCCACACCGCCCAGTACGACGGCATGATCGCCGACTACCTGGGCCGCCAGTTCAGCGATAGCGAGTTCGCCCCGACCTGGCACCTGCCGCTGAACAAGTCGATGGACCTGCGCTATGGCGAGAACCCGCACCAGAACGCGGCGTTCTACGTCGAGCCGGATGCCGCGCCGGGCACGCTTGCCCGCGCCCGCATCGTCCAGGGCAAGCCCTTGTCTTTCAACAACCTCGCCGATGCCGACGCCGCGCTCGAGTGCGTCAAGCAATTCGACCAACCGGCCTGCGTGATCGTCAAGCACGCCAATCCCTGCGGCGTGGCCACCAGCGACGACATCACCACCGCCTACGAGCGCGCCTTCGCCACGGACCCGACCTCGGCCTTCGGCGGCATCATCGCCTTCAACCGGCCACTGGATGCGCATACGGCCCGCAGCATTGTCGAGCGCCAGTTCGTCGAGGTGATCATTGCCCCGGAGATCGGCTCGGATGCCGCCTCCGAGCTGGCCGCCAAGCCGAACGTGCGCGCACTGGCGATCGACGACTGGTCGGTCAAGCCGGCGCCGGGCATGGACTTCAAGCGTATCGGCGGCGGGCTGCTGGTACAGGACTTCGACCACGGCGTGGTCGGCGAGAAGGACCTGAAGATCGTCACCAAGCGCTCGCCGGACGAGGCGGAGATCCGTGATCTGCTGTTCGCCTGGCAGGTGGCCAAGTTCGTCAAGTCGAACGCCATCGTCTACGCCAGCGGCCAGCAAACCATCGGCGTCGGCGCCGGCCAGATGAGCCGCGTCTACTCGGCGCGCATCGCCGGTATCAAGGCCGCCGATGCCGGCCTGCCGGTCGAGGGCTCGGTGATGGCCTCGGATGCCTTCTTCCCGTTCCGCGACGGCATCGACGCCGCCGCCCAGGCGGGCATCAAGGCCGTGATCCAGCCGGGCGGTTCGATGCGCGACCAGGAGGTGATCGACGCGGCCGACGAGCATGGCATCGCCATGGTGTTCACCGGTATGCGCCACTTCCGGCACTGAGGTCAGCTCGGCCCGGCGAAGTGGGCAGGGCACGGACACGAAAAGGCCCCTCGAAATCGAGGGGCCTTTTTCACGGGCGGTATACGCTTGCCCGAGTCAGGCAAACGGATTGAAGCGATCCTCGTCCTTGCGGCGATGATGGCGCTTTAAGTCTAGCTCCAGCGACTTCCAGGCCGTATCCAGGTCGAGTGGCGTGCTTTCACGCCGTTCGAGTTCGGCACGGGCCGCGTCGACCAGGGCCCGCAATTCCTGCCAGGGAAAACGATCGAGATCTTCCACCCGGCTCACCCGGTCGCGCTGAGCACGGTGTGCGTGTGATGGCCACGCCGAACGAATCGCTGGGTGCGCACACTCGGGTCGTGGTAATGCGAGCTGACCGTCAGGGTGTCACCAACCTCGACCAGCACGAGTCCGCGCCCGGGCCGCCTCTCCCAGCCGCCGCAGTCGATCCAGAGGCGATTGCCGTCGCGCACCGGCCGGTCGGTGACGGTGTGCCCGGCGATGACCCAGTCGATACCTGCCACGCTGCGCTCCGGCTGCCCGCCGCCCAGCACCTCGTTGAGTTGACTGCGGCCCCACAGCAAGGGATCGAAGGACGCGTCGGCGCCGGGGTTCGTCCAGTAGCCAAGCTTCTTGACCCGTTCGAGGCGGGCGACGTTCTGGTCCCAATCCCATAGCGGCAATTCCGCGTGAACGACCCCGACAGCCGACGGCCCGTTGCCCACTTGGATCATGAGGGGCATCTGACCGATCAGGTTCATCACCTCGGTAATCAGGTCATCCCACTTGTCGTCGTTGAGCTTGTCGTAGGCGGAGAGAAGCCAGCCGGCCCCCATCGCCTCGAGGTCCCGGCGCTGGGCGTCGCCGAGGGTGCGTTCCGCCAAAACGATACGGTGATCGGCAAGGACCCGCTCGTGGTTGCCGGCCACCGAGAAGAACCACGATTCACCCAGCAGACGCAGGGTGTCGAGCGATGCCTCACCGAAATCGACCAAATCGCCGACGGCAATGACGCGGTCACGCTCCGGGGCAAACCCGTGCTTGTCGAGGATCTTTTCCAGCAACCCGCGGCTGCCATGCAAGTCGCCGACGATAAAGTCGCGTCCCCGCCGGTTTTTCATCAGCTGTTTGAATAACGTCATGTCAGCAACAACGACTGCGCCAAGGGGAAGCGAGCCCCGCGGCCGATTGATTGGGTCGACGGGCCGCCCAGCTTGCCTCGCGCCCTGTCCGGACGGCACGAGATGGATGGGGACCGGCGGAAGGCCCGAGCGTCGAAAACCGGTATGTTCGCTAAAAAATAGCGTCTGGTCAATAGCTTGGCCGGGTCATCGGGCCTAGGATCCTGCGCGCTCACGAGGGCTGTCCATCGTTCGTCGAACCAGGCTCGCCGACCGTCCGGGCGACGCTGGTCGTCGACCCGCAATCAACGCAACAGTTCACGGCACCAGGCGGCAAAAACGCACGATCCGGCGTATGCTCTAACTCGGGGCGAGTCGCGCAGAGAAAATGACAATCACAGCCTTCGGACCATCCAACCGACCCCCGAACCGAATCAACCCAGGAGTCGTTCCCATGACCGTTCATACCGCCCTTCGTTCCGCCGCGCTGTTGCTGGGCATGGCACTCACCCTCGCAGGCCCCGCCCAGGCGGCAGACCAGAAGGCTATCGAGGCCGTCGGCGGCAACACGCTTGCCCAAGAACACCTGGTCCTCCAGATCACGGAGGCCGACCTGCAACGCCAGAACCTGGTACTCAACGTCGCCAGCAACGTTCTCACGGCCCGAGGCGGCCCGGACCAGATCGACGTCGAGGTGGTCGCGTTTGGCCCGGGCATCAGCATGATGTTCGAAAAGAACCCGCATGCCGAACGCATCCAGTCACTGTCGCAGCAAGGCGTGCGTTTCTCCGCCTGCAAGAACTCGATCGCCGCGGCCACCCGCAAACTGGGCCACGAACCCAAGCTCAACCCGGCGGCCCAGCCGGTCGAGGCCGGCATCGCTCGGATCCTCGACCTGGTGGAAGCCGGTTATATCCTGGTCCGACCGTAAGCTGGTCCGACTGAAAGAGCGACCTCGCGACAACTTCAGACCCCGGCCGCTCGGCCGGGGTTTTTTCGATTGGCGTGCCAAGGGAGTCTCCCAAGGTCCCGGTGGTCACTGCAAACGCCGCTCTTCGGGACGTATCATCAAGGGCCGTATCATCGACAAGACCCACAAACAGGCCGACGAACCCGTGTCCGATATCGACGAAATCACCCCTGACGACGCACTGGTCGACCGACTGGTTGCCCAGGCAAGCGATGGCGAGAGCCACCACGATTCGCTGCGCTTCGTGTTGCAATGCAGTCCGTTCATCCAGCAGAGCCTCAATGCCGAGCCGGACATACTCGAGTACGTACTGAGCGGTTCCGAAGAGGGCTTTCTGGGCGACGGGCTCGAGCGACGCCTGGCGGGTTTGTCCGGAAAACGAGCGACTCGCCTGTCGCTGGATGCCGCCGATTTCAACCGCGAGTTGCGCCGCTTTCGACGGCGAGAAATGATCCTGATCGCCTGGCGCGACCTGTTGGGCGTCGACGACACCGATGCGACCCTGCGCTCGCTGTCACGCCTGGCCGACTTTTGTGTCGCGGAGGCGCTGGCCTTCCACGAGCATCACCTGCAGACCCGCTTTGGCCAGCCGCTGGATCACCTGGGAAATCCCGTCGGTCTGGTCGTCGTCGGCATGGGTAAGCTCGGGGGTGACGAGCTCAACTACTCCTCGGACATCGATCTGATCTTCGCCTACGCGGAGGAAGGGGAAACCGACGGTCGCAAGCCGCTGAGCAACGCCGAGTATTTCATACGGCTCGGGCAACGGCTGATTCGCTCGCTCGACGAGGTGACAGGGCACGGTTTCGTGTTCCGCGTCGACATGCGCCTGCGACCCAATGGCGACGAGGGGCCGCTGGCGATGAGTTTCGACGGACTGGAACTCTACTATGCGACCCAGGGACGCGAGTGGGAACGCTACGCCTGGATCAAGGCCCGCGTGATCGCCGGCGACGTGGCAGCCGGCTCGACATTGATGGACATGCTCCGGCCGTTCGTCTTCCGCCGCTACCTCGACTTCGGCGCGTTCAGCCAACTACGCGAGATGAAACGCCTGATCGAGCGCGAGATGACCGACGCGGCCATGCACAACAACATCAAGCTCGGTCCCGGCGGCATCCGCGAGATCGAGTTCATCGGCCAGCTTTTCCAACTGTTGCGAGGCGGTCGCGAGCCGGAACTCCAGGGGCGACGTCTGATTCCGATCCTGGAAACCCTCGCCGAGATGGGTGAACTGGACGAGGAGACAGTCACCGACTTGAGCTCGGGTTACCACTTTTTGCGGCGTGCCGAGAACCGCCTGCAGATGCTCCACGACCAGCAGACCCAGACCTTGCCTGACAACAAGTTCGACCAGTTGCGCCTCGCGACCGCGATGCGATTCGAAGACTGGGGGGCGTTCCTCCGCGCGCTCGACCAACACCGCGAGCGCATCCATGGTCATTTCTCCCAGGTGTTGCGCCTGCCAGACGACGGCGACGATGACGAGGACCCGCTCGAGCGGGTCTGGAACGGGCTGGGAGAAACCAGCGATCGCGTGGCGATCCTAGAACGCGCCAACTTCGAGGACGCCGCCGCGCTCGAACGACTCCTGTCGGCTTGGCGAGACAAGCAAGGCACCGCCATCAACGGCACGGTCGCCCAGCGACTCGACCAACTGATGCCCGACCTGTTGCGCGACATTAGCGAATACCGCGACCAGGTGGCCGTGCTCTCGCGCATGCTCGACCTGCTGGCCGCGATCTTGCGACGCTCTGTCTACGTCGCCTTGCTGATCGAACAACCCCAGGCTCGGCGACAACTTGTCCGCCTGGTGCACGGCAGCCCCTGGATCGCCGAACTGCTTACCCAGCACCCGATCCTGCTCGACGAGCTGATCGATCCGGAGACCCTCTACGCCCCCCCCGACAAGAGGGAACTGGCAGACGAGCTCAACGAGCTGCTGGCCAAGTGCCCCAACGACGAGGAGCGAAGCCTCGACGAGCTTCGCCGTTTCAAGCAGTTGGCAACATTGCGGGTGGCAGCCGCCGACGTGGTCGGGGCTCTGCCGGTGATGCGCGTCTCAGACCAATTGACCTGGATCGCCGAGGTCATTCTTGAAGCGGTGTACGAACGGACCTACGCCCAGATCGAGCGCCGTTACGGCCACCCGCAGGCCCGAGGTGCCGACGGCAAGCCCTTCACACCGGGGCTTGCGATCATCGGCTACGGCAAGCTTGGCGGGATCGAGCTCGGCTACGGCTCGGACCTCGACCTGGTCTTCCTGCACGACTCCACCGACAGCGAGGCGGTGACCGACGGCGAGAAGTCGATCGACAACAGTCTGTTCTTCGCCCGTCTCGCGCAAAAGATCATCCACACCCTGAGTATCCGCACCCCCGCTGGGGTGCTCTACGAGGTCGACACGCGACTGCGTCCCGACGGCGTGGGCGGGCTGCTGGTCTCCTCGGTGACCGCCTTCGCCCAATACCAGGCGGAAAACGCCTGGGTATGGGAGGTCCAGGCGATGTGCCGCGCGCGCTTCGTCGCCGGTACCGCCCGGGTCGGCAAGGTCTTCGAGACGATCCGGCACGACGCGCTCACCCAGCCGCGAGAGACCGACGCGCTTCGCGAATCGGTGGTGAACATGCGCCGCCGCATGCGCGAGAACCAGAGCCCGACCCCGGCGGGACTGTTCCATCTCAAGAAGGACATTGGCGGTATCACCGACATCGAGTTCCTGGTGCAATATCTGCTTCTACGCCACGCGCACGGCCACCCGCCGATTCTCGCGTTCACCGACAACATCCGCCAGCTCGAGTCGCTCAAAGAGACGGGGCTGATCGACGCACAGGCCGCAGAGGCTCTCACGCAGGCCTACCGGAATCTCCGCGACGCCGGGCATCACCAGGCTTTGATGGGCTGCCGGTCGGTGGTCGATGCCCAGGGATTCGAGACCGAGCGCGAGGTGGTGACGCAGCAATGGCAATCGCTGCTTGGCTGCAAACCACCCGGCACATCGAACCGCGAGCTGCCGTGATCTCGCCCCGGTTGCCCACCGGCACGACGGGGGTGGCTCAGCCGGATACACCCGAGTGCCGACGGAGATTGATCCGCGCCGGCAATCGCCACGGTGCGATCTTCAAGCCGCGATGACCAGGTGGCCAGGGGGTGGCCAAGGGATGGCCAGGGGGTTGACTGATGAGCGGCAAAGTCGCCGACCTCAGTCAGAAGGACGATCGACGTCGAGTTCGAGCACCACGGGGGCGTGGTCGGACGGGCGCTCCCAGCGGCGTGGTTCGACGTCGATCCGGCAGGAACGGGCCTGCGGGCGCAGCGCCTCGCTGATCAGAATCAGATCGATCCGCAAGCCACGGTTGCGGCGAAAGTTCGCCTGTCGATAGTCCCACCAGGAAAAGGCGGCCTCGGGTTGTTCGAAGGCGCGAAAGGCGTCGGTCAGTCCGGTTTCGAGGATGCGGTCGAGCGCGTCACGCTCCGGCGTACTGCAGAGGATACGTTCCCGCCAGGCCTCCGGATCGTGGACATCGGCATCCGAGGGAGCAATGTTGAAATCGCCCACCACCACGCGCCGTTCGTGACGTCCCGCCTCGTCGGCAAGCCACCGCGTCAGCGCCGCCAACCAGTCGAGCTTGTACCGGAATTTCTCGGAGCCGACGGCCTCGCCGTTGACCACGTACAGGTTGATCACCCGCAGGTCACCGAACGTCGCGGCTATCACCCGTCGTTGCGGATCCTCGAATCCCGGGATATCGGTGACAATATCGGTCGGCTCCGGCCAGTCGGCCGGGTAGAGCCACGCCACGCCATTGTATGTCTTCTGCCCGTTGGCAATCAGGCGATAACCGCTCGACTCGATCCCCGCACGATCGATCGACTCGTCAAGTTGCTTTAGCTCCTGCAGGCCTAGCAGAGTGTCGGGCTGGCTCTCAAGCCATTCCAGGACCTGGGGCAGGCGAACCTTCAGGGAGTTGACGTTCCAGCTGGCGATATTCATCTGACGAAGCCTTGGACCTGGCCGGTTGTTGAATCCGGGCTCATTTTCGCAAAAAACGGCAGCCGAGGTGACCGGCCCGCTCAGATAAGGCTACGCGTGCCCTCTGCGATCAGCCAGAAGACGAACAGCCCCAGCGATCCCGCAATGAATCCCCCGGCCTTGAGCGTCTTGCGGCGGACCAGTGTCTCCTGCGCCACCCCGGAGATGATGAACGGGTCGCCATGGTCGGGACGTCGCATCAGATGGACGAGGTGGTTCCCGTTTGCCCGTTCGCGATCGGCTTCGCCGACTTCCTTTCTTGCCTGGGCGCGCGCCAGACGCATCGCCCAGGCCCACTCGCGTTCGGTGATCTCGCCGTCGCCATCCAGGTCGAACCGCTGTCGTGCCGATTCGTCGTTCTTCCACTCCCGCAACAGATCCAGGCGTCGGTGCTCGACGGCCTCGTGATCGCCGACGCCGCCGTTGCGATGCCCGCGGGTTTGCAGCCAGCCGAGCACGTAGAGTGGTTGACCGGGAAGGAGCAACTGCTCGGTATAACGGTGCGTCTCGCTGCCGAAACCGGCAACGCTGCCGGTCGACCAGGCTTGTCGCGCGCCACGCTCACGCCAGCGGCGCCGGGAATGCGGTATTACCCGCGCATGATCGGGATCGACAAACGCCTTGGCAGTGCCGTCATCGACGCGGAAGACGTCATCGCTCCGGCGACGTTCCACCGTGGTCCAGCGTCGATTCTTGCCATTCGAGTCGAGTCGTTCGATCGTGATGTCGAACCACAGGCAGGGCGTGAAGGTAAGCGGCGAATAGAGCGGGTGATCGTCCACGATCTGCCCAATCCCCTCGATCTCGTTGAATCCCTGGGCGGCCGAGCGCAGCCGAGCGGTGGGAGTATGGGCAATGATCCGGGCAAGGATCAGTAGACGAAAACCGAGGAGCAGGCAGACCAGCGTGAGAAGTGCCGCACCCACCCAGAGCACGAGGTAGAACCCCGGGTCCAGTCCGGTCAGCCAGTCGCGGAAGGCATCGAGCATCGGCTGGGCAGGGGGAGCGCCGACGGACTCAGCCGAACAGCGTCTTCATGTCGACGTCTTGCGTGGTCTTGCGGTCGAACTCCAGCAATCGGAAGGCACGGAATCGGAACAGCTGGGCCACCATGACGTCGGGGAACTGCTCGATGCGGATGTTGTTGGTGTTCACGGCAGCGTTGTAATACTCGCGCCGATCGGCGATCTCGTTTTCCAGGCCGGTAATGCGCTGCTGCAGGTGCTGGAAGGTCTCGTTGGCCTTGAGTTCGGGATAGGCCTCGGCCACGGCAAACAGGTTGCCCAACCCAAGACGCAGACCCTGTTCGGCGCCGCCCAGGGCAGCGACATCACCGCGTTGTTGTGCATCGTTGACCGCGGCACGCGCCTCCATCACCCGCTCCAGCGTGTCTCGCTCGTAGTGCATGTACTGTCGGGCGGTCTCGACCAGCTTGGGCAGCTCGTCGTGGCGTTGGCGCAGCAGCACGTCGATGTTCGACCAGGACTCCGAGACGTTGTGCTTGAGCCGCACCAGGCCGTTGTAGATGATGATCCCCCAGATCAGGATCAGCACCAGCAGGAAAACGATGATCGACAGTGCGATACCCATGTTTCACTCGCTTTTTAGCCACCCGTCCGACCGGGTTTCAGTTGATCGTGATAACGCCGTTCACACGTCGATATTGGACGCCGACAACGCGAATTTCTCGATGAATTCTCGCCGCGGCTCGACCAGGTCGCCCATCAGCACGGTGAACACCGAATCGGCCGCCACTGCGTCCTCGATCTTCACCTGCAGCAGGCGACGAGTGTTCGGGTCCATCGTGGTTTCCCACAACTGGTCCGGGTTCATCTCACCGAGACCCTTGTAACGCTGCACGGACAGACCGCGACGCCCCTCGGCCATCAGCCATTCGATCGCCTGCTCGAAGCGCTCGATCGGCTGGCGCCGTTCGCCACGCACCACCTCGGCGTGTTCCGTGATCATGCCGTCGAGCCGTTCGCCGAGATCGCCCAGCAAGCGGTACTCGTTGCCGTTGAAGAATCCGGACGGGATGGTGGTTTCATGTGAAACACCGTGCTGGCTGCGTTCGATACGGAAGAGGTGCCCGTGATCGGCTTCCTCCATCGACACGCCGTAGGAGATACCCGGGTCGGCGATCGCGTTGAGCATGGCATTGAAGTGCCCCAGCCAACCGGCCAGGCGCGACTCGTCGTCCATCATCGCCGGGTCGAGGCGGCCGATCTGCATCAGGGCCTTCAGCGCGTTGACGTCGAAGCGGTTCGCCATGCGATCTATCATGGCCTGGGCAGAAAGGTATTCCCGCGCCAGTGATTCCAGCCCCGGACCCGAAATCGGCGGAATGGTCTCGCCCAGTTCCAGGCGCGCGCCGTCGACTGCCTGCTGCAACAGGTATTGGTTGAGGGCGAGATCGTCCTTGAGGTACTGCTCCTGCTTGCCCTTCTTGACCTTGTACAGCGGCGGCTGGGCTATGTAGACGTGGCCACGCTCGACCAGTTCGCGCATCTGCCGATAGAAGAAGGTCAGCAACAGCGTGCGGATGTGACTGCCGTCGACGTCCGCGTCGGTCATGATGATGATGCGGTGGTAGCGCAGCTTGTCGGGATCGAAATCCTCGCGGCCGATCCCGCAGCCCAGCGCGGTGATCAGCGTGCCCACCTCGACCGAGGAAAGCATCTTGTCGAAGCGCGCCTTCTCGACGTTGAGGATCTTGCCCTTGAGCGGCAGGATCGCCTGCGTGCGCCGATCGCGCCCCTGCTTGGCCGAACCGCCCGCCGAGTCGCCCTCCACCAGGTAGATCTCGGATAGCGCCGGGTCCTTCTCCTGGCAGTCGGCCAGCTTGCCAGGCAGCCCGGCGATGTCGAGCGCCCCCTTGCGCCGAGTCATCTCGCGAGCCCGACGGGCGGCCTCGCGGGCGCGGGCGGCCTCGATGATCTTGGCGGTGATCGCCTCGGCGTCGGCGGGATTCTCCTCGAGGAAATAGGCCAGGTGCTCGGCGGTCATCGCCTCCACAGCCGTCTTGACCTCGGAGGAGACCAGCTTGTCCTTGGTCTGGGAGGAGAACTTCGGATCGGGCACCTTGACCGAAATCACCGCTACCAGGCCCTCGCGCCAGTCCTCGCCCGTGGTGCTGACCTTGGCCTTCTTCAGGATGCCGTTACGGTCCATGTAGTCGTTGAGCGTGCGGGTCAATGCGGCACGAAACCCGGTCAGGTGCGTCCCGCCGTCGCGCTGCGGGATGTTGTTCGTGTAGCAGAACAGATTTTCCTGGTAGGCGTCGTTCCACTGCAGGGCGAGCTCGATGCCGACCTCGTCGTGGTCCCCGGCGAGGTAGATCACGTTCTTGTGGATCGGCGTCTTGTCCTTGTTGAGGTGTTCAACGAACGCGCGGATGCCGCCCTCGTAGAAGAACGTGTCCGAGCGTCCGCTCTGCTCCTCGGTCAACGAGATGTAGACGCCCGAGTTGAGGAAAGACAGCTCGCGCAGGCGCTTGGCCAGGATGTCGTAGTGGAAGGTGACGTCGGTGAAGATCGTCTGGCTGGGGAGAAATCGGATCTGCGTACCCGAGCGCTCGGTCGGTCCGGCGTCCTTGAGCGGGTATTGCGGCTCGCCCAGTTGATACTCCTGCACGAAACGACGCCCCTGGCGCCAGATGGTGAGATCGAGCCGTTCGGAGAGCGCGTTGACCACCGAGATGCCCACGCCGTGCAGGCCCCCGGACACCTTGTAGCTGTTCTGGTCGAACTTACCGCCCGCGTGGAGCACGGTCATGATGACCTCGGCCGCCGAGCGGCCCTCCTCCTCGTGCAGATCGGTGGGGATGCCGCGGCCGTCGTCGGTGACCGAAACCGAGCCGTCGGCGTGAATCACGACCTGGATCGCCGTGCAGTGACCGGCGAGCGATTCGTCGACCGCGTTGTCGACCACCTCGAAGACCATGTGGTGCAGGCCGGTCCCGTCATCGGTATCCCCGATGTACATCCCCGGACGCTTGCGAACCGCGTCGAGCCCCTTGAGGACCTTGATACTGCTGGAGTCGTAAACGTTATCGGCGCTCATGTACGTCCTGTCCCTTCCTGTCGAGGCGGCCCGGCGGGTGCGTGGGCCGGCCCGCGAGGAGACGCGGCCACCGGCCCGTCGATCCTCGCCGTTCCGACGGCATGTCAAAAATCGGGAAGTTCGGCTCGCACCCGAATCCGGGTCGACCATCCGGCGGCGGGCTCACCGTGAGTGACACGATGTGTCGCCGCACTGGGTCGGGATGGCATCGAATGCGGGCGAACCATCCCCGGATCATACCATCTCCCGAGTTCGAACCGCCCCCCCCCCCCCATCGGGGGGACCAGGCCCCCGGCTGCGCGGATCACCGTCGCGGCTGAGTCAGGCCGGTCTCAAGCGCCCGCCGGCGACGGTGAACCGGGCCCCGATCTCGCCGTCGCCGTCTATCGCATTCGGCGCAATCACGCTGACAAACACCTGATGCTCACTTGCGCCGAGGTGACCCAGCACACGCCGTCGATTGGCTGCGTCGAGTTCTGATGCCAGGTCGTCGAACAGCACCACCGCTGGCTCGCCACGTGCTTGCGTCCAGAGGTCGAGCACCGCGAGATGTAGCGCGACAACCAGCATCTTGATCTGCCCGCGAGAGGCAACCTGACGGGCGTCGTGCTCATCGAGCGTGATCCGCAAGTCCGCGCGATGAGGGCCGAACAGGCTGACCTGCTGATCCCGCTCCCGTTCGGCACCCTGGCGTAGCGCCTGGTCGAGTTCGAGATCCTGTCGATAGCCCGGCAGGTAACGCAGGCCAAGCCGATGCCCGGGCAACATGGGATCGATCAACACCTGGACCGCCCGTTCGAGCCCTTCGAGCACGTCGCGCCTCGCCGTTTCCAGCGCCATCGCAGTTTGTAGATAGAGGCGGTCCCAGGCGGGTTCTCGTCGGGCGCGACGCAGCAGGGCATTGCGTTGTCTCAGCGCGCGCTGGAAATCGTGATGGATTGCATGGAAATCGGCCTGGGCGTAAAAGCCGACACGGTCGAGGAACCGCCGCCGGTACTCCGGCGAGCCCAGTACGAGATCGTCGGACTGAGGGTGGAGTGCGAGAACGGGTAGCCGATGGGCGAGCTCGCTCAGACGCGAGACGGCCTCCTGGTCCACGCGTAGGGTCATGCCCCGTCGATCGCGCAGCAGACCGAGACGATGGCGATGACTCGGTGTTTGTCCCTGGACCTCGGCTCGCAAGAGAAAATCAGTCTCTCCGTGGCGGATCAGCTCGCCGGGGTTGTTGCCTCGAAAGGACCGACCGAGGCTCAGGGTGTGGATGGCCTCGAGCAAACTGGTCTTGCCCGCCCCGTTGGCTCCGCTAACAAGGTTGATGCCCGCGGCGGGTTCTAGATCGATCGGCTCGAGGTTGCGAAAACGCTCGACGTGAAGGCGCGCCAGTCGGGTCACGTCGGGCGGGTTATATCTTCATCGGCATCAGCACGTAGCGGGTACGAACAGGCCCTTCGTCGGTCGGTTGAATAAGCGCGCTGGATTCAGGGGTTTCGAAGTCCATCCGGACCTGCATATCGTCGAGATGGGAGAGGATCGCCAGCATGTAGCTGATATTGAAGGCGATCTTGAGATTATCCCCGTGGTAGTGCACCGGGATCTCCTCGCGAGACGTTTCCTGATCGGTATTGATCGCCTCGATTGCCAGTCGGTCCGATTGCAGGTGGTAATGAGCCCCGGCGAACCGGTCGGTGTTCAACACGGCGGCTCGTTGAAGCACTTGTTTGAGAGTTTCTCGATCGACGTGAACCTGCTTGCTGTTGTTTTTCGGAATGACGCGGTCGTAATCGGGGAAACGTCCGTCGATCAGCTTGCTGACCATGCGTTGCTGCGGGAGCTTGAGTTCGATTTGCTGCGTGCTGACCAGCAAGTCGATCGGCGTGTCGTCGTCGCGATCGAGTGCCCGCATCAGTTCCATCACCATCTTGCGCGGCACGATGATGCGGAGCGTCTCTCCGACGGTCTGTTCGCTTTGCGTTTCGGCAAGCGCGAGACGGTGACCGTCGGTGGCGACACAGCGAATGCGATCCGGGCTGACCTCGAACAGCAGGCCGTTGAGGAAATAACGCACGTCCTGTTGGGCCATCGAGAACTGTGTCTGTTCCAGCAAGGCGCGCAGTCGGTCCTGGGGCAGTACCAGGCGGTATTCCTCGGTCGTGCTTTCCATGTGTGGAAACTCGTCGGCGGCGAGGCACGCGAGGCGGAACACGCTCTGACCAGACTGGACGATGATGAAACCTTCTTCCTGACGCAATCCGATCTGCGATTCGGATGGGATTGCGCGAACGATGTCATGAAGCTTGCGGGCGTTGACGGTCGTGCGACCGGCTTGGCCGATTTCGGCCGGGCAGTCGCTGTCCAGCTGAATTTCCAGATCGGTGGATGTGACCTTCAATCGGTCTGCCTGCGCTTCGAGCAGCAGGTTGCCCAGGATCGGCATTGTCTGTCGTTTTTCCACCCCTCCGATGACCCGGTTGATGGCATCCAACAAATCGGGTCGATTGACGGTCAGTTGCATGGCTCGCGATTCCTCTAAATCAGTAACAGATGTTTTTGTTCTGTTGATGATGATGAATGTGAAGGGGAGACTTTCCTTGGGATAAGTCTAAAAATTCGCTTTTTATCAAACAGTTTGGTTGTTGGATAGCTGAGCTGTTCTCCATGGGACTGCCTGTGTATGGTTTGGGATGGTTTGTGGAAAACTCGTTTTGGCCGGTTCCATCCACAGTTTCTCCCGCCCCTATCCCATGGACGTCGACGCATTTTCCCCAGCCGTGTGGGCTCAGACGTTCAACGTGTGTCTCAACAGGTTGTAGTCATCGCCGATCTTGCTGTCCGATTCACGCAGTTCCTCGATCTTTCGCACGGCGTGCAGCACGGTGGTGTGGTCGCGTCCGCCGAATGACTCCCCGATTTCCGGCAGTGAGTGGTTGGTCAGTTCCTTGGCCAGCGCCATGGCGATCTGCCGGGGGCGGGCGATCGAGCGCGTGCGCCGTGCCCCGGTCAGGTCCTGGATCTTGACGTTGTAGTACTTGGCGACGGTGCGCTGGATGTTATCCAGGGTGATCATCTTGGCGTGTGCCGAGATCATGTCCTTGAGTGCATCCTTGGTCGATTCGATGGTGATCGGTCGCTTGGAGAACTGCGTGGTGACGATCACCCGTCGGAGGGCACCTTCGAGTTCGCGGATGTTGGCCTGGATACGCCGCGCGATGAAGAAGGCGACGTCGGAGTCGAGATCGATCCCGGATTGTTCTGCCTTGCTGTGCAGGATCGCGACCCGGGTTTCCATGTCGGGTGGCTCGACGGCCACCGTCAGGCCCCAGCCGAAACGTGACTTCAAACGCTCCTCGAGCCCCTCGATCTCTTTCGGGTAGCGATCACAGGTCATCACGATCTGCTTGCCCTGTTCGATCAGTGCGTTGAAGGTGTGGAAGAATTCTTCCTGGCTGCGCGGCTTGGTGGCGAAGAACTGGATGTCGTCGATCAGCAGCGCGTCGATACCGCGATAGAAGTTCTTGAACTGCTCGGTGTTGTTGTTGCGAATCGCGGTGATCATCTCCTGCACGTAGCGCTCGCTGTGCAGGTAGATCACGCGCCGATCGCCTTGCTGCTCGATGATCTGGTTGCCCACCGCGTGCATCAGGTGGGTCTTGCCCAGGCCCACGCCACCGTAGATCAGCAAGGGGTTGTAGCTGGCCCCGGCATTGGCGGCGACCTGCTGGGAGGCCGCGCAGGCAAGCTGGTTCGACTTGCCCTGGACAAACGTCTCGAAGGTAAAGCCGCGGTTGAGGTTGTGTGAAAAACCTTCTTCGGCCGTGTCGCCCGGTTCGACGGGATCCGGCGGATTCGGTTTCGGCGGGTTCGGTTTCGACGGACTGCTGCGTGGCTGGGATCGCGGGGGCTCGGCGACCCGTGATGGGCCGGGGTTGCCGGTTCGACCGGCCTCGCCGATGCGAAGCGACACGTCAAGCTCCGGGTGGCCGGAAATCTCGCGGGCGTGCAGCCGGATACGCTCGAGCAGTTTCTGCTCGATCCAGTCAAGGGCGAAGCGATTCGGCGCCCACAGCAGCCACTGATCGTCGCTGGCCCGCTCGGCCTGCAACGGAAATATCCACATGGTCAGCTGATCGTTCGGCAACTCCTGGGCCAGGCGATCGATGCATTGCTGCCACATTGGGAAATGCTGCATGGCGACGGGGGTTCTCCAGTGTTTCCGGGGGCTTTGGGGAACGGCCGATGATAACATCGCCCCTGACGATCGACAGCTTATCCACAAGTCGATTTACGGTGATGCTTTGGTGTCCCGCGTTGGCTGGGGCTCTGCACCCGGCAGTGCCGGGATGTGGCATGGCCGCGCCAGGGCCTCGGTCGAGTTGCCGCTGAGGCAGCGCGGGCCTTGACAAACCACCCCGATTCGTCGGAGTATTCGGCCCCTTTTTCAAGCGGATACCGTCGGCCCAATCGGCCGACATCGGTCGATCGTAGCGACCGGTCCGCGCACTTGCACCTGGATCAACACCGAGACGTCGTCATGAAAAGAACCTTCCAGCCGAGCAACCTGCGTCGCAAGCGGACCCACGGCTTTCGTGCCCGCATGAAGACCCGCGGTGGTCGCGCCATCATCAACGCGCGCCGCGCCAAGGGCCGCAAGCGCCTGTCCGCCTGAGACCCATGATCGATGCACCGCCCGAGGCCCGGTCATCTCGGGCCCGACACGCCAAACCGGTCGCCCCTCCAGGCGGCCGGTTTCCGCGTGCGGTGCGTCTGCTCACGGCGAACGACTATCAGGGGGTCATGCGCGGTCGCGAGCGGGTTCATACGCCGCACCTGATGCTCGCCTTGCGTTGCCAGGCGTTGGGCCCGGCCCGGCTCGGGCTGGCGGTCAGCCGCAAGCGCGTGCGACTCGCCCATGAACGCAACCGGATCAAGCGCGTGGCCCGCGAGCAATTCCGCCTCGCGTTGGCCGAGTTGCCGGGAATGGATATCGTCGTCCTCGCCAAGCCGGGCGCGGACGGACTGTCGTTGTCCGAACTGCACGGTCAGATGAAGCTGGCGCTGACCAAGGCGAGTCGGAAATGCGCCGTCTCCTGATCGCCCTGGTGAATGGCTACCGGCTGTTCATCAGCCCAGTGCTGCCGCCGTCTTGCCGTTTTTATCCCAGCTGTTCCGAGTATGCTGTCGAGGCCCTTACGAAACACGGGGCCCTGCGGGGTGGCTGGCTAGCGTTGCGGCGCATCGGCCGTTGCCATCCCTTTTGCGCCGGCGGAGTCGATCCCGTACCCGATCGAAGCTCCCGTTCGAGTGACGCCGGTGAGCCCGCCTCGGCCAAGAACGCCCCGGCCAAGAACACCCCAGTCAAAGCCCGTCACGGGCAACACGCCGTCCAACCGCGAGACTGAAACACCCCCATGGAACAACGTCGCCTGATCCTCCTCATCGCCCTGGGTTTCGTCCTGATCCTGCTCTGGCAGGCCTGGCTCGCGGACAACCAGCAGCCGGCTACCGGTGGTGACGCCGCGCAAACGACCCAGGCCGGGGTCGATCAGCCGCCCGCGGACCGACCGAGGGCCGGTGGGCCATCGACGGCTCCCGACCAGGCCGACGTGCCCGCCATCGGTTCGGCCGATCGCTCCGCCGCCTCCGACTCGGGGGAACTGGTCCGGGTCGAGACCGACGTGCTATCGATGACGATCGATCCGAAGGGCGGTGTCATTCGCGAGGCGGATCTGCTCGAGTATCCCGTCTCGCTCGACCAACCGGAGGAACCGGTCACGCTTTTCGAGGATCGCAGCGGTTTCACCTATATCGCGCAGTCCGGTCTGATCGGTGCGAAGAACGCCCCGGCCCCGGATCACCACGCCGCTTTCCAGGTGGAAAAGCCGGTCTATCGGTTGGAAGACGGCCAGTCGGTGCTCGAGGTGCCGATGACCTGGGAGCGCGACGGCATCAAGGTCACCAAGACCTATTTGTTCAAGCGAGGTTCCTACGCGATCGACCTGCGCTATCGCGTGGAGAACACCACCCAGGCCGAATGGCGGGGGCAGCAGTATCGCCAGTTGACGCGCTCGCCGTCGTCTCAGGGTATGCAGTTGATGTACACCTATACGGGGGGCGTTTACGCAGGTACCCCGGCCGGCGGCGGTGACCGCGTCACCTATGAGAAGGTCGATCTCGACGAGATGGGCAAGCTCAAGCTGCAGCGGGACTTGCAAAACGGTTGGGCGGCGATCATCCAGCACTACTTTCTCAGCGCGTGGGTGCCCGCAGACGCCGAGCAGGTCAACCAGTACTACACGCTCAAGAGTCGCAACGACGGGTTCACCGTCTTCAGTCTCGGCCTGATGTCGCCGGTAACCACCGTCGCACCACAGTCGAGCCGGACGCTCGAATCGATCCTCTACGTGGGTCCCAAGATCCAGTCAAACCTCGCGCCATTGGCGCAGGGGCTCGAACTGACGGTAGATTTCGGCATGCTGACCTTCATCGCCGAGCCGATCTTCCACCTGCTCCAGTTTTTCCACAAGTGGGTTGGCAACTGGGGCTGGGCGATCGTGCTGGTTACCCTGGTGATCAAGCTCTTGTTCCTTTGGCCATCGGCGATCAGCTATCGCTCGATGGCGCGCATGCGCGCCGTGACCCCCAAGATGCAGGCGCTCAAGGAACGTTTCGCCGACGACAAGCAGCGCCTGTCGCAGGAGATGATGAAGCTCTATCAGAAGGAGAAGATCAATCCGCTGGGTGGCTGTCTGCCCATCGTGATCCAGATCCCGGTCTTCATCTCCCTGTATTGGGTCTTGGTTGAGTCGGTCGAGTTGCGCCAGGCGCCTTGGATACTTTGGATCAACGACCTCACGCAGAAGGACCCGTACTTCATCCTGCCGTTGCTGATGGGCATCTCCATGTTTATCCAGCAGCGCCTGAACCCTGCCCCGGTCGACCCGATGCAGAAGAAGATCTTCCAGTGGTTGCCGGTGGTGTTCACGGTGTTCTTCTCCTTCTTCCCGGCCGGTCTGGTGCTGTACTGGTTCGTCAACAACCTGCTCTCGATCGTTCAGCAGACCATCATCACGCGTCGCGTCGAGAGGCAGATGGCCGAGAAGAAGGCCTCCTGACCGCGTCGATGTTTCCCGTGAAACATCGACGCGCTAGATCCGGCTCGCCACTCGCGCCATGACCGAGCCCTCCGGCGACACGATTTGTGCCCCCG
This sequence comes from Halothiobacillaceae bacterium, assembly GCA_016938615.1. Lineage (GTDB taxonomy): Bacteria > Pseudomonadota > Gammaproteobacteria > Halothiobacillales > Halothiobacillaceae > Guyparkeria. Next base: position 43,484 of record JAFGUH010000023.1, on the reverse strand, counting down.
CCACCTCCCCCGGCCGGGCCGGCGTCGGGATAGTGCGTCTTTCCGGCCCCGACGCGCGCTCTATCATCGGTCGGCTTACCGGCGTCGAGCCACGCCCCCGCCACGCCCATTACGTCGAGATTCGGCGACGGGACCAACCGACCACGCTCGACGACGGCATCCTGCTGTACTTTCCCGGCCCGCATTCCTACACGGGCGAGGACGTGGTCGAGTGGCAGGGGCATGGCAACCCGGTGCTGCTCGATGCCGTGGTGGCGGAGATGATCGGTTGCGGAGCGCGAATGGCTCGCCCGGGCGAGTTCACCGAGCGAGCGTTTCTCAACGGGCGCATGGATCTGGCCCAGGCCGAGGCGGTCGCCGACCTGATCGAGGCCGGTTCCGTGCAGGCGGCCACTGCCGCACGCCGCTCGCTCACCGGGGTGTTCTCCACGCGCGTCGACGCCTTCGTCGAGCACCTGGTTCACCTGCGCATGTATATCGAGGCCGCGCTCGACTTTCCCGAGGAAGAGATCGACTTCCTCACGGACACCCGCCTGCGCGACCAGATGGAATCCCTGCGCGAGGAACTGGCCGAACTGTTGAGCCGGGTCGGCGAGGGCCTGCGGTTGCGCGAGGGGTTGCAGTTGGTGATCGTCGGTCGACCGAACGCCGGCAAGTCGAGCCTGCTTAACCAATTGGCCGGCGAGTCGCGCGCCATCGTCACCGAAATCGCGGGCACCACCCGCGACGTGCTGCGAGCCGAAATCACGCTCGACGGCTTGCCCGTCCACGTGATCGACACGGCCGGTCTGCGCGAGAGTCGCGATCCGATCGAACAGGAAGGCATTCGCCGTGCCTGGGAGGAAATCGATCGCGCCGATCTCATCCTGCTGCTGATCGACGGGCAACGGGGTCGATCGGCCGACGACGAGGCCACCCTCGCGCGGCTGCCCGACAAGCCGGTCCTGACGGTGATCAACAAGGTCGACCTGACCGGCGAACTGGCGGACGAGCGGGTCGAGGACGACACCCTCCGCTTGAGTGCGCGCACGGGCGAGGGAGTCGATGCCTTGAGGAACGAATTGCGCCGCATTGCCGGTGTGTCCGACCATAACCAAGATACGTTCCTCGCGCGACGTCGCCACCTCGAGGCCCTTGAGACCGCCCGCGCGGCGCTCGACGAGGCAGCCGACTCGCTCGTGCACGGGGCCGGCGAACTGGCGGCGGAGTCATTGCGGCGGGCGCAGTCTGCGCTTGAAGCGATCACCGGGCGCTACACGGCCGACGACCTGCTCGGCGAGATATTCGGCAGTTTCTGCATCGGCAAGTGAGGCGCCTCGGCCTGGTGGGACGTGCGGATTTGACCGCGCTCGTCGTTGCCGTCCCTCGGCGGGGAATGGCCCGTCTTCGAGTCAGCGCCGTGATCGCGAACCAACCCGAAAGCCAGAGGCACATCCATGTGTGCAAAGGGGCCTGAAAAGCGGGAGACGAGCGGTTTCGCACGCCTGCTGACCGTCGCGTCGAGCCCAGAGGCAACCCGGGCCGGTGTTCCCACCGAGCCGGTCGCTCGCCTGCCCGCGCGCGCGCCGGCCCCGTCCGGCCTCGCCCTTGAGCCGATCGGTGAGGCCGGGTTGCGGTGGGTCGCCGCACTGGCCGACCGGATCTGGTGGCAGGTCTACCCGCCGATCATCGGCGCTGCCCAGGTTCACTACATGCTCGGCCGGGGTTACTCCTTGCCCGCCCTGCGGGCATCATGGCGGGCGGGGACCCATTATTCACTGTTATGGATGGGGCCCTGCCGCGTCGGTTTTTCCGCCTGGCGACCGACGCCGGGGTCGGCCTTCCTCGACAAGCTCTATCTGCTGCCCTCCCTTCACGGACGGGGATTCGGCCGTTGGCTTATCGAAGCGACTTGCCGCGAGATTGCCGCCGGGGGGCATGATGCCGTGACCCTGCGCGTCAACCGTCACAATCACGCTGCACTTCGCGCCTACGCCCGTGCCGGCTTCGCCATCATCGGTCGTGATCGCCTGCCGATCGGAGCCGGTTTCGTCATGGACGACTACCTGATGCGCCGCTCCGGACTGAATGCACGTTTGGTAGACTCTCCACCTATCAATAGGTGAGTTCGCCACGCGCGCCGTGGTCCTGGGAGGTTGTGTCAAGCCATGTCCGATCACGTCACGTCATCGCCGGATATCGAGGTCTTTCCCGACGGGGTTCGCCAGGTCACCTGCCGCAACTGTCTGGCCGATGCCAAGAACCGACTAGGCTTTGATTTCTCGATGGCCTTTCAACCGATCGTCGACGTCGAGGCCGGGGGCGTGTTCGCCTACGAGGCACTCGTGCGCGGTCCCGACGGCGAGGGGGCCGGCTCGGTGCTGTCTCAGGTCGACGAGCACAATCGTTACTATTTTGATCAGGCGGCGAGAGTCACCGCCATCCGGCTGGCCAGTAAACTCGGCATCGACAGCGTCTTGAGCATCAACTTCATGCCCAACGCCGTCTATAAGCCGCAGGCCTGCATCCGGGCTACCATGGAAGCCGCGGCGATCTACGGCATCGATCCGAATCGGTTGATGTTCGAGGTGACCGAGGCCGAGAAAATACTCGATCGCAACCATCTCAAATCGATCTTCGACGAGTACCGCGAGCGCGGTCTGTTGCGCGCGATCGACGACTACGGCGAGGGGTTCGCCGGGCTCAACCACCTGATCGAACTCGAGCCTGACGTGGTCAAGGTCGACCTCAACCTGGTCCGCGGCATCGATTCGCACAAGAGCCGGCAGGCCGTGGTCCGTTCGACGGCTATCATGTGCGCGGAGATGGGCATCGATCTCGTCGCCGAAGGCGTGGAGACGGCCGCGGAATACGAGACCCTGCGAGAATATGGCATCCGCCTGTTCCAGGGCTACTGGTTCGCCAAACCGGCCTTCGAGGCCCTGCCGGAACCGCGGCTCCCCTGACCGGGGTCGTGCCCCGCCGGGTGCCATCGCTTCCCTGCCAAACGAGCGCGACACATGACCGACCCCTCGACTCCTCCCGTTCGACTCACCCAGTACAGCCACGGCGCGGGCTGCGGCTGCAAGATCTCGCCAGCGCTGCTCGACGAAATGCTCGCCTCCACGCTCACGCCGAGCCGACCGGATCCTCACCTGATCGTCGGTAACGACTCGCGCGACGACGCGGCGGTCTACGATCTCGGCGACGGCAGCGCGGTGATCTCGACCACCGACTTCTTCATGCCGATCGTCGACGACCCCTTCACTTTCGGCCGGATTGCTGCGACCAACGCCATCAGCGACGTCTACGCCATGGGTGGGGATCCGCTCCTGGCGATCGCCATCCTCGGCTGGCCGATCGACAAGCTTGGGCCGGAGGTGGCGGCGGCCGTGATCGACGGCGGTCGCAGCGCCTGCCTGGAGGCAGGTATCACCCTGGCCGGCGGGCATTCGATCGACGCCCCCGAGCCGATTTTCGGCCTGGCCGTCACCGGGCGCGTTGAGGTCGATCGGCTCAAGCGGAACGATACCGCCCGTGCCGGCGATCGTCTGTTTCTGACCAAACCACTGGGTGTGGGCGTGTTGAGCACCGCGCAGAAGAACGGCGTGCTGCGGACCGAACACGCCCAGCTGGCCCCCGAAAGCATGATGCGCCTGAACCGTATCGGTCGAGAGCTCGCCGGGATCGAGGCGGTCACCGCGATGACGGATGTCACCGGGTTTGGCCTGGCGGGGCATCTGCTCGAGCTCTGCCGCGGCAGCGGCCTGCACGCGACGATCGAGGTGGCGGCATTGCCCCTGATCGAGTCGGTCGCCGACTACATCGCGGCCGGTCAGCTGCCCGGTGGGACCGGACGCAACGTTGCCAGTTACGGCGCGGAACTTGGCGAGATGAGCGAGTTCACGCGCACCGTGATCTGCGATCCGCAGACCTCCGGCGGCCTGCTCGTCGCCGTCCGCCCTGAGGCGGCCGATCAGGTCGCCCGCCTTCTGGCCGAGGTGGGCCTGTACGCCGAGCCGATCGGCGAGATGCGGGCGGAGGGTGATGGCCCCCGCGTGACCGTCGACGAGACCGCCGCCCGGTGAGCGCCGCGAACACGCTGCCGATCGTCACGGACATCGCCTCGGTCTTTCTCGACGATCGACCGCTGATGGATCTGCGCGCCCCGGTCGAGTTCGCCCAGGGCGCGTTTCCGGCCGCCGAGAATCGGCCGCTGCTATCGGACGAGGAACGACACCAGGTGGGCATCCGCTACAAAGAGGCGGGGCAGGATGCCGCTATTGCTCTCGGCTATTCCCTGGTCGACGCCGCGGAAAAGGCTCGTCGCGTCGCCCAGTGGCAGGCTTTCGCCGAGGCCCACCCCGACGGCCTCTTGTACTGTTTTCGTGGCGGGCTGCGCTCGCGGCTGACCCAGCGGATGCTGTTCGAGGAGACCGGGATCGTCCTGCCGCGCATTGCCGGTGGCTACAAGGCAATGCGGCGTTTTCTGTTGGATGCGATCGAGACCCAGTCGGTCGATGCGCCGTTGATCATGCTCGGTGGGCGGACTGGCGTCGGCAAAACGCCGTACCTGCATCGTTTCGAGCGTCGGATCGATCTCGAGGGCCGGGCGCGCCACAAGGGCTCGGCATTCGGCCGCGAGCCGGAGCCGCAACCCACGCCGATCGATTTCGAGAACCAGGTCTCGCTCGATCTGTTGCGGCTGCGCCACCGGGCGCCAGACGAACCGGTCCTGGTGGAGGACGAGGGCAAGATGGTCGGTGCCCGTCAGGTGCCGCCGCCCCTGTTCGAGCGCATGTCCCGCTCGCCGCTGGTCGTGATCGAGCGGCCACTCGAGGAGCGAGTCGAGCAGAGTCTCAAGGACTACATCATCGACCTAGAGGCCGGATACCGGCGCGTGCTGGGCAGGGATGCCGCGGGCGCGGCGGGGCAGGTGCGGGCGCACGTCCTCGGTGCGCTCGACAAGGTGGCCAAGCGGCTCGGTGGAGTGCGGCACGCGCAGTTGCGTGGTCTGGCCGACGAGGCGCTCGACGCCTGGTACGAGCGGGAAGATCTCGACGGCCTGCGCGCATTGATCCGCGAGATGCTGGTGGGCTATTACGATCCCATGTACGACTATCAGCTGGAGAACAAACGCGACCGCATCGTGTTCAGCGGTCCGCCACAGGCCGTCGCCGAGGAGCTGGTCTCGCGCGGCCTGCGTCCGATCGAGCCGATCTGAGCGCAGCCGGTGGGGCTGTTTCCACCGGGCGTGGCGCGGTAGACTTTCCCGCCCCTGGATTCCTTGAGCCCGTCATGCCGGATTCGCGCGAACTGCCCGACCCCTGTCATGGTCGCGACGACCTGTACCGCGAGCCGCACTCGCCCGCCGCGTTCCGTTTCGATGCCGCGGTGGCAGCCGTCTTTCCCGACATGATTTCGCGCTCGGTGCCGGGATACCGCTTCAACCTGGAGCTGGTGGCGGCCATCGCCCGTCGATACGTGCGCCCGAGCAGCCGGGTCTACGACCTGGGTTGCTCGCTTGGTGCCATGACCCTCTCGATCCGTTCGGCACTCGCCGCCATGGTCGATCCGCCCTCGGCAGTGGAATTGATCGGCGTGGACAATTCGCCGGCGATGATCGAGCGCGCTCGCGCTCAGCTTGGTGCATTCCAGTCGCCCTATCGCACGGACCTCGTCTGCGCCGATGTCGCCGAGGTCGAGCCACATCAGGCCTCCATGGTGGTTCTGGGGTACACCCTGCAGTTCGTCGCACCCGAGGCCCGAGCCGCGGTTATCGGTCGGATTCATGACGGGTTGCTCCCCGGTGGCGTGCTGGTGCTGGCCGAAAAGGTGCATGAGCCACAGGCCGCCGCCGAGGCCCTGATGACCGACCTGCACCACGACTTCAAGCGAACCAACGGCTACTCGGAACTCGAGATCGCCGCCAAGCGCCAGGCATTGGAAAACGTCCTGCGCAGCGAGACCGTCGAGGCCCATGAGGCGCGTCTGCGCGCCGCCGGTTTCGACGAGGTAGTCATGCTGTCGCGCCACTATGGCTTCTGTCTCTGGCTTGCCCGGCGATGCAGAAAAACAACGGCGGAAGCCGATGGAGGCCCCTGACGGGGGAACCGCGCATGGCGCCAGCCGACTTACTCTTTAAGCTATGGTGACCGAGCCGGGCGGCAGTGCTCCGTGTTGCGGTCGAACAACAGGAAGGAACAAAATGAAACGGGTTGAGACAGGCGTGGTGAGGATTCTCGCAAGCATGGGCGTCGTGCTGGGTTTCGCCCTGTCGACGGTTCTGCCGACCTCGATGACGACCGCGGCTATGGCGGGACCGATCGCCGAGGAGACGGGGGTCTCCGGTGAGATCATGCCGCTGGTGGGGGTCGTGTCGAGTCGCTCCAATTTCGCCGTCTCCAGTGACCAAAAACGCATCGATTCGCTCTATAGCCTCTCCGCGCGCGACACGCGGCTGGTCGGGGGTGTGCTCGGCGAGGTGGATTACACCCTGGTGCCCAAGCGACTGTCGCTGTACGTCGGCACACCGCGCTCGGCCCTCGCCGACGGGGAACTTGCTGTCGAGTTCGGCTCGCGCAGCCTGATCGACCGGGTCGGCCTGTTCACTGCCGCCGTGATTCCCTTTACCGCGACCGATAGCGAGGTATGGTCCGATCCGTTCGTCGTGGGCTCGCGTCGGGACGCCACTGATGTCGATCGGCGCGGGCTTCGCCTCGGCCTTGCGGGCATCCTTGGCACCGGGCTGTCGGTGGACTACCGACTCTACCGCCGTGATATCGATCGGGAACGTTCCGGCATGGGATTGGGCCTGTCCACCGCCGAGCGGAGTCGCCTCTCCCGCGAGGGCAACGAGCATCGGGTCGATGTCAACTACCGCCTCGCGGTCACCGATCGCCTCAGCCTGATTCCCGGGGTGCAGTACCGCCGTCTCGACGCGGATGGCGCGGCCAATCGCGGCTGGCTGCTCCGTCCCCAGGTCTCGGCCCAGTTGGATATCGACCAGTGGCAGTTTTCCATGACCGGCTATTACGGGGTGGATCGTTACGACGCCCGCCAACCGATTTACGACCAGTATCGCGATGGCTCGCAGATGGGCGTCGTGGCCGGGCTCCGTTACGCTGAACCCTTTGGCTGGTCGAACTGGTCGGTCAATGCCTACGGGGTGTGGTCTGAAAACGACTCCGACATCCGTTTCTACGACGAGCGCACCGGGCTGTTCGCGGTCGGTCTGGGCTACCGATTCTGATCGGCCGATGCCATACGAGGCGAACGCGGCCCGTATAGCGCGCGGCATCGAGCGCATCGCGCGACAGTCTCGTGCCGCGCTCGGCCGGCTCCCGCGTCGCATGCCGATGGAGGGGTGGCGGACCCTGGACTGGGCCTGCGTCAACCACGGTGACTGGCCGCGGTGGCTCGCGGCCATCGGGGCGTTGCCCGAGCGTCCCGCGGACGCGGTCAACCACTTGGACATCGCGACGGTCACGGCCGCCTCCAGCACCGACCTGCCGGGGCTTGAAGCCACGCTGCGCGAGCTGATCCCGTGGCGCAAGGGCCCCTTCGACCTTTTTGGCGTGCGGATCGAGACGGAGTGGCGCTCGGATCTCAAGTGGGCGCGCCTGGCCGAACGCATCCAGCCCCTCGACGGACGACGGGTGCTCGACGTGGGCAGCGGCAACGGCTACCACCTCTGGCGGATGCTCGGGGCGGGGGCGGATCTGGCCCTGGGGGTCGAGCCGACCTGGGTGTTCGTCGCACAGTTCCATGCCGTCGCCCACCTGTTGGGCGAGACGCGGGCGGGCATCGTGCCCGCCGCGCTCGAGCACTTTCCTCACCGGCCGTATTTCGACAGCGTTTTTTCCATGGGCGTGCTCTACCATCGACGCGACCCGTTCACGCACCTCGGTGAGCTCAAGGCCTGCCTGCGCCCCGGCGGCGAGCTGGTGCTGGAGACCTTGGTGGTCGAGGGCAATGCCACCACCATCCTGACGCCCGCCAACCGCTACGCCGGCATGCGCAATGTCTGGTTTCTGCCGAGCCCGGATGCCGTCATCGGCTGGCTCAGGCGCATGGGTTTCGTCGACCCCGAGCTGGTCGACGTGTCGGTGACCACGACCGAGGAGCAACGCCGCAGCGACTGGTTCGGGGACCGGCAGTCACTGCCCGACTTCCTCGACCCCGACGACCCCAGCCTCACGCGCGAAGGCCTGCCCGCACCGCGTCGCGCGGTCATTACTGCGCGACGCCCGAGCTAAGAGCACCGCGGCTCGCAACGAGCGGGTGCACTGGCGGCGTTGTCGCCCTTCAAAAGAATACGCCCCTTCCGCGGCGGCGGTACGCCCGGCATTCGCCCGGCTCAAGGTACGCAGAGCGGCATCGGCTCAGGAACCTCTGCACGAATGGCCATGCCACTGAAGGCTGGGCAAGTCGTTCGTGATCAAGGCGCTCAGAGCGGTATGCCAGCTGTGCAGACCTTCCCTAACTGACCGCGAACATCCGCTCGAGGTTGCGATAACCGATCGCCTCGGCGAGCACCGTCGCATCGATCGTGGGGCGCTGGTCGTAGTCCGCGATGCTGCGCGCGAGCTTGAGGATGCGCTCGCGGGCCCGCCCGGACAGCTGCAGTTGTTCGATTGCTCGGTTGAGCATGTCGCGCTCCGTCCTTTCCAGTCGGATCTGCTCGGCGACGCCGCGCGCGCCGAGGCGGGCATTGACCACCCCTTGCCGATCCAGCATGCCCTGGCGCGCCGCTATCACCCGGTCGCGAATGGTGGCGCTGTCCTCCCCGGGCTCCGCTGGGCGGTCGAGGTCGGCAGCCGGCACGCGCGGGATTTCGAGATGAATGTCGATCCGGTCGAGCAGCGGCCCGGAGACCTTCGCCCGGTACCGCTGCGCGGCCCTCGACTGGATCTCGGTCCCTTGCGGGGAGGGGTTCATGGCCGCGACCAGCTGGAAATCCGCGGGGAAGGTCGCCTGTCTCGCTGCGCGGGAGATCATCACCGAGCCCACCTCCATCGGCTCGCGCAAGGCCTCGAGGACCCGTCGGTCGAATTCGGGCAGTTCATCGAGAAACAGGGTGCCGTGGTGGGCAAGCGAAATCTCGCCGGGTCCGGGTTGCGAGCCGCCGCCGATCAGGGCGACTGCCGAGGCCGAATGGTGCGGTGCCCGGAACGGGCGACGACCGAAGGTTGCCGGGTCGAAGCCATTAGGGGTCACCGCGGCGACCTCCGCGACCGCGAGGGCTTCCGTCTCGGTCAGCGGAGGCAGGATCCCGGCCAGTCGCTGGGCCAGCATGCTCTTGCCCGCACCGGGCGGACCGATCAGCAAGAGGTTGTGTCCTCCGGCGGCGGCGATTGCGAGGGCACGCTTGGCTCTTGGTTGCCCCCGGACGTCCGCGAGGTCACCGTCCTTGGCCGGATCGGCGGGGGGCAACGGCCGATGGACGAGCCGCTCGGGCTCGCGTTCACCGGCGAGGTAGCCAACCGCTTCTGACAGGTGCGATACCGCGCGTCCGCGAACGCCCGGGATCAATTCGGCCTCGCCTCGCCCCTGGGCAGGCAGGATCAGTTCCCGACCGGCATCCCGGGTGGCGCGTGCGGCAGACAGGGTGCCACGGATGGGTCGTACGCCGCCGTCGAGTGACAGTTCGCCAAGGCATTCGATCGCATCGAGACGCTGGTTAGCCGAAGCCGGGAGCTGCCCCGTGGCGGCGAGGATCGCCAGGGCGATGGCGAGGTCGAAACGGGCGCTTTCCTTGGGCAGGTCGGCCGGCGCGAGGTTGACGGTCAAGCGTCGCGGCGGGAATTCGAAGCCGGATGAGAGGATCGCGGCCCGGACGCGGTCACGCGATTCGCGGACCGCGGTTTCCGGCAACCCCACTAGCGTGAAGGCCGGCAGCCCCGGGGCGACATGGGCCTCGACGGTCACGGTGGGCGCGTCGATGCCGAGCAGCGCCCGGCTGTGGATCTTGGCGATGGGCATGTCCGTATGCCTCGATTGGGTGGTGTGCGTGTCGAGCGGACCTCCGCGTCCGCTTGAGAACCTCTGCACGAATGCCATGCCGCTGAAGGCTTGGCGAGTCCTTCGTGATCGAGGCGCGATGTCCCTGGCGTGCCGGTGGCAACGTCGAGACATCGTAACGCGGAGCACGGGCGACTCGCCAAGCCCCGCAGGGCGCGCCTTGAGCCGGGCGTCTGCTGCGTTGTCGTCCGAGGACGCGAGAATGACTCTTCCGCGGCGGACGAGCGCCTGGCATCTGCCCGGCTCAAGGCACGCAGAGCAGTATGGCATTTGTGCAGAGGTTTCTTTGCGACCCGATAACGCTCAGCTGGCGATGTCGCCTTGTTCGGAGTCGGGGTGGGACCGACGGCCGTCGAGACGACGTTCCAGGTCGCTGACGCGCTGTTCGAGGGCCTCGAGCTTGGCACGGGTGCGCGCGAGTACCTGGGTCTGGACGTCGAATTCCTCGCGCGTCACGAGATCCATGCGGGAAAAGCCGTTGCTCACGGCCTGACGTACCGCCTTCTCGAACTCCTGCTTGCCCTCGCGCAGGCTCTCGGGCATTGCCTGCTCGATGCGTTGGGACAGCTCTTCAATGGTGTGACTGATGGACATCTCGGTACCTCGTGCTGGTTCGTCGTCGGCGCGCTGCCGATTGTTGGGCATGCCCCGGGCAGATGCAAATACTCGGGGTGTCGTCTTGGGGGCTGGCCCGCGCCCGGCGCGCCTCGGGGGATCGGCATTCGGGCAGAGATTTCCTTGAGGCGGCGCCAGACCCACGGATTGCACCAGGTGGGGGCAGTCGCAAACAGGCGGGCCCCGTTTTGGTGAGCCAGGGTGGCGGGCCGCGGTGAGAGTGGCACTGGGGCCGCGGTTAACCCATTGTAAACGCAGTAAAAATTCAAGTTGGCACGGCGGCTGCTTTGTCGGGAGGGCGAACCCGAATGTTCACTTGATGGAGCCCCCATAATGAAAAAGTCCCTGATCGCAACCAGCCTTTCCACCGCCATGGCTTCCGCGCTCGGCCTGTCGGCCCTCGCCCTGCCGTCCGTGGCCGCCGCCGAGGTGTCCGCCAACATCGGCGTGGTGTCCAACTACTTCTTCCGTGGCGTGACCCAGACCGACGACAGCGCGGCCGTTCAGGGCGGCGTTGACTACGCGAGCGACTCCGGTTTCTACGCCGGGTCCTGGGCGTCCACGGTCGACTTCCCCTCCGACGACACCAGCTACGAGCTCGACCTCTACGGCGGTTACGGCGGCAGCGTCGGCGATCTCGGCTACGACGTCGGCTACATCTACTACGCCTACCCGGACGGCGACGATCTCGACTTCGGCGAGATCTACGGTTCGCTGAGCTACAGCTATCTCACCGCGGGCCTTGCCTACACGGTCAACTCGCAGGCGAGCGGCGATACCGCGGCCTTCGATACCGGTGACGTGTACTACTACGCGGGCGTCGACGTGCCGTTCGGCGACAGTGGTTACAGCGGCAGCCTGTACTACGGCTACTACACCTTCGACAACGATAGCTCGACCAACGAGCTCAATTACGGCCACTGGAGCGCCGGCCTTGCCAAGGACGCCGGCGAATTCGGCTCCTTCGGCATGAACCTCGAACTGGCCGACATCGAGAAGGACAATCCGGTCTTCGGTGACGACAACGTCGACGACCTGAAGCTGTGGCTCAGCTGGTCCAAGAGCTTCTAAGCATTCCATCCGACTGATTCATGGGCCGGCCTTGAGCCGGTTCCAAGGAGAGAGACATGAAACTGATTACGGCAATCATCAAGCCCTTCAAGCTTGACGACGTCCGCGAAGCGCTCGGCGGTGTCGGCGTGAAGGGCATCACCATGACCGAGGTCAAGGGCTTCGGTCGCCAGAAAGGCCACACCGAGCTCTATCGGGGCGCGGAGTACGTGGTCGACTTCCTGCCCAAGGTGAAACTCGAGATGGTCATCGATGACGGCCTCGCCGACCAGGTGATCGAGGTGATCACCAACGCGGCCAGCACCGGCAAGATCGGTGACGGCAAGATCTTCGTCTCGACCATCGACGAAGCCATTCGCATCCGTACCGGCGAGACCGGTGCGGACGCCCTGTAAGCGGAGGATTTCACCGTGGAAACTCAAGTCATCGAATTGAGCTACGCGCTCGATACGTTCTACTTTCTGGTCGCCGGTGCCCTCGTCATGTGGATGGCCGCGGGTTTCACCATGCTCGAGGCCGGGCTGGTGCGAACCAAGAGCACCGTCGAGATCTTGACCAAGAACGTCGCCTTGTTCTCGATCGCCTCGATCATGTACATGATCGTTGGCTACAACATCATGTACAGCGACGGCGTCTCCAGCATCATCCCGGGGCTGTCGTTCTTCCTTGGCGCGGACAACACGGCCGCGGATGTGGTCGCGAGTGGTGGTGACATCTACTACTCCAACATGGCCGATTTCTTCTTCCAGGTCGTGTTCGTGGCTACCGCCATGTCCATCATCTCCGGCGTCGTCGCCGAGCGGATGAAGCTCTGGTCGTTCCTCGCCTTCACCGTGGTCCTGACCGCGCTGATCTACCCGATCCAGGGCTACTGGAGCTGGGGTGGCGGCATCCTGAGCGACCTGGGTTACTCCGACTACGCCGGTTCGGGCATCGTTCACTACACGGGTGCGGTCGCCGCGCTTGCCGGTGTGCTGCTGCTCGGTCCGCGCAAGGGCAAGTTCGGACCGAACGGCCAGGTCAACGCCCTGCCGGGTGCCAACCTGCCGCTGGCGACCCTGGGCACGCTCATCCTGTGGCTGGGCTGGTTCGGCTTCAACGGTGGCTCGGAGCTCAAGGTGTCCGACGTCGGTTCCGCCAACGCCGTCGCTCAGGTGTTCACCAACACCAACCTCGCGGCTGCCGGTGGCGTGATCGCGGCGATGATCGTCTCCAAGCTGACCTTTGGCAAGGTCGACCTGACCATGATCCTGAACGGCGCCCTGGCCGGACTGGTCGCGATCACCGCGGATCCCGCATCGCCTTCCGCCCTGCTGGCGACCATCGTCGGTGCCATCGGTGGCGTGATCGTGGTGTTCTCGATCCTCGGTTTCGAGAAGATCCGGATCGACGATCCGGTCGGCGCCCTCTCGGTCCACGGCGTGGTCGGTATCTGGGGCGTGCTCGCGGTGCTGCTGTCGAACGACGAGGCGACCCTTGGCGGCCAGCTCGCGGGGCTCGCACTGATCGGTGGCTTCGTGTTCGTCGCGAGCCTGATCGTCTGGCTGATCCTCAAGGCGGTCATGGGCCTGCGCATCAGCGAGGAGGACGAGGTCGAGGGGGTCGACTCGGCCGAGTGCGGCATGGAGGCCTACCCCGAGTTCACCAACAAGTAAGGACGCTTAACGGAGGCAGCGGCACATCGGAGGTGCCGAGACTGACAAAGGCCCGGGCGAAAGCTCGGGCCTTTTCCGTTGCGGGGCTCTGGTGGCCTTCAGCCGGCCTCGCGCTCCAGGGCGACGATGTCGAGGGCACCGAGGAACCGTTCGAAGGCATCGATCTGGTCCTCGGGCACTGTTACGCGGGCGTCGATTTGTTGGTGGTAATCGATCGAGAGTAACTCGGCCCGGTGCTGCTCGGCCCAGTGGCGAAGCGGCTGTTCGCGCGCGAAATCGAATCGCAGTCGGTACCGCCGGCGCGGGCGATGTTCTAGCAGGGGCAAGTCGGCGAGTACCTGCTGGGTTGCCCCGGCGTAGGCGCGCACCAGGCCGCCGGCGCCCAGCTTGATGCCGCCGAAGTAGCGTGTGACCACCACGATCACATCGCCGATCCGCTTGTGCTGGATGACGTTGAGAATCGGCTTGCCGGCCGTGCCGCCCGGCTCACCGTCGTCGTTCATGGCGGCACTGGCCGCCGAGGCCGGGTTGCCGAGCAGGTAGGCCCAGCAGTGGTGCCGGGCATCCGGGTAGTCGGCGCGGACCGACTCGACGAAGGCAAGGGCCGCTTCGCGAGATGCGGCCATCCCCGCTCGGGCGATGAAAAGGCTTTTCTTCACCTCACGTTCCCGCTCGACCGTCGTGGCGGGCGTGAAGAATGACGCCGTCCGAGTTTTCTGGGACACGGCAACCACCGGATCAACAAAGGAAAACGCCTGCCTCGAGGGCAGGCGTGACAAGCGAAGACACGGGTTTACGAGCGGTCGAATCAGCGCGCAAGCTTGGCTTCAACCGCCTCACGGGTCTCCCGACCCTCTAGTTGTTCGACCAGCGCGAGGGCGAAGTCGATCGCGACGCCCGGGCCCCGACCGGTCACCAGGTTGCCATCGACGACCACCGCCTCGTCCCGGATCTCGACGCCCCGGGATTGTTCCTCGTCGAGCGCACCGGGGAAATGAGTGATCCGTCGTCCCTTGAGCAGGTCGGCCACGGCCAGCACCTTCGGGGCGGCACAGACGGCGGCGATCCATCGTCCTGCGGCGGACTGTTTTCGGAGTCGCTCCAGTACTCGCGGATCGGCCGCGAGGTTGTCGGCACCGGGTTGCCCCCCGGGCAGAACGATGGCGTCGAATTCGACGAACTCGTCGAACAATCCCAGGTTGCTGTCGGTCATGACGGTGGTTCCGCGAGACCCGGTCACCTTGTGCCCGTGCAGCGAGAGCACCTGAACTTCAACGCCTGCGCGCCGCAGGATATCGATGGTCGAGATCGCCTCCAGGTCTTCGAACCCGGGGGCGAGCAGGATGAGTGCCTTGCTTGCCATGGTGTCGTCTCCTCCTCCCGGCAGGCGGCGGTGATCAGCGGGCGTTCTTCTTGCTCACGATCACCATGCCCTTGAGCATGTTCAATGCCTCGTAGAGTTGGTAGTCGCGGATAACCAGCGGTTCTTTCTCGTCCTCGTCGGCCTTGTCGCCCTTGTCAAATTGGGTCGCGTCGCTCGAGGCGTTCGTTTTGCCGTCTTCGCTATCGCTCATGCCGTTGGTCAGGTGTCCGGCCAGGCTGGCCTCCGTGATCGAGAACACCTCTTCGATATCGCTGACCTTGAGTTGGTGAACCGTGACGTCGGGCTTGATGCCCTCGGCCTGGATCGAACGGCCGCTGGGCGTGTAGTACCGTGCCGTGGTGAGTCGCAGCGCGCCGCCGTTGGACAGCGGCATGATCGACTGGACCGAGCCCTTGCCGAAGGTCCGCTCGCCGATGATCAGTGCCCGCCCGCTGTCCTGCAGGGCCCCGGCCACGATCTCCGAGGCGGAGGCGGACCCACCATTGACCAGGACCACCATCGGCGCGCCGTCGAGGCGGTCGCCGGTGCTGGCCTCGAAGCTCATCTTGGCGTCCGCGACGCGTCCTTTGGTGTAGACGATCTGGCCGTCGTCGAGGAAGGTGTCGACCATTTCGACCGACCCGTCGAGCACGCCGCCGGGGTTGTTCCTGAGATCGAGCACCAGTCCCTTGAGCGGCTTGTCGTCGTTGTCCTCGATCAAGGTGTCGAGGGCCTCGTTCATCTGCTCGACGGTCCGCGACTGAAATTGCGATACGCGGATGTAGCCCATGCCGGGCTCGAGCATGCGCGAGCGGACCGACTCGGTCTTGATGATCGCGCGGGTGATTGTGAACTCGAGTGGTTTCTTCTCGCCTTCGCGGGCGATGGTCAGGTCGATGTCCGTATCCGGCTTGCCACGCATTAGCTTGACGGCTTCTTCCAGGTCCATGTCCTGGGTTAACTCGCCGTCGATGCGGATGATCTTGTCACCCGCCTCGAGACCGGCGCGCTTGGCCGGAGTGTCGTCGATCGGGGCGATGACGGTCAGCACGCCGTCCTTCATGCCCACCTGGATGCCCAGCCCGCCGAACTCGCCGGTGGTCGATTCGCGCAGGTTCTTGAACTCCTCCTTGTCGAGGTAGCTCGAATGCGGATCAAGCTCCGAGATCATGCCGCGTATGGAGTTCTCGATCAGCTTGCCCTGGCTGATGTCGTCGACGTAGTCGGAGCGGACGCGGTCGAGCACGTCGGAATACGTGCGCAGCTGCTCCAATGGCACCTCGGTCTGATTCGAGGTCTCCGCCGGTCGTTCCGCCACGGCGTTGATGGCAATGGCAATGGCAAACCCGAAAAAGGCGGCGACGCCGAGCTTCGAGGTGTTGCGGATCCAACTGGTCATGATGTTCTCTCTAGGCATGTTCGTCGGCCTGTGGGCCCACCGGGATGTGTCGTGAGCGCCGCACCCAAGGCGCGCTTGTCCGCCGGTCCGCAGACCGATGCGCGAGCGACCTACTATGCCATGGAGTGGGGGCAGTCGCGAGCACGCGCCGCGTCCAGACTCGTTCCATGGTACGGGCGCCGGGGCTGCCGGGAAGCATAGGACACTAATGACGGTCTGCACGAACCGTCCGTGTCTGACGCGAGGCCGCGACGGCTTCGTGCCGATGGCGCCGTGCGCGGTGAATGGCAGGGGCCTTTCGCCCATTCGGTAAGGTCGGCCAAGGAAGCCCTGCACGAATGCCTCGGCGGGACTCACATGGTCGTCGGTGTGCCGAAAGGCCGCCGCTTGACAGACCCGCGAGAGTATCCCGAGCGGTTACGCGGGGCCCGTTTTTCGATGCCTGCCGCGCAATTCCCTGCCGCAGCCGAGCGAGCCGCACCAGGACTCCGATCGGCAGGATCAGCCATCAACCGCCCGGCCCCAGGCCGGCCAGCGTGTCGGGTCGATCGGGCGATTGCCGCGGCGCACTTCGACATAAAGGCCTTCGCGATTGGCGTCAATCACGCCGGACTGGCATACGGTCTGACCGCGAGCGACCCGCTGGCCCTTCGAGACAGCGAGCGAGCGGCAGTGGGCGTACAGGCTCAGGTAGTCGTCGGCATGGCGCAGCATGATCAGGTTGCCCCAGCCCTTGAGTGGACCGGCATAGGCGACGGTGCCCGGGGCGATGGCGTGAACCGGGGTGCCGGCCGGTGCGCGGAATTCCACGCCCTCGGTGCGCAGCTTCCCCTGCGGCTGGCGCTCACCGAAACGACGCTGGATCGATCCGACCACGGGAATGCCGCTCGTGACAATTTCGGTAGTCGCCTTGCGCACAGGAGGGGCGGCCTGCTCGGCCTGCTCGGCCTGTTTGGCTCGCCTCGCCTCCCGCCTGGCCTCCTCGGCCCGGGCTGCGGCCACCTCGCGATCCAGGCGCCGCTTGCGTTCGAGCATGGATTTCAGGGCCTGCTGTTGCTCGTCGAGTGTCTTGCCCAGCGTGGCGAGCAGGCGACTCTGTTCCTCCAGGTTATCGCGCAGGTCACGGTAGTGTTCGTCAAGCCGATCCCCGGCCGTCGCCAGCTGCCGTTCGGTCGCGGCGAGCGCGGCGCGGTTCTCCCGGACTTCGACCTGCTTGTCCTTTAGCGCGCGCTGGGCCTCGCGTACCGGGCGGATAAGCTCGCGCAAGTAATGCAGGTCGCGTTCGGACTGGAGGGCGTCGCCTTCGCCCAGCAGGGTTCGCAGGGCGCTGCCACGAGTAAGGGGGTAGGCGGCGCGCAGGTGTGCCTCGAGTTCCGCACGGCGTCGCGCGAGCTCCTCGCGCAGGCGCGCCTCACGCTCGCTGAGCCGACGTTGTTGAGCCTCGAGGTCTTGCTGCTCGGAGGCGATCTCCTTGGTCTTCGCCTCGAGAAACGCCAGGCGTTCCTTCTGCTCGGCCAGCGCCTGTCTCGCCGCTTCCCGTTCGGCCTGTGTCGATTCGATCACTTGGCGTTGGGCGTCGATCCGTTTCTCGATCGGTTCGGCGGCCCGAGGCGCGGGCGCCGCCGCGAGGCAGGCCGTCATCGCCACCAACATCGCCCACCCCAGCCTCGCGCCCACCCCCGGCGGAGATGGACGCGTGTGCCGGATTCGCCCCGAGCGGCGCGATCCGGGATGACAGGTGGCTTGGTCACGTGCGAGGTGTGGCAAGGTGTCCCCTAGCCGGTAGTGACAGGCGCCTACCCGGAGGACGGCGGCGGGTAAAGCGCTTGCTGCAACAAATGGACGGAAAAGCGGTAGTATACGGAAACAACAAACGGTTTTCGCCCAGTCTCGGTCGGGGTTCCGCCTGACGTCGGGGTGAAACGAGCGTCGCACAAACAGCACCTGGATCGAACCATGAATCTGGATACCGAGGAATACCCCGCCACCCGGCTGATGGGTCGTACCGAAGACATCGAGCGCGCCTCCCGCTCGCTCAAGGCCATGTCGCACCCGTTGCGGCTGAAGATCCTCTGCGTTCTGGGTGACAACGAACTGAGCGTACAGCAGATCGTCGAGTCGGTTGGCACCACGCAGAGCAATATCTCCCAACACCTCGCCATCCTGCGCGACAAGGGCATACTCGCCTCGCGAAAGGACGCCAACCGCGTGTTCTACCGCGTCTCGGACGCCCGCACGCTCCGGCTGATCGGCATGATGCAGGAAGTGTTTTGCCCGCTTAACTAAGGAACCCCTGCACGAATCGATGGCGCCTCTGGCTCGCGGGTTTTGCTCGCTTGTCCGGCGCCCGCTTGAAGACGGGCCCAAGGCAATAACACGGGCCCGTCGAGAGACGGCTTTGCGGCGTGCGAGCGAACCCGCGAGCCCTGTCCGGGCGGGCCACCAAGGGCCCATCTGCGACGTTGACGCGTGTGCAAATGGCGACGGCCACTCCCCGCGCACCGCGCCTTGCATCTGGACCCTTGGCGGTCCCGCTTCCGGCACTATCGATTCGTGCAGGGAGTCCCTGACCCGGATATTTCACAAACAGCACCGACCTTGCTTGATCCTCGATCCCACGAGACATATTTCCTCCGTCGGCCGTAGTCACCGATACGACACTCCTTCGGAAGTTTCCTTGTGAAACCAAGTCTCTGCGCAATTCCAGTGCTCGTTCATGAAATATCCGGGCTAAGGGGGGGGGCTCCACGAATGGCTGTCAGGCCGGGTGCGCGGCGGGGATTTTCTGCGGTATTGGACTGGTGGTAGGATAAAAGAAACCTATTCGGTCGTGTCGGGACCCCGCCGCACGACCGCTTGATCGATTCTCGGAGGACCTCCATGACTACCGACCGCTACGTTCGCATCGTCGCCGGCCTGATGATCCTGGTCACACTGGCCTTGGCCCACGTGACCGGGCAGGCCAACCTCGGCCAGTTGTCCTGGTTGTGGCTAACGGCATTCATCGGCCTGAACCTTTTCCAGAGCGGCATCACGCGCTTTTGCCCACTGGATTCGATTCTGGCGAAGATGGGTGTGCGCCGCACCTGCTGAGGGCCTGCTGAGCGCCTACTGAGGGACCGACGCGGTCGCTGGGCGAACCTCGGCGCGACGGTCGTGCTTCGTCGGCTTGTCGGGCCGTTCGTGATCCAGACTCGTGGTGCGGACGACTCAACGCGGAGACGGGCGGCTTGAATGGCCACGCGGGCGTGCTTAGAGCCTGGCATCCGCGGCGTTGTCGCCCTCGGGAAAGTGAAACGACTCTGCCGTGGCGGACATTCGACTCGCCCCCTTACCGGCTCAAAACGCGTTGCAGCAGGTTGGCATCCGCGCCGAGGTGGTGTCCTGGTCTCCGGTCAGCCCGCCGCCACGAGGCACCGCCTCGGCTCGACGCCGACGGTGCCTTGAATTTTTTGCGCACCGCGGCCATTGTATGCCGCAACGTATCCCGTCTCCGTCATTCGAGAAGAACTCCGAGAACCGTCCATGGACTCCGTTATCGACTTCCTTACGCGCCACTGGGTGCTGTCCCTCGTGGCGGTCGCCCTCGTCATCCTGCTTATCAGCAACGAACTCTCGCGTCGTATGCAGAAATTCAAGACCCTCGATCCTGCCGAAGTCGCTCGCAAGGCGGGCCGTGACGGCGTGGCCCTGATTGATGTCCGCGAAGACAACGAGTGGAAGGCCGGCCACATCAAAGGGGCCCGCCACATTCCCCTGGGGAAGCTGGAAAGCAAGCTGGGCGATATCCGGGGGGATAATCCCGACGAGGTGGTGCTCTACTGTCGCTCGGGCAACCGTTCGGCGACCGCGGCGAACCTCCTCGTCAAGGGCGGTTTCGAGAACGTCAGCCACCTCGGCGGTGGCATTATCGCCTGGGAAGGCGAGAACTACCCCGTCGCCAAGGGCAAGTAAGACCCTCGTGACCGACGAGAACCCCCAGGCGCGCGATCAGGCGCTCGACCAGCCGCCCATCGTGGTCTACCAGAGCCCGCTTTGTCCCTTCTGCCATTTCGCCAAGCGGCTGTTGAAAAAGCGCGACCTGGCGTTCGAGTCGATCAACGTCCAGCTCTCGCCGGCGAAGAAGGACGAGATGATCCAGCGGGCCAAGCGGGTCACCGTGCCGCAGATCTTCATCGGCGAGACCCACGTCGGTGGCTACGACGAGCTGGCGGCACTGGATCGCGCCGGCAAGCTGATGCCGCTGGTGGAGCTCGAGTCGCGCCGGGCGGCCGGCGAGCCGCCGGTCGACGGCGCCTGAAACCTTCCTTGGGTCGCTCGGCGCGCTATCATGGCCGCCGGGATCGACGACAGGACTTCCCGCGATGAGTGATTCGAAACACCTGGTCTGCCCCGCCTGCGGGGCGGTCAACCGGCTGCCCGCCGAGCGGTTGGGTGGCGGCAACTGCGGGCGCTGCGGCAAGGCGCTGTTTCCCGGCGTGCCGGTGACCCTCGACGAATCCCGCTTCGAACGGCACATCGGCCGCAGCGACCTGCCCGTGCTGGTCGACTTCTGGGCCGAGTGGTGCGGTCCCTGCAAGATGATGGCGCCCACCTTCGATCAGCTGGCGCGCGATTTTCGCAGTCGGTTGGTGGTCGCCAAGGTCGAGACCGAGCGTGCGGCCAACGTCTCGGCGCGCTTCGGCATCCGCAGCATCCCGACGATGATCCTGTTTTCCGGCGGTCGCGAAGTCGACCGTCTTTCCGGCGCCCTGCCGGCCGCGCAACTCACGCAGTGGCTGGCCGGACACGGGATACGCTGAACACCATCCATCAAAACGATCAGGAAGCACCGACATGGCAGAAGGTGAGAACAACGCCGCCGGTAATGGCCAGGCAGGCCAAGCTGAGCAGGCAGGCGAGGAAAACCAGCAGCAGTTCTTCGTGCAGAAGGTCTACCTCAAGGACCTGTCCTTCGAGTCGCCGCAGGCGCCGGATATCTTCACGCGTGACGACTGGAAACCGGAGATCAACGTCCAGGTGGGCAACAACGCCACGCGACTGAGCGACCACACCTTCGAGACCGAGCTGACGATTACCGTCACCGCCACTCACGACGAGAAGACCATCTATCTCGTCGAGGTCCAGTACGCTGGCGTTTTCACCATCAAGGGCTTCGACGACGCCACGCGTCGCCAGCTACTGGGCGCCTACTGCCCGACGTTGATTTTCCCCTACATCCGCGAGACGGTCGGGGACCTGGTGATGAAGGGCGGTTTCCCGCAGATGGTGCTCCAGCCGATAAACTTCGAGGCCCTGTACGCCCAGCACGAGCAGCAGCGCGCGGCGCAGGCCGAAGGTGCCGGCGACGCGCGCCCCAACTGATCGTTCCGGCATGAGCGGGGAGGAACCCACGCGGATCGCGGTGCTCGGTGCCGGCTCCTGGGGCACGGCGTTGGCAGGGCTGCTGGCATTCAACGGCGCCTCGGTGCACCTTTGGGCCCGCGACTGCGAGCAGGCGGCTGCCATCGACCGTCAGCACCAGAATCCCCGCTACCTACCCGGGGTGAGCCTACCCGAGCGGCTGCGCGCGGGTTGTGACCTCGGTACGGCGGTCGAGGGAGCCGACCAGGTCTGGTTGGTGCTGCCGACCAAAGTCCTGGGCGATTTTCTCGCCGAGCACCGCGAACTGCTGCCAAAATCAGCGATCTACGTCACGGCCTCGAAGGGATTCGAGCCAGGCACCGGGCGGCGTATCGACCAGCTGGTGGCCGATGCGCTCGGTGACGTTGCCTTCGCGGTCGTCTCCGGTCCGACCTTCGCCATCGAGGTGGCCCACGGTCGCCCGGCGGCGCTGGCCGTCGGCAGCCGCGACCGGGCCGTGGCCGAGACCGTCGCCCAATGCCTGCGCAACGACCATGTGCGCTGCTACCCCAGCAGCGACGTGGTCGGCATCGAGCTGGCCGGCGGCTTGAAGAACGTGCTGGCGATCGCCGCGGGCGTCTCCGACGGCTTCGGTTTCGGTGCCAACACGCGGGCGGCTCTGATCACGCGCGGGTTGGCGGAGATCACGCGTCTGGGCGAGGCGGCGGGGGCCCGCACGGAGACCTTTACCGGTCTGGCGGGCCTGGGCGACCTGGTGCTGACCTGCACTGACGATCACTCGCGCAACCGCCAGTTCGGCCTGCGCCTGGCCCGCGGCGAGTCGCCCGAGGCGGCGGTGGCGGCGATCGGGCAGGCCGTCGAGGGCATCAGCGCCGCGCGCGAAGGCCACCGGCTGGCCATCGCCCACGGCCAGGAAATGCCGATTACCGAAGCGGTCTACCGCGTGCTCTACGAGGGCCTGCCGGCCCGGAAGGCCGTCGCTGAGTTGCTCGCGCGCGACCCGCGCCCCGAGGACTGAGTCTCGTCCGTCTCGCCGCCGGTGCGGCTTCCTCCCCTCGTGCGCCGCCCTGCCGTCGGTTCGGCATCAGTCGTGGACAGTCACGATTTCCCGGATCTCCGCGCGCTTCTCGCGCACCACGAACCGCACGTCGATCTCCTCGATGCGCACCCCGTAGACCCGCTCCGGGTCGTCGTGGAACGCCGGGCGCGGGTCCTGCGCCAGGGTCTGCTCGATCAGCGCCAGCCGCTCGGGAGCCAATCGTTCCAGCCAAACTTCCGCCGCACCCCAGACCACGGCCAGCCGCTCCGGCGCTCGGTTCGCCCAGCCAGCCTGGCTGTCGGGCGGGCAGTCGGCGTAGGGGACGTGCGGTTTGACGTCCAGGATCGGTGTGCCGTCGAGCAGGTCGATCCCGCCCAGGTGAAGCCGCACGCCGGCCGTGTCGCGTTGCACCTCGAGCAGTCGGACCACCGACAATCCGATCGGGTTCGGGCGGATGGGCGCCCGGCTGGCGAACACGCCCACCCGGGCGTTGCCGCCCAGCCGAGGTGGCCGAACCGTGCTGCTGTCGCCCGCCTGCATGCGTCGCTTGGCGTGGAAAGCCCATACCAGCCACAGGTGCGAGAATGCCTCGATGCCCTGCCAGGCAGCGGGGTCCGCCCACTCGGTGGTCGGCACCAAAACGCCCCTGGCCGCCGGCACGATGCCCGATTGGCGCGGGATGCCGAAGCCTTCACGGTAAGGGCTCTCGACGTGCCCGATGGCGCCCATCTGCCATTGATCGCTCACGATGCCCCCTCGAAATCCAGTTGCCGCCAAGCCTCAAAGAATGCCACCGCTGCCGCGTTTGCCAGGTTCAGGCTGCGCGAGCCCGGCACCATCGGCAGGCAAAGGCGCTGCGACTCGGGAAGCGCCTCGAGTACGGCATCGGGCAGGCCACGGGTTTCGGGGCCGAACAGCAGGACGTCGTCAGGGCGGTAGGCGACCCGGTCGTAGCGTGTGCTGCCGCGGGTGGAAAAGGCCAGCAGTCGACCGGACACGTTGGCCCGCGCCTGTTCCAGATCGGCATGGCGGTGGACATGGGCGAGCTGGTGGTAATCCAGTCCCGCGCGGCGCAGCGCCTTGTCCGAGAGCGAAAACCCGAGTGGCTCGACCAGGTGCAGCGCCGCCCCGGTGTTGGCGCACAGGCGGATCAGATTGCCCGTGTTCGGCGGGATTTCGGGTTCGAACAGCATGATCGATGGCATTCCCGCATTGTAGGCCAGCCGGCGCGGCCGCCGTAGCCGACCAGCGGACCAGCGGACAAGGGGCGCGGGGGCTGTTGTAGAATGCCGGCCACGTTTCATTCGCCCGCCAGACTCGTCGGGCGAACCGAGCAGAGTCGAATCGAGGTGACGGCATGAAGGTCCTGGTAATCGGTGGTGGTGGCCGCGAGCACGCCCTGGCATGGAAGATCGCCCAGTCGGCGCGAGTCGAGACGGTCTTTGTCGCGCCCGGCAATCCCGGCACGGCCGAGGAGGCCAAGTGTCGCAACGTGCCCATTTCTGCAACTAACGTCGCCGAACTGGTTGCGTTCGCGGCCGATCACGCGGTCGATTTGACCGTGGTCGGCCCCGAGGCGCCGCTGGTCGAAGGCGTGGTCGACACCTTCCGTGACGCCGGCCTGGCGATCTTCGGCCCGACCCGGAAGGCCGCCCAGCTGGAGGGTTCCAAGGCCTTCGCCAAGGACTTCATGGAGCGCCACGGCATCCCCACCGCCACCTACCGGGTATTCGACACCGCCGCCCCGGCGATCGACTTCGTCCACGAGCATGGCGCGCCGGTGGTGGTAAAGGCTGACGGCCTGGCGGCCGGCAAGGGCGTGATCGTCGCCCAGAGCATCGAGGAGGCCGAGGCGGCCATCCGTGACATCTTCGCTGGTCAGTTCGGCGCGGCCGGTGCGCGCGTGGTGGTCGAATCCTTCCTTGCGGGCGAGGAGGCGAGCTTCATCGTCATGGTCGACGGCGATCACGTCCTGCCGATGGCCTCCAGCCAGGACCACAAGGCGCGCGATGCCGGTGACAAGGGCCCCAACACCGGCGGCATGGGGGCCTACTCGCCCGCCCCGGTGCTCGGTGATGCCATGATCGCCAAGGTGATGGAGCAGGTGATCGAGCCGACCGTGAAGGGCATGGCCCTCGACGGCCTGCCCTACACCGGCTTTCTCTACGCCGGGCTGATGATCGGCGCGGAGGGCGAGCCGCAGGTGCTCGAATTCAACTGCCGCTTCGGCGACCCGGAGACCCAGCCGGTGCTCATGCGCCTGGACAGTGATCTGGTTGATCTGATCGAGGCGGGCGTCGACGGCACGCTCGACCAGGTGGGCGCCGATTGGACCGATAAAGCGGCCGTGGGCGTCGTGCTGGCCTCCGCCGGGTACCCGGAAAGCTCGTCGAAGGGCGACGTCATTACGGGGCTCGACGCCCTGCCCGAGGGCGTGAAGGCCTTCCACGCCGGTACCGCCGAGGCCGACGGCCAGATCGTCACCAACGGCGGGCGGGTGCTCTGCATCACCGCGCTGGGCGAGACTGTCGAGGCGGCTCAGCGGGCCGCGTACGCGGGTGTGGACCGGGTGCACTTCGAGGGCGGCTTCTGCCGCCGCGATATCGGTTGGCGGGCGATCGGCCGCTGATCGACCGGTCGCCGGCGAGACGATCGTGGATCAGCTCAGCAGCAGGTAGCCGTTCAGTATTACCACCACGCCCACGATCGACCATCCCAGTGCCTTCACCCAGGTCGGGTTGGCGTAGCCGCGCATCAGCTTCCTGTCGCTGGTGAAGAGCAGCAGCGGGATCAGCGTCAAGGCGATGCCGAACGACAGCACCACCTGGCTCATCACCAGCACGTGGGTGATGTTCAGCCCCAGCCCGATGACGACGAACGACGGGGCCATGGTGATCGCCCGGCGGATGCTTAGCGGGATGCGGAAATTGACGAAGCCGCTCATGATTTCCTGACCGGCGAGCGTGCCGACGATGGTCGAGGCCAGCCCGGCGACCAGCAGGCTCGCACCGAACACCTGGCTGGCGAACGGGCCCAGCAGCGGTTCGAGGGTCTTGTGCGCGATCTCGATGTCGCCGACCCCCGTCACGTCCGAGCCATGGAATACTGCCGCGGCCATCGCCAGCATCGCGACGTTCACGAAGCCCGCAATGCTCATCGCGATCGCCACGTCCCAACGGCTGCTTCGGAAGATGTGCTTGCGGTTCGAGCGACCGTAGGCCTGCACGTCGGCGCGGCTGAGTGCCGAGTGCAGGTAGATCACGTGCGGCATCACCGTCGCACCCAGGATGCCAGCGGCCAGATAGATGCTGTCGCGTCCCTCGAAGCCCGGCAGCAGGGCGCCTTCGAACAGCGACACGGGTGCCGGGTGGCTGAAGAAAAGCTCCAGCACATAGATCGAGGCCACCGCGAGCAGCATGGAGCCGATGATCGCCTGCAACGGCTTCATGTGTCGCGCCTCCATCATCAACACTGCCCAGCTGATCACCGCAGTAGCCATCGCTCCCTGCATTAGCGTCATGCCGAACAGCAGCTTGAAGCCTAATGCCGCGCCGACGAACTCGGCCAAGTCGGTCGCCATGGCGATGATCTCGGCCTGTATCCAGTAGGGGTAGACCGCCCAGTGCGGCAGGCGCCTGCCCAGCATCGAGGCCAGGCTTTCGCCGGTCGCCAAACCCAGCTTGGCCGACAGCAGCTGGATGGTCGCGGCCATCAGGTTCGCCCAGATCACCACCCAGAGCAGTAGGTAGCCGAAGTCGGCACCGGCCTGGATATTCGTGGCGTAGTTGCCTGGATCGATGTAGCCGATCGCCGCGATGAACGCCGGCCCCATGAACAAGGCGCGACGTAGCCCGGTGCGTGGCGGTGTGGAGGACGAAGCGGTGAGTGAGGTCATGTGTAGGCATAAGCATTAATTGGTTAGGGAATTAAAGTTAGCCTAGGCTAACTATTCGGGCAAATGGCTGTGCCGCCGATGGCTGGGCGGTCTCGGCTCCCGGTTGCCGGCGTTGGTTTTGATGCGGCGATGCCTCTTTCTGAACGACGGCGGGCAGTCGCCTGGAGATCATCTGGAAGTCATTTGGGGCGAAGGGTGGTGAAACCTGCTATACGACACTCTGCGTGCAATATATGCGACCGAGCCGCGCCTTGGCAGAGAGACACTGTGCAGTCCATGCAAAAAACACGTTCGCTTTGTCTCAGGGACGAAATCGAGGGCAGGCAACCGGTCCGGCCAGCTTGAACAACCCCTGTCTTTCCGCAGAATCATGTCGGCGGCCGTGATGTCGAACTCAGCCCGGCCCTCTGGAAGCGGTACACGGATCCCATCGAGTCGGGCGACCTTTCCCGTAGCTATCCATTCATCATCGGAGTACGCCCGTCATGACACGACGCCTCTTCACGTCGCTGATAAGCCTGACCGCCGCCCTGTTCGCCGGGTCCGGGATGACGGCCAGCCCATCGCTGGCCGTTGGCGATCCCGCCCCCGCCTTTACCCTGCCCGACCAACGGAGTGAGCCGCATTCGCTGTCGGACTACCGCGGCCAGTGGCTGGTGCTGTACTTCTACCCCAAGGACGACACGCCGGGTTGCACGACCGAGGCGTGCAGTTTCCGCGACAACATCAACCGGCTGATCGCGCAGGATGCGGCGGTATTGGGGGTGAGCATGGATACGGTGGAGAGCCATGCGGATTTCGCCGACGAGCACGAGCTGCCCTTCCCGCTGCTCGCCGATCCGGAGGGCGAGGTCGTCGAGCGCTACGGGGCGTTGAGCGACTTCCTGGTGGTGACATTCGCCAAGCGCCAGACCTTCATCATCGATCCCGAGGGCAACATTGCGCGGATCTATCGCAAGGTGGACCCCGACGAGCACGTGAAGGACGTGCTCGATGACCTCAGGGCCTTGAGAGGCAACTAGGCGCTAACTGGGCGCTAGTCCACCCGGAACTGCGCGTGGCAGGCCATGCACTGGTTCATGGCATCGGCGGTCATGCCGTGATGTCCTCGAGCGGGTCGGTCTCCGCGCGAATGACGATTTCCTCGAAGGCCAGATGCATCGGACCGCCGATGGCCTTGAACTCGGGCGGGGTCTTTTCCCGGATGGAGGCGGGCGTCTCGCGCGCATGCGGTTGCCCGAGCGCCTCGCCGCTTCAATGATCGCCTCGCGATCCTCCTCGCTGATGCCTCGCATGATCTG
The DNA here is from genome assembly GCA_016938615.1 of Halothiobacillaceae bacterium. GTDB lineage: Bacteria > Pseudomonadota > Gammaproteobacteria > Halothiobacillales > Halothiobacillaceae > Guyparkeria. Next base: position 15,780 of record JAFGUH010000023.1, on the reverse strand, counting down.
CTGCACGCTGCCGAGCATCACGTGCATGTCCGCGAGAAAAGTCGCCTTCTCTTCGAGTGTAAACCCGAGATTGACGCGCGAGTCGGCGGGTCCGTTGGCCATCGCGCCGGACGGCAGGAGGGGCGCGAGCGCGAGCACGCCGGCCAGAAGCAGTTGGCGGGTAGCCCGTGGGGTGTGTGATCCGGGCATGTGTCGAGTCCTTCTGTCGTCGAGATGTCCTTGGGGTTACTAACGGTCAGTCCGCGCCCACCGCCCGGTAGCCGGCGTGGCAGGCGACGCACTGCCGGTTCACGCCGGCGAGCGCCTCCAGCGGTGGGCGCAGGTCGCCGGTGATCTCCGCGTCCCGACTGATCCGCGCGAACTCGCTGGCGGCGCGGTGCATGCGCACACCGATCTCGCGCATTCCTTCCGGCATGAAGCGCGCGATGCGCGAGGCGCCGTGGTCGTCCATCGAGCTCATCCCCAGCCGGGCCTCGGCGATTTCGGCCGCGGTGGCGAAGTCCTCGTCGGCCAGCGCGGCCTGGATCTCGCCCATGGCCTCGAGGTGGTCGCGCATGTTTGCCAACATGTGGGCGCGCATGGGTGCCGGCAGCGACACGGCCTGCCGAGCGTCATTCTCGGCGGCATGACCGTTGGGGGGTGCCGCGCTGAGCGGTGCTGACAGGGTGATGCCGCTGAGGATTGTCAGGGTCGTCAGGAATCGAGAGAGTTGCATCGGGGGTCTCCGTGTGCTTCGAGGACCACAATACTAGGCCTCGGGAGGCGAATTTCATATGATCTGGATCACTCGGTGGTGCAAAGGGAAAGCGAAGGGATGATGATCGACTGGTCGCGATTGAGCCGTGATTATCCAATTCTCGATGGCCTGCCGGCGACCCTGCGTGAGCGGGTGGTCGAGCGTAGCGTCACTGCGGGTGAGCGTCTCGCCCTTCAAGGCGAGACCCCGACCGGGATGTACTTCGTGCTGGCGGGAGAGGTACGCCTGCTGCGCCGCTCGTCGAGCGGACGGGAGACGGTAATGCAGCGCGTGCAGGAGGGGTTCGTCGCCGAGGCGAGTCTCGATGCGCCCTGCTACCACTGCGACCTGATCGCGGGGGCGAGTGGCAAGGTGCTGGTGTTTCCCCGGTGCGACTTCGAGGCCGCGCTTACCGAGTCCCGGGAATTCAACCAGGCGTGGATCGTCCACCTGTCGGGGGAACTGCGGCGAGCACGATCGCGGAACGAGCGACTGGCCTGCCCGACAGCGGCCGAGCGCATCCGGCACGCCATTCTCACGGAAGGGGATGGGCGCGGCTTAGTGGTCGGGTCGACCCGCAAGGAGTGGGCGGCCGAGCTTGGCCTGACCCACGAGGCGCTCTACCGCGCCCTGCGCCGTCTGCGTGAGACGGGTGCGATCCATGAGGATGGCGGGTGGATCGAGTGGCTGGCCGACTGAGCCGGTGCGTGCAAAGAAAAACCCCGGCGCAAGGCCGGGGTTTTTCTTTCAGCGGGGCTGGCCTGCGTCAGCCGCGGCGCATCGAGTCGTAGAATTCGTTGTTGGTCTTGGTCTGCTGGAGCTTGTCGAGCAGGAATTCCACCGCCTCGAGTTCGCCCATCGGGTGGAGGAACTTGCGGAGGATCCACATCTTCTGCAGCTCCTCGGTATCCGTGAGCAGTTCCTCGCGACGGGTGCCGGATCGGTTGATGTTGATGGCCGGGTAGACCCGCTTTTCCGCGATGCGTCGATCGAGGTGGAGCTCCATGTTGCCGGTGCCCTTGAATTCCTCGTAGATCACCTCGTCCATCTTCGAGCCGGTATCGACCAGCGCGGTGGCGAGGATAGTCAGGCTGCCGCCTTCCTCGACGTTGCGCGCCGCGCCGAAGAAGCGTTTCGGCCGGTGCAGGGCGTTGGCGTCCACGCCGCCGGTCAGCACCTTGCCCGAGGACGGCACCACGGTGTTGTAGGCACGCGCGAGGCGGGTGATCGAGTCGAGCAGGATCACCACGTCGCGCTTGTGCTCGACCAGGCGCTTGGCTTTTTCGATCACCATCTCGGCGACCTGCACGTGGCGCGGGGCCGGCTCGTCGAAGGTCGAGGCGACCACCTCGCCGCGCACGGTGCGCTGCATCTCGGTGACCTCCTCCGGACGCTCGTCGATCAAGAGGACGATCAGGTCGCACTCGGGGTGATTGTGGGTGATGCTCTGGGCGATGTTCTGCAAGAGCATCGTCTTGCCGGCCTTGGGCGGCGCGACGATCAGGCCGCGCTGGCCCTTGCCGACCGGCGCGACGATGTCGATGATCCGCGCGGTCAGGTCCTCGGTCGAGCCGTTACCGCGCTCCATGCGCATGCGCTTCTCGGCATGCAGCGGGGTGAGGTCACCGAACAGGATTTTGGTCTTGGAGGCCTCGGGCTTCTCGAGGTTGATCTTCTCGATCTTCAACAGCGCGAAGTAGCGCTCGTTGTCCTTCGGCGGGCGGATCGTGCCGCTGATGGTGTCGCCGGTCTGGAGGTTGAAGCGCCGGATCTGCGAGGGCGAGACGTAGATGTCTGCCGGCCCGGCGAGGTAGGAGCCGTCGGCGCTGCGCAGAAAGCCGAATCCGTCCGAGAGGATTTCCAGGACGCCGTCGCCGTGGATTGATTCGCCCGTCTTGGCATGTGCCTTGAGCAGGGCGAAGATCACGTCCTGCTTGCGGGTCCTGGCGATGTTTTCCAGTCCCATCGACTGGGCCAGTTCCATGAGTTCCGGAACGGGCTTGCTCTTGAGTTCGGTTAAGTTCATTCGGATGGATTCGTCGTGGGGACCCCGGCGGGCCACAGATGGGAGATCAACGGGATGTCGAAGGGTGAAATCGAGTACGGAGAACGGAAGGTCGCCGAGGTGCGACCGGACGACAGAAGGGGCGTGTCGTCGTTAGTTGGCAGGAGTTTGGCACAGAACCGGCCGGTTGCCAAACATGTCAAGTATTTTCGTCAGGGACGAGCAGGGCCGTGCAGCCCCGCCCGGTCAGCGGTCGCCCTGATGGAGTGTCAGAGTGCGGAATCGATGAAGTCGGTCAGCTGCGACTTGGAGACGGCACCCACCTTGGTGCCCTCGACCTTGCCGTTCTTGAACAGCATCAGGGTCGGGATGCCGCGGATGCCGTTCTGGCGCGGCGTCTCCGGGTTTTCGTCGATGTTGACCTTGGCGATCTTGAGCTTGCCGGCGTAGTCCCCGGCAATTTCGTCGAGGATCGGCGAGATCATCTTGCAGGGACCGCACCATTCGGCCCAGAAATCGACCAGCACCGGCTGGTCGCTATTGACGACCTGGGCTTCGAAATCCGCGTCGGATACGTAGACGATGTTGTCGCTCACGGCATGACTCCTAAATATCAGTGACTGTTAATGCCTAACCGGCATTGTTGATCCCCGGACGCCGTATTTCAAGCAGGTGCGTCCTGCGATGCTATTCTGCCGGCAGCCGACCCGGTCGGTCGGGGCAGAACGCCCCGAGTATGGCCCGCCCCACTCCTCGACGCAAAAAGTACCGCTCCTGATCATGGCTTCATTGACCGAACTTCGCTACGTGGTCGCCGTCGCGCGCGAACGCCACTTCGGTCGGGCCGCTGCCCGCTGTTTCGTCAGTCAGCCGACCCTGAGTGTCGGGGTCAAGCGCCTGGAGGATTCGCTGGGCGTCCAGATCTTCGAGCGAGCCAGCCGCTCCGAGGTGCAGGTCACCCCCGAGGGGCGCGGCATTGTCGAGCAGGCCGAGCGGGTGCTGGCCGAGATGGAGCGTCTCGAGGAACTGGCCCATAGCCGTCGCGATCCCCTGGCCGCGCCGCTGAGGGTTGGCCTCATCCACACGGTCGGCCCGTACCTGCTGCCCCGCCTGATCGGTCGGTTGCACGAGCTCGCCCCACGCATGTCGATCGAGATCACCGAGGGCATGACCGCCGATCTGGCCGAACAGCTTGAGCGCGGCGAACTGGACGTGGTGGTGCTTTCGCTGCCCTTCGACGCGCCGGGGATGATCATCGAGCCGGTCTACCGCGAACCGTTCATGGTGGCCGTCCCAGCCCGGCATCCCCTGTCGGCCCAGGAGATGGTCGAGCCCGATCAGCTTGCCGAGCACGATCTCCTGCTACTGGGCCGGGGACACTGCTTTCGTGATCAAGTGCTCGGGGTCTGCCCGCGCTGCAACGACGGGCGCACCTTCGGCCGATTGCAGCGAACGCTCGAGGGCGGCTCGCTTGAGACCATGCGGATGATGGTGGCCAGTGGCGCCGGCATCACGGTGCTCCCCTGCGCGTCGACCGAAGGCGGCGAGGCGGCGGGCACCCGGGCGCTGGTGCGCTACCTGCCGTTCGGACGGGACGTCCCCACCCGCGACATTGCCCTGGCCAGCCGCAAGCGCTTCACCCGTCCCCGGGCCGTCGAGGTGCTGGCCCGCTCGATCCGGGAGACGCTGCCGGCCTGCTGCGAGCCGCTCAGTCGAGAATGACCACCTCTTCGGCCTGTGGTCCCTTGCGTCCCTGGCCGATCTGGTACTCGACCTTCTGCCCTTCGTCCAGTCGCGAGGCGCTGCCGTCATTGATGGCGCGGAAGTGGATAAACAGGTCTTCACCGTTCTCGCGGATGATAAAGCCGAAGCCCTTGTCGATATTGAACCACTTGACAGTGCCGACCTCGCGCACGGGGTCATGCCCGACGGCGACTTCCTTGGGGCGCAACTGGGGCCTGGCGGGGCGGCGCGTCAGTCTCGCGGCCAGCAGCGCGACCAGGAGAATCACGCCCGCCGAGGCGACGAACTGGGCGAAGCGTGCATCGAGGGTGTCGTAGACCGCCCCGACGGCCAACGCGCCGAGGACGGCGAGACCGACGGTGACGAGGAAGATGATGAGTCGGGAGTCCTGCCAGGTTTTCATAGGGTTTGGTCTGTATCCATGCTGGTTGTGTGGTGTCGTGTAGCGATCGTGCGGGATCGTTCCGATCCCGGGTTGGCGTGCCGGCGAGATAGACGTGCCGGGCGCCGCCTGCCGTTCGTCCGCCCGTTTCGCCGACGGCACGGGCGGGAATGCCACGGGTCACGGGAAGGCGGGCGGCTGGTATTCTGTCACATTTGCCACCGGCCCGATGACCCGGGATGGGCTAGGCGGGCCCAGGTTTGATCCTAGGCGGGCCCAGGTTCGATCCCCGGGTTGATCTGCGGATAAGGAGACGATCATGTCCGGCATGCATGGCGAGTGGGTTGACGAGACGGTCGAGGAAATGGGCGCGCGCTTCGGCATTCGCGCCACAGAGAAACTGCTCGACGAGCAGACGCCCTATCAGCACCTGGAGGTCTGGCGCACCGAGCACTGGGGCAACCTGATGCGGCTCGACGGGGTAATGATGCTCTCCTCGCTGGAGAACTACCTGTACCACGAGATGATGGCGCACCCGGCGTTACAGACCCATCCGGCTCCCCGTCGGGTGGTGATCATCGGCGGCGGGGATTGCGGCACGTTGAGCGAGGTACTCAAGCACCGCGAGGTCGAATCGGTCGTTCAGATCGATATCGACGAGGCCGTTACCAGGGCGTCCGAGCGCTTTTTCCCGGAGCTGACGGCCCGCAACGACGACCCGCGTGCCTCGCTTCGCTTCGAGGATGGCGTGGCCTGGATGAAGGACGCCCCGGGCGCGAGCGTCGACGTGATCATCGTCGACTCGACCGATCCCATCGGGCCGGGCACTGGGCTGTTCGGCCCCGGGTTTCTGGCCGACTGCCACCGTGTGTTGCGCGAGGACGGCCTCATGGTCGGCCAGAGCGAGTCGCCGTTCTACCACCTGCCGTTGATGCTGGATTACCACCGGGCGATGGCCGCGGCGGGATTCGCCGAGCGCCGTTCGTTACTCTTCCCGCAGCCGGTCTATCCGGGCGGCTCGATCACCGGCACGCTCGCCCGGAAGACCGGTTCGCTCGACGAGATCCGCCCTCTTGCCGACGACGTCGCCACGCGGTATTACAGCACCGCCCTGCACCGCGGCCTCTTGGCCACGCCGCCGTTCATGCAGGAAGCGCTGGGCGAGATCTGATCGCCCGTGGCCCCCTCTTCGTCGACGCCCGGTGCCCCTTAATCGACGTTAATCCACGTTTTTCTGAACAACGCGCGCATGTCCGAACTCACCGCACCCGAGTCGATCATCGTCCGGCCTGCCCCGGAGTTGCAACTCAAGTCCTGGCACACGCGTCGCCGTTTTCGCAATGCCCTGATCAACAACCTGCATGCCGCCCTGGTCGGCCTCCCGCACGAGATCCGTGTCGACCAGGGACGATTGCTGGTGAGCACGCCCGCGGTCGAGCATGCCGGCGAACGGATCGGGCAGGTTTTTGGCGTGGCGTCCTACTCGCCGGTCGACGGCGTGGTCGAGCCTCGCATAGAGGCGTTGTGCGAGGCGGCCCGTCGCCGTTTTGCTGGCCTTGTCGGCGGCCGAACCTACGCGGTGCGCTGCAAGCGCCACGGCGGCGCGCGGTTGTCGACGCGTGCGGTCGAACGGCAAGTGGGTGCGGCACTCAATGCCTTCGGTACGGTCAATCTCGACAGGCCGGATGTGCGGGTGGAGGTCGACCTGATCCAGGACGGCGCCTGGCTGTTCACCCGACGTTGTCCCGGACCGGGCGGCGTGCCGCTGGGCGTGCAGGACCGGGCGGTGACGCTGATGTCCGGCGGCTTCGATTCGGCCGTGGCCGCCTGGTACACCATGCGTCGCGGCGTGGGTAACGACTACGTCTTTTGCAATCTTGGCGGGGTGACGCATGAGCACATGGTCGCCCGTATCGCCCATCGCCTCACTCGCGACTGGGCGTACGGCGACCGCCCACGGCTGTACGTGGTCGACTTCCTGCCGGTGGTCGCCGACATGCGGGCCCGCCTGCCCGGCGAGGTCTGGCAGGTGGTGTTGAAGCGGCTGATGTACCGGGCCGGCGAGGGCATCGCGCGACGGATCGGCGCACAGGCGTTGGTCACGGGCGAGGCGCTCTCGCAGGTTTCCTCGCAGACGCTCTCTAACCTCAACAGTATCGATGCAGTTGCCAAGCTGCCGGTGCTGCGGCCCCTGATCGGCTTCGACAAGAGCGAGATCATGACGCTCGCCCGGCGGATCGGCACCTACGAGCTCTGTGAGGGCGTGCCGGAATTCTGTGCCCTGTCGCTGAGCAAGCCGTTGGTGGCCAGCCGGCGCGCGCGGATCGATCGCGAGGAGGAAAAGCTGGATGCCGCCCTGCTCGAGCGGGCGGTGGCCGAGGCCCGCGAGATCGATCTGGTCGGACTGACCGAGGACGAGCTGACCGAGCCGGCCGTTCTCACCGAGACCATCGCGGCAGATGCCGAGGTGATCGACTGTCAGCCGCCGCGGCGATTTCGCGACTGGCATCTGCCCGGGGCGGTCAACGTCCCGCCAGACGAACTGGCGCGCCGCATCGACTCGTTACCGACGGATCGCTCCTATCTGCTCTACTGCCTGCGCGGGGCGAACGCCCCGCTGCTGGCCGAGCGCATGCGGCGGGCCGGCCTGGATGCGCTTGCTTATCGCGGGGGCGTCAAGCGGTTGCGCCGCGCCTTCGACCGAGGCGATCCCGGGGTCAGCGCTGTGCGTGACCGGGAGCGATAACTGCTGGATTTGACAGCGGTTTCCGTTATACTGCCGCGCCCGTTCGAGCCGGGGTGGTCAGCTGTACTGTCGGCAGGAGGTTCCCATGCGTTATCCAGATCGATTCCCCGTGATCGTCATCGGCGGCGGCCATGCCGGCACCGAGGCGGCACTGGCCTCCGCGCGCATGGGCGTGGAAACCCTGCTGGTCACCCACAACATCGAGACCCTCGGCCAGATGAGCTGCAACCCGGCCATCGGCGGGATCGGCAAGGGGCATCTGGTCAAGGAGATCGATGCGCTGGGTGGGGCGATGGCGCACGCTGCCGATCGCGGCGGCATCCAGTTCCGTATCCTCAACGCCCGCAAGGGCCCGGCGGTGCGAGCCACCCGCGCCCAGGCCGACCGCGTGCGCTACAAGGCCGCGGTGCGCCACATGCTGGAGAACCAGCCCCATCTGACCCTGTTCCAGCAGGCCGTCGACGACCTGATCCTCGACGGCGAACGGGTTGTAGGCGTGCGTACCGCCGGCGGTATCGAGTTCTATGGCGAGTCGGTCGTGCTGACCGCCGGCACCTTCCTCGCCGGGCAGATCCACGTCGGGCTGGAGCGCTCGGAGGGCGGCCGCGCCGGCGATCCCGCGGCATCGAGGTTGGCCGACACGCTGCGCTCGCTCGACCTGGGCGTGGCGCGGCTGAAGACCGGCACCCCGCCGCGCCTCGACGGACGCAGCCTGGACTTTTCCGTGATGCAGGCCCAGCCGGGCGACACGCCCACGCCGGTGTTCTCCTTTCTCGGCTCACCCGAGGAGCACCCGCGCCAGGTCGATTGCTTCATCACGCACACCAACGAGCGCACCCACGAGATCATCCGTGGCGGACTTGATCGCTCGCCGATGTTCACCGGCAATATCGAGGGCATCGGTCCGCGCTACTGCCCGTCGATCGAGGACAAGATCCACCGCTTCGCCGACAAGAATTCGCACCAGATCTTCGTCGAGCCGGAGGGTCTGGATACCCACGAGGTCTATCCCAACGGCATCTCCACCAGCCTGCCGTTCGACGTGCAGATCGAGCTGGTGCGCTCGATCCGCGGCTTCGAGAACGCGCACATCACGCGCCCGGGCTACGCGATCGAGTATGACTTCTTCGACCCACGCGGCTTGAAGCCCACGCTCGAGACCCGTGGCATCGAGGGCCTGTTCTTCGCCGGGCAGATCAACGGCACCACCGGCTACGAGGAGGCCGCCGCGCAGGGGCTGATGGCCGGTGCGAACGCCGCGGCGCGCGTGCTCGACCGCGATCCGCTCACCCTGCGCCGCGACCAGGCGTATCTCGGGGTGCTGGTGGACGATCTCACTACCCAGGGCACGCTCGAGCCCTACCGCATGTTCACCAGCCGGGCGGAATACCGCCTGATGCTGCGCGAGGACAACGCCGACCAGCGCCTCACCTCGATTGGCCGCGAGCTCGGTCTGGTCGACGAGTGCCGCTGGCGCGCCTTCAACGAGAAGATGGAGGCGATCGAGGCCGAGCGCGGGCGGCTCAAGGACATCTGGGTCCACCCGGGTCACCCGGCGGCCGACAAGCTCGAGGGCTCTGTGTCGCGCAACGTCACCGCGCTCGATCTGCTGCGTCGCCCCGAGCTGGACTACGCGAAGATCATCGCGGTCGACGAGTTGGCGCCCGAAGTCATGCCGGCCCCGGCGGTGATCGAACAGCTCGAGATCGAGGCCAAGTACGCGGGCTACATCGACCGGCAACGCGATGAAGTCGCCCGCTCGGTCAAGCAGGAAGAACAGGCGATTCCGTCGGATATCGATTACGCCGAGATCTCGGGGCTGTCCAACGAGGTGCGTGACAAGCTCTCCGCCCAGCGTCCGGCCACGGTCGGTCAGGCCGGTCGCATTCCCGGCGTGACCCCGGCCGCGGTGTCCCTGCTGCTGGTGCACCTCAAGCGCCGCGGCCAGCTTGCCCGCTCGGCCTGAGCGCATGCCCGCGGCGCGACCCGGCGAGCGACGCGACCGACTCGAACGGCAACTGTTCGACGGCGTGACGCGGCTTGGGCTGTCGCTCGATTCGGACGCAGGCGCGCGCCTGATCGACTACCTCGACCTGCTGACACGCTGGAATCGTGCCTACAACCTCACGGCGGTACGTGACCCCGAGGCGATGGTCACCCGCCACCTGCTCGACTCGCTCGCGGTCTTGCCGCACCTGCCGGCCTGCCAACGCCTGTTGGACATTGGCAGTGGTCCGGGCATACCGGGTATGATCCTCGGGGTTTGTCGCCCCGACAGTGAGGTCACCTTGGTCGACTCCAATCTCAAGATGACGCGTTTCGCCGCCACCGCGCGGCGCGAGTTGCGCCTGGCGAACGTGAGCGTCTGCCGCGAACGCGTCGAGCAGCTCGACCCGGTCGCCCGTTTCGATTGCCTTATCTCGCGCGCCTTCGCCTCGCTGGCCGATTTCGTCCGACTCGGCGCCCCGCTCCTGGCCGATGGCGGACGGATGTACGCGATGAAGGGGCGGCTGAACGATGACGAGATCGCTGCATTGCCAGAAGGTTTCGTCGTTTCCCGCCGGCACGCGCTGGACGTCCCCGATCTGGACGCCGAACGCCACCTGCTGGTCGTGGAGCGGGCGGGGCCCGCATGAGCTGGGTGATCGCAGTCACCAACCAGAAGGGTGGCGTCGGCAAGACCACCACCGCGGTGAACCTCGCCGCCGCGCTGCAGGCCTTCGGCCGACGCGTGTTACTGGTCGACATGGACCCGCAGGGCAACGCCACCGTCAGCTCGGGGTACCAGAAACACTCGATCGAGCGGCACATCGGCCAGGTGCTGCTCGACGAGATTCCCGCCAAACAGGCGCTCTTGCCCACCGATCCCGGCGGCTTCGACCTGTTGCCGGCGACCATCGACCTGGCCGGGTCGGAGTTCCAGCTGGTCACCCGCATCGGTCGGGAGACCAAGCTCCGCCAGGCGCTGGCGCCGCTGGTCGACGACTACGACTTCGTCCTGATCGACTGCCCGCCGGCGCTCAACACACTGACAATCAACAGCCTGGTCGCCGCCGACGACATCCTGATCCCGGTCCAGTGCGAGTATTTCGCCCTGGAGGGGTTGTCCGCGCTGCTGGACACCATCGAGCAGGTGCGTGTCGCACTCAATCCCGACCTCGGGATCGCCGGGGTGTTGCGCACCTTGTATGATGCCCGCAACCGGTTGGCCCAGGACGTTAGCGCCCAGTTGCGCCACCACTTCGGCGATCGGGTCTTCGATGCCCTGGTGCCGCGCAACGTCCGACTGGCCGAGGCGCCCAGTCACGGCCTGCCGGCCATGTTCTACGACAAGAGCTCCACCGGGGCGGAGGCGCACGCCGACGTGGCGCGCGAGCTGGTCAAACGGGCGCGCAAGCGTGGCAAGCTCGGCCGGCCGGCGGCCCTCCGCGACGAGGGCAATGGTCACCCGGGTGGCCGGGCCGAGCGCGGTTGATCGAGTGGAAGACAGGGGTAGACGATGAGCACGAAACGAAAGGGACTCGGTCGCGGACTCGACGCCCTGCTGGGAACGGCTGATCGCCCCGAGCAGCAGGCCGGCGCGCAGCTGCGCGAGCTGGCCGTCGACCTGATCAACCCCAACCCCTTCCAGCCGCGCAAGCGGTTCGACGAAACCGCCTTGGCCGAACTGGCCGACTCGATCCGCGCCCAGGGCGTGATCCAGCCCGTGGTGGTGCGCCGCCGCTCGGGCGAATACGAGCTGATTGCCGGCGAACGTCGCTGGCGGGCCGCCCAGCAGGCCGGTCTCGATCACATCCCGGCGGTCATCCGCGAGATCGACGACGATCAGGCCGCGGCGATGGCCCTGATCGAGAACCTCCAGCGTGAAGACCTTGACGCGATCGAGCAGGCCCAGGCCATGCAACGCCTGATCAAGGAGTTCGAGCTCACCCATCAGCAGGTCGCCGACGTGCTGGGCGTGTCGCGCCCGGCGGTGAGCAATGCGCTGCGGCTGCTCGATTTGGCCGCGCCGGTCCAGAAACTCCTGCGAGAGCGCCGCATCGAGGCCGGCCACGCTCGCAGCCTCGCCGCACTGCCGAAAAAGGAACAAGCCGGCATTGCCGAGAAGGTGGTCTCGCGGACGTTGACGGTGCGCCAGGTCGAGTCCATGGTCACCCGGTATCTTCGGCAGCCCGCAACCCGGGGGGCAATCGACGACGACCCCGATACCCGTGCCCTGGAGCGCCGCCTGGGCGAAGCGCTGGGCACGCCCGTCGCCATCCATGCCAATCGTCGTGGCAAGGGACGCGTCACACTGACCTTCGACAGCCTGGATCAGCTCGACGGGCTGATCGACCGCCTGGTCGGATCACGCGAATCGGATCGTCCGGCGGTTGACTAGGGAGACGCAGGCGACCCCCGGCGGTGCCGAGCACGGGCACAGGAACGAATGGCTTTCCAGGCCCGAGGGCGACCCGCCACCTGCCCGATTTCCTTAGTGAGGCAAGCCGTATTCGCTTGTCGCGCGCCAAGTGACTCGCTACACTGGCCACCAATTTTTGGGCCCCGACATGACCGATCCGCACAACACGCCCGATCCGGCCGACCGGCGCAAGACCGGCGGTGGCTACTGGCAGTCGCGTGTCAGGGGGCTGCTGCAGGTTGGTGCGGGCAACATGTTTGCCTCTAGCGTGATCGCCGGGTTGGTCATTGGTTTCGGCCTCGACGCCTGGCTGGACACCGCGCCCATCTTCATGCTGGTCGTCGGGGCGCTGGGTTTTGTCGGCGGGATGCGTAACGCCCGCCGTTCGCTGCTGGCGATGGGACGCGACGACGAACCGCGGGATTCGGATCGCCCATGACCCGGATGGCCGAGGCGATCACCCGCCGCGGGCGACGGGTGATGGCGACCCATCTCGCGGTGCTGGCGATCGCGGTCGTCGCGAGCGCGTTCCATTCGGCGCACGCGGCCCTGTCGGCCGCGGCAGGCGTGGCGGTGGCCGCGGTGCTCGCCTGGATGCTGCGGCGCTCGATGGCGCGGGCGACCGAGTTGGCCGTGGAGTCGCCGCAGCAGAGCATGAACACGATGTACCTGGGGGCGGCGATGCGATTCGTCGCGCTGCTCGTCCTGATGGCCGTCGGGCTTGGCGCATTCGGCCTGGACGCGCGATTCATGGTCGCGGCCTTCGTGGTCGCCATGATCGCAGGCGTACTCGCGGCCCGCGGTCAGGACTCGGGCCGCCCGCCCCGCCAGACGACAGATTGATTTCACGCTTGAGGAGTTAGACACAGTGGCTACGGAGAACACGGGCGGCAGCCCGGTCGAATATATCCAGCATCACCTGACCAATCTCCACGTCGGTGAGGGCTTCTGGCAGCTGAACATCGACACACTGGTCTTCAGCGTCCTGCTGGGTGCGCTGATCGTGTTCGTGGCCATGCGCATCGGCAGCCGTCTGCGCGCGGAAACGCCCAACGGTCTGCAGAACGCCGCCGAAGGGGTTCTCGAGTTCGTCGACGAGCAGATCCGCGATTCCTTCGGCAGCAAGGCGCCCAAGATCATCGCTCCCCTGGCCCTGACCATCCTGCTGTGGGTCTGGCTCATGAACTTCATGGACCTGATCCCGGTCGACCTGCTGCCGGCGGTTGCCTCCGGTCTGGGCATCGAATACCTCAAGATCGTGCCGACCACCGACCTGAACACCACGCTTGCCATGGCGCTGTTCGTGTTCGCCCTCACTATCTACTACAGCATCAAGGTGAAGGGGCTGGGCGGTTACATAAAGATGTTCCTGTTCCACCCCTTCGGCAAGTTCCTGATTCCGATCAACGTCGTGATGACCGCGATTGACGAACTCGCCAAGCCGATCAGTCTCGCGCTGCGTCTGTTCGGCAACATGTTTGCCGGTGAGCTGGTCTTCCTGCTGATCGCGTTGCTCACGCTCGGGGCAAGCATCAGTGCCAGCCTGCTCATCTGGTTCCCGCTGCAAGTCGTGCTGGACATGGCGTGGATCGCCTTCCACATCCTGGTCATCACGCTGCAGGCCTTCATTTTCATGGTGCTCACCATCGTCTACCTCGGTATGGCGCATATCCAGGACGATCACTGAGACACCGACCCCGGTTTTTCGACCCAGTTTCCTTTGACCCTTTGTTTTTCTGATTAGGAGAAGAAGCCATGACCCCCGATATGCTCGCTACCATCTATGCCTACACCGCTGTTGGCGTTGGCGTCATCCTCGCCGCTGCCGGCCTGGGTTCGGCCATCGGTTGGGGCCTGATCTGTTCCAAGACCCTCGAGGGCATCGCGCGCCAGCCGGAGATGCGTCCGCAACTGATGACCAACATGTTCATCTTCGCCGGCCTGATGGAGTCCTTCCCGTTCATCATCCTCGCGTTCGCGATGTGGTTCCTGTTCGCGAACCCGTTCGTCGGCGCCCTGACCAGCGCGATCGGCGCCCTCTAAATCGCGTCTTCGTGACCATGGTCCGACTGGCGCGGCGGGTCGTCCTGCCGCGTCGTGCTGACCGGAAACCCAATCCGTAGATACGCGAGGGGACATTGTGAGTATTTCGATCACACTGGTTGCCCAGCTGATCGCCTTCGTGGCAATGATCTGGCTGGTCAACAAATACCTGTGGGCGCCGCTTTCCGCCTTGATGGAAGCGCGTCGCAAGAAGATCGCAGACGGCCTGTCCGCTTCCGAGCGCGGCAAGCACGAGCTCAAGCTCGCTCAGGAGCGTTCGACCGAACTCCTGCGCGAGGCCAAGGACAAGGCGAACGACATCATCGCTCAGGCGAACACGCGCTCTAACCAGATCCTGGAAGAAGCGCGCGAGAACGCCAAGACCGAGGCCGAGCGCATCGTTGCCCAGGCCAACGCCGAGATCGACCGCGAGGTCAATCGCGCCAAGGAAGAGCTTCGTGCCCAGGTGGCCGATGTGGCCGCGACCGGCGCCGAGCGCATTCTCAAACGCGAGGTGACGGACAAGGACCACGAGTCCGCGATCTCAGATCTGATCGCCCGGATCTAAGGCAAGCGGAGGCCCTATGTCTGAAGACACCACAGTCGCGAACTCGTACGCGAAGGCCGTGCATGACCTCTGCGCCGATTCGACGCAGGCCAAGCACTGGTCCGAGGCGCTCGCCGGCTTGTCCGCTGTCGCGCAGAACGCCGACATGGTCGCGTTTCTCGGCGACGAAAAGCGGTCGCGCTCCGAGCGGCTCGCCGGTTTCGTCAAGGTGGTCGAGGATGCCGTCGACCAGCAGGCGCTCAACCTCGTGCGCCTGCTCGGCGAACGTGATCGCCTTGACCTGCTGCCGGAAGTCGCCTCGGGGTTCGAGGCGCTGCGAGCCGATGCGGAGCGCCGCATCGTGGCCTCCGTCGTCTCGGCCAAGCCCCTGACCGACGAGCAGTCGAATCAAATCAAAACAGCGCTCGGCAAGCGACTCGATCGCACCGTGGAGCTCGAAACTACCGTCGACGAAGACCTGATCGGTGGCGCAGTCATTCGCGCCGGTGACTTGGTGATCGACGGATCGATGCGCGGAGAGCTCGAGCATCTTGCCGTACAAATGAGTCGCTAAGGAGATCTTCCATGATCAACCCGTCTGAAATCAGCAGTCTGATCAAAGAGCGCATCGAGAATTTCGATGCCGGCGCGGAAGCGCAAACTGTCGGCACCATCGTTTCGGTGGGTGACGGCATCATCAAAATCCACGGCCTGAGCGAAGCCATGCTCGGCGAGATGCTCGAGTTGCCGGGCGGTTCGTTCGCCGTGGCGATGAACCTCGAGCGCGACTCGGTCGGCGCCGTGGTGCTCGGCAACTACGAGCACCTCAACGAAGGCGACCAGGTCAAGTGCACGCAGCGCATCCTCGAAGTGCCGATCGGCAAGGAGCTGCTGGGCCGTGTCGTCAATACCCTCGGTCAGCCGATCGACGGCCGCGGCGAGATCGACACCGAGTTCACCGCGCCGGTCGAGAAGATCGCACCGGGCGTCATCGAGCGTCAGAGCGTCGACGAGCCTATCCTGACCGGCATCAAGGCCATCGACTCGATGGTCCCGATCGGTCGCGGCCAGCGTGAGCTGATCATCGGTGACCGCCAGACCGGTAAGACCGCTGTCGCGATCGACACCATCATCAACCAGAAGGGCAAGGGCGTTTACTGCGTCTACGTCGCGATG
>JAFGUH010000206.1 GCA_016938615.1 Halothiobacillaceae bacterium | reverse complement strand
GAGCGCGCTGATCAGCTCGGCGCTGGTGATGTTCGCACCGACGTTGACCTCGGCGCTGTCGCTCCCTTGGCTGAAGCTGAGTGTGCCGATGAGATCCAGAGGTATGTCGAGCTTAAGCTGGGTGTTGACTTTGATCGTCTTGGCCGCTTCGGCGTCGAGGGTGATCCCCTGGTTGATGTTGACCAGCAGATCCTGTACCTGCATGGTCAGCCCTTCGATGCCGACCACGGAGGCGCTGGTCGCGGTGGCTTGCAGGCTGGTGAAGTTGCGGGTGGTGTCTTTGGGGTCGCCGATCAGGGCCAGGCCGAAGTTGACGCTTCCCAGCGAGAGTCCCATGGCGTCACTGGAGAGGGCGCCGCTGCCGTCGTCGTAGCCGCCGTTGATTCCGGCGAAGGCGTCGACCTCGTGCCCGCCGATGGTGATGAGATCGGCGGCGACGATGGTGCTGCCGTCGGACAGGACGATGTCCTGGCTGCGCTGCTCGACGGCGAAGCCGCCTTTGACGCTGAAGAAACCGAACAGGTCGATATCCAGGTTGCCGGCGGCTTTGATCGTCTCCCCTTCGCTCCCTTCGAGGCTGAGGCTCAGGCTGCTCTCGGTCCCGGTTTTGATCGTTAGCTCGGTGGCATTGGCACCGGCGTAGTCCACAACGATGTCGCCGTCTTTGCCGGCCTGGTTGATGGAAACGGTCATGGCCGTGGCGGTGGCGGTCAGACCGTCGAGCCCGACGAAGGAGAGCGAATCGGCGCTCGCCTGCAGGCTGGTCCAACTGCGACTGCTGTCGGTTTTACTGGTCAACAGGGCGAGGCCGAAGTCGGCGCTGGTCAGCTCGAGGCCGATCGCCTCGGCGCTGCCACCGTTCAAACCGACGAAAGCGCTGACGTTACTGCCGCCGATGGCGAGCATGTCGGTGACGACGACTTCTCCGGCGGTGCTTTCATCGACGCCGGTGAGGTGGATGGTTTTGCTGGACGATTCGAGGGAGATGAAGCCACTTAAGGTGACGAAGTTGAAGACGTTGAACTCGAGATTGCCGCTGGCGCGGGTGAGCTCGCCTAAGGCGCCGTCGCTGTCCAGGGTGACGTTGACTCCGGGACCGGCGAGGACTTCGATCTGCCGGGCGCTGTGGTCGATGACGAGATCGGCGGCGCCGGCGGCACCGGCAATCCCACGGTTGATCTCGACGCTGAGGTCGCTGGCGCTGGCCGTAAAACCGTCGATGCCGACGAAGGCGATACTGCCGGCGGTGGCTTTTAAGGTGCTGAAGCTGCGGGCGGTCGTCCCTTCGGCGGCGTCTTCGGGCAACACTTCGGTCATCAGGGCGAGGCCGAAGTCGACGTTCTGCAGGCTCAGGCCGATGGCGTCGG
>JAFGUH010000205.1 GCA_016938615.1 Halothiobacillaceae bacterium | reverse complement strand
TTCGAGCCCAGGCTGGCCATTTCCAGCATTTCCTCGAAGGTGATCCGGTCGAGACGGCGGGCCTTGGGCACGACGCGCGGGTCGGTCGTGTAGACGCCGTCGACGTCGGTGTAGATCTGGCACTCGTCGGCCTTGAGCGCTGCGGCCAGGGCCACCGCCGAGGTATCGGAGCCGCCCCGGCCGAGCGTGGTGATCTGGCCGTGCGCGTCCACACCCTGAAAGCCGGCGACCACGACCACGCGACCGGCATCGAGATCGCCGCGGATGGTGTCGGTATCGATCGACTGGATGCGGGCCTTGGTGTGCGTGCTGTCGGTGAGGATGCGCACCTGCGCGCCGGTGTAGGAGCGCGCATCCTGGCCGCGCGCCTGCAGCGCCATCGACAGCAGCGCGATGGTCACCTGCTCGCCGGTGGCAACCAGGGTGTCGAGTTCGCGCGGGGTCGGATCGGCCTGGATCTCGTTGGCCATGCCGATCAGGCGGTTGGTCTCGCCGCTCATCGCCGAGACCACGACGACCACCGAATCGCCGTTGTTCACCGCACGCTGGACCCGCTCGGCAACCGCCTGGATGCGCTCGACGGTGCCGACCGAGGTCCCGCCGTATTTCTGAACGATTAACGCCATATGGTTTCCTTAGCACCCGAAATGCCGGTGCCAACTCCTTGTCGCTGACGTGATGAAAGGCAAAGCAGCCGGGCAGTATAAACGGCCCGTCTGGGTTTTTCACCCGTCAAGCCACTCAGGTCAAGACAACCCCAGTGCGGGCCAAGTTCAGCCAAGCTTGTCCGCGAGCCAGGCGCGCGCGGCCGAGAGGGCCTGGTCGAGGCGCTCGGGCTGATTGCCGCCGGCCTGGGCCATGTCCGGCCGGCCACCGCCCTTGCCGCCTACCTCGGCGGCAGCGACGTTGACCCAGTCACCCGCCTTGACGGTCTGGGTCAGGTCCTTGGACAGGCCGGCCACCAGGCGCACCTTGCCGTCATCGACGGTGCCCAACAAGATGGCCGCGGTGCCGAGCTTGTCGCGCAGCTTGTCCATACTCTCGCGCAGGGTGCCGGCGTCCGCCCCGGGGAGCTCTGCAACCAGGACCCGGGCCGGGCCGATGGTCTCGGCACGATCGGCGAGCTCGTCGCCGCTTGCCGAGGCGAGCTCGGCCTTGAGCCTGGCCAGTTCGCGCTCGAGCTGACGCGAGCGCTCCAACATCTGCGCGACGCGCTCGGCGGCCTCGGTCTTGGGGCCGCGCAGCAACTCGGCGATCTCGCCTACCGTCTGATCGGCGCGCTCGGCCTCGGCCAGCGCGGCAGCGCCCGTAACCGCCTCGATGCGGCGCACGCCCGAGGCGACGCCCGATTCGGCCACGAGCTTGACCAGGCCGATGTCACCACCTCGGCGGGCATGCGTGCCGCCGCAGAGTTCCATCGAGAACGGGCCGAGGGTCACCACGCGCACGACGTCACCGTACTTCTCGCCGAACAGCGCCATCGCCCCCGCCGCGCGTGCCTCGTCGATCGCCATCTCGCGGGTCTCGACCGCGTGGTTCTCGCGTACCTGGGCGTTGACCAGCCGCTCGATTTCGCCCAGCTGCTCACGGGTCACCGGCTTGTCGTGGGAGAAGTCGAAGCGCAGCGATTCGGGACCGACGCGCGAGCCCTTCTGGTGGACGTGGTCGCCCAAGACCTCGCGCAACGCGGCGTGGAGCAGGTGGGTGGCCGAGTGGTTCAGCCGGATGTCGGCGCGGCGCGCGGCATCGATGCGAGCGGTGACCGCGTCGCCCGGCGCCAGCTGCCCGTCGGTGAGGGTGCCGTGATGCAGGAACACCCCGCCTTGCTTTTGCGTGTCGTGAACGACGAAGCGGCCCTGGGCCGATTCGATCACGCCGCTGTCCCCCACCTGGCCGCCGGATTCGGCGTAGAAAGGCGTGCGGTCGAGCGCGATCACGCCATCCTGGCCACTCTGGCCAGCCTGGAGCGATTCGGCCTGGCTGCCTTCGCGGGCCATCGCGACCACGGTCGCCTCGAGTGAATCCTGCTCGTAGCCTTCGAACACGGTGGGCTCGTCCGTGCCGATCTTGACGGTGTCGGCGGTGAAATGGCTCCCGGCGCGCGACTGGGCGCGGCGTTCGGCCATCTCGCGCTCGAAACCCACCTCGTCCACCGACAGGCCGCGTTCGCGCGCGATGTCAGCGGTAAGATCGAGGGGGAAACCGTGGGTGTCGTAGAGCTTGAAGGCGGTCTCGCCGTCGATGGTGCCGCCGGCGGGAAGCCCGGCGACCGCCTGCTCGAGCACCTGCATCCCCGAGGCGAGCGTCTGCAGGAAGCGCTCCTCCTCGGCGAGCAGCACGCGCTCGACCTCGTCGGCCGCCTTGGCCAGCTCCGGGTAGGCCTCACCCATCTCCCGGACCAACGGGCCGACCAGCGTGTGGAAGAACGGCGCGTCCTGGCCCAGCTTATGGCCGTGGCGGGCCGCGCGGCGGATGATGCGGCGCAGGACGTAGTCCCGCCCTTCGTTGCCCGGGCGCACGCCGTCGACGATCAGGAACGCGCAGGACCGGATGTGATCGGCGATCACCTTGAGCGAGGCCGATTCCCGATCGGTCGCGCCGGTTGCTGTCGTGGCGGCGTCGATCAGGTGCCGGAACAGGTCGATCTGGTAGTTCGAGTGCACGCCCTGGATCACCGCGGCGAGCCGTTCGAGCCCCATGCCGGTGTCGACCGACGGCTTGGGCAGGTCGCTGAGCGTCCCGTCGGCGGCCCGGTCGTGCTGCATGAAGACGATGTTCCAGATCTCGATGAAGCGGTCGCCGTCCTCGTCGGGGGAGCCTGGCGGGCCACCGGGCACGTCCGGGCCGTGATCGTAGAAGATCTCCGAGCACGGCCCGCAGGGCCCGGTGTCGCCCATCTGCCAGAAGTTGTCGGAACCGCCGTCCGGGTCGTCGCCGATGCGCAGGATGCGGTCCTCGGGCAGGCCGATGTCGTCGCGCCAGTGCGCGTAGGCCTCGTTGTCGGTCTCGTAGACGGTCACCAACAGCCGCTCGGCAGGCAGGCCGAGGGTCCCGGTCAGGAAGTCCCAGCCGTAACGGATCGCCTCGCCCTTGAAATAGTCGCCGAAGCTGAAGTTGCCCAGCATCTCGAAGAAGGTGTGGTGCCGGGCGGTGTAGCCGACGTTCTCGAGATCGTTGTGCTTGCCGCCGGCGCGCACGCAGCGCTGCACCGAGACCGCACGCGGGTTGGCGCGCTTCTCCTGGCCCAGGAACGCCTCCTTGAACGGCACCATCCCGGCGTTGGTGAACAGGAGCGTCGGGTCATTGCCCGGAATCAACGACGCGGAGGGCACGACCTCGTGCCCACGCTCGGCGAAGAAATCCAGGAAGGATTGACGAATCTCGGCGCTGGTCTTCATGCACGAACCATCTCGGAAAACGGGAGGACAAAGCGCGGATTGTAGCGCAGGGAGGCCGGAGGCGAACAGGAACGAGCGCGCCGCAATCGCAATCGGGCGCCGGGGGGCGAGAGACGAGGCCCACCGGCGGATGAGTCAGGACGCGTCAGTCAGAACCAATCGTGGTCGGGGTGGGCCTCGGTCGCGGCATCGGGCCACCACCCGGCCAGCTCGTGGGCGAGCTCCGGCGGGAAACCGCGCCGGACCAGGTGGCGGTGGCGCCGGGCCCGTTCCGGGAAATCGGCGGGCGGTGCGCGGTAACGTGCCACCAGTTGTTCGCGGGCCAACGCCTCCCAGTCCCGTGGTTCGGCGGCGAACGCCTCGGCCATCACCCCGTCATCGACGCCCTGCCGGGAAAGCTCGTGCGCGATTCGGTCCGGGCCGTAGCGACGGGCCGAGCGAGCGCGGATCAGACTTTCAGCGTAGCGCCGATCCGATTGCCAGCCCTCCTCGACCAGGCGATCGATCACCGGATCGATCACCTCGGCGGCAAACCCCTTGTCGGCCAGCTTGGCCGCCAGCTCGAGCCGGCTGTGTTCACGCCGGGCGAGCAGCCCGACGGCGCGCTTCTCGCAATCGAGCAGGCGGCGCGCTTGTTCGTCCACAACCGTCGATCGGGATTAAGAAGTTTCGTCGACCGGCGTCTCGTCGGCCTCGCTGGTCTCGGGGATGGCCACGGGTTTGGGCATCATGATCTCGCGGATCTGCGCGTCGATCTCGGCGGCCATCTCGGGGTTCTCGGCCAGGAACTGGCGTGCGTTGTCCTTGCCCTGGCCGATGCGCGTCTCGCCGTAGGAATACCAGGCGCCGGCCTTCTGGATGATGCCGTGCTTGGCGCCCAGATCGACCAGTTCGAGCAGGTGAGAGATGCCCTCGCCGTAGAGGATGTCGCAGTCGACCACCTTGAACGGCGGCGCCATCTTGTTCTTGACCACCTTGATACGGGTCTGGTTGCCGATGACTTCCTCGCCCTTCTTCACCGCGCCGACGCGGCGGATGTCGAGGCGCACCGAGGCGTAGAACTTGAGCGCGTTGCCGCCGGTGGTGGTTTCCGGGCTACCGTAAGTGACGCCGATCTTCATCCGGATCTGGTTGATGAACATCACCATGCAGTTGGTGCGCTTGATGTTGCCTGAGAGCTTGCGCAGTGCCTGGCTCATCAGGCGCGCCTGCAGGCCGACGTGACTGTCGCCCATCTCACCCTCGATCTCGGCCTTGGGCACCAGGGCGGCGACCGAGTCGATCACGACCACGTCCACTGCGCCGGAGCGCACCAGCATGTCGGCGATCTCGAGCGCCTGCTCGCCGGTATCCGGCTGAGAGACCAGCAGATCGTCGACGTTCACGCCCAGTTTCTCGGCGTAGCCCGGGTCGAGCGCGTGTTCGGCATCGATGAACGCGCAGGTGCCGCCCCCCTTCTGCGCCTGGGCGATGGTCTGCAGGGTGAGCGTGGTCTTGCCGGAGGATTCCGGACCGTAGATCTCCACCACCCGACCGCGGGGCAGCCCACCGATGCCCAGCGCTGCATCCAGGGAAATCGAACCGGTACTGATGGCGGGGACATTCCGTCGCCCCTCGTCGTTCATGCGCATTACCGCTCCCTTGCCGAACTGACGTTCGATCTGCGACAGGGCGGCGCCCAGGGCTTTCTTGCGGTTTTCATCCATCGGTCAACTCCCACCCTTCGGGGTTCGATACTCGAGCAAACGGGCGTGGCCGACTGTCGGTCGGCCACGCGATAAACGACACGGGTCAGTCGGCCGGAAGGATCGACTCGATCCGGGCGATGGCCTCGCGCAACGCCTCCAGGCTGGTCGCGTAACTCAGGCGCACATGACCCGGCGCCCCGAACGCCGACCCCGGCACCACCGCGACACCGGCCTTCTCGAGCAGATGCTCGGAGAAGGCGACGTCATCATCGATGCCCAGTGCGGCCATCGCCGCCGAGACGTCCGGGAAGCTGTAGAACGCCCCCTGCCCGGGCAGGCAGGACACACCCGGCAGGGCATTGAGCGCCTCGACGACGTAGTCGTGGCGTTCGCGAAAGGCGGAGACCATGGCCGTGATCTCCGACTGGTCACCGGCAATCGCCTCCAGTGCGGCCTTCTGCGCGATCGAGCAGGCCCCGGAGGTGCTCTGCGACTGGATTACCTTCATCGCCTTGATCAGGTCGGCCGGGCCGGCGGCGTAGCCGATCCGCCAGCCGGTCATGGCGTAGGCCTTGCTCACGCCGTTGAGCACCACGGTGCGCGGCGCGAGATCCGGCGCAACCATGGCGATGTTCGAGAACGGCTCGTCGGCCCAGAGAATCTTCTCGTACATGTCGTCGGTGGCGATCACGATCTCGGGGTGATCGCGCAGCACGTCGGCGAGCTGCGCCCAGTCTTCGCGGGTGTAGGCCACGCCGGTCGGGTTCGACGGGCTGTTGAGCATCACCAGCCGGGTCTTGTCGGTAATCGCGGCGGCAAGCTGGCGCGGGCTCATCGTGAAGCCCTGATCCTGGCCGGCGGAGACGATTACCGGCTCGCCGCCGGCCAGGCGGACCATGTCCGGATAGGAAACCCAGTAAGGCGCGGTGATCACCGCCTCGTCACCCGGGTTCAGCAGCGCCTGGCAGAGATTGAAGATGCTCTGCTTGCCGCCGGTCGAGACGATGACCTGGTCGAGACCGTATTCGAGACCCTGGTCGGCTTCGAGCTTGTCGACGATCGCCTGGCGCAACTCGACGATGCCCTCCACGGCCGTGTACCGCGTGAAGCCGTCGCGGATCGCCTGAATGCCCGCCTCGCCGATATGGCTTGGGGTGCCGAAGTCCGGCTCCCCGGCACCGAGGCTGATGATGTCGCGGCCGGCGGCACGCAGTTCGGCGGCCTTGGCGGTGACGGCGAGCGTCGGGGAGGGACGGACCCGGCGGACCCGGTCGGAGAGATTCATGACGGCTACTGACTCCCTGGTAGGCGTTCCCCGGGCCACTACCCCGGACGAGGGCGGGAACGCCGGACCATAGTGAAATGAGTTGGCAGGCATTTTACCGGAAACACGGGTCGGTTTCGAAGGCGGTGGCGACCCTCCCGTCGCGAATCCTCGCGGCGGAGTCAGCCCGCCGCCAACCTCTGGCGCCGGAACTCGAACAGGCAGACGGCCGAGGCGACCGAGACGTTGAGGCTCTCGACGCCTGCGGCCATCGGGATGTGAATCAACTGGTCGCAGCGCTCGCGGGTCAGGCGGCGCAGACCACCGCCCTCGGCGCCCATCACCAGGGCGACCGGCTCGCAGGCAAAGTCGCTCTCGTAGAGGGAGACCGGCCCCTCGCCGGCGGCGCCGACGATCCACAGCCCGCGGGCCTTGAGATCCGCGAGCGTGCGAGCGAGGTTGGTCACCTGCACGAAGGGAAGGCGCTCGGACGAACCGGCCGAGGTCTTGCGTGCCGCCGGCGTGAGGCCGCAGGCACGGTCCTTGGGCGCGACCACCGCGAGCACACCGGCCGCCTCGGCACCACGCAGGCAGGCGCCGAGGTTGTGCGGGTCGGTGACGCCGTCGAGAACCAGCAGCAACGGCGACTCGTCGGCGGCATCGAGCAAGGCGGCGAGATCATGCTCGTCGCCGGCCTGGCTGGACGCGACGCGCGCGGCAACCCCCTGGTGGCGCAACGGCTTGCCGTCGCTGCGGAGGGCGTCGAACCAGGGCTCGTCGCGGGATTCCACCGCGATGCCCTCGCGCTCGGCCAGCGAGCGGAGGCGACGGACGCGGCGATCGTCGCGCCCGGAAAGCACGACTCGATCGACGCGCTCGGGGCGCTCGCGAAGCGCGGCCTCGACGGCGTGAAAGCCGCCGATCCAGTCCAGTTCACCGTGACGGCCCATCGCCGGGATCAGTCGGCCGACCCGTCGCCGGCCTCGCCCTTGCCCGCGTGTTTCCCGTCGGACTGGCCATCACTCGGGCCCTTGCTCCGGCCATCATTCTGACCATCACCCTGGTCATCGCTTTGGCTCTCGCTCTGGCCGGTGGCATTGTCGCCCTTGGGCTTGCGACGACGACGGCGCGGCCGGCGCTTCTTGCCACCACCGTTGCCGTCGTCGCCTGACTCACCACTTGAGGCGCCGTCATCCGAATCGCCGCCCTTCGGGGACTTGTCCCCGTCGCGGCCCGACGCCTCGTCGCCCGCGCCTTCCTCGTCCTCGGGCAGCATGAAGTCGATCTTGCGCTCGTCGAGATCGACCCGCGCGACGCGCACGCGAATGCTGTCGTTGAGCGCGTAGGTCTTGCCGCTGCGCTCGCCCTTGAGCGAGACGCTGACCGGATCGAAGTGATAGAAGTCCCGCTTGAGCGCGGTGATGTGCAGCAGCCCCTCGACGAAGAAGTCCTTGAGCTCGACGAACAGGCCGAAACCGAGCACCGAGGCGACGCGCCCCTCGTAGACGTTGCCGACCTTGTCGAGCATGAACTCGCACTTGAGCCAGTCGGTGGCCGCCCGGGTCGCCTCGTCGGCGCGACGCTCGTTGTTCGAGCAGTGCTCGCCGATGATCAGCATCTCGTCGTGGCTGTAGGGGAAGTTCTCGGCCGACCCGGTACGCAGAATGTGGCGAATGGCCCGATGCACCATCAGGTCCGGGTAGCGCCGGATCGGCGAGGTGAAGTGCGCGTAGTGCTCATGCGCGAGACCGAAGTGACCCAGATTGTCCGGCGCGTAGACCGCCTGCTGCAGCGAGCGCAGCAACAGGGTCTGGACGGTGGCGAAATCCGGGCGGCTCTTGGCCTCGGCGATCAGGGCGTTGAAGTCTGCCGGGGTCGGCTTCTCGCCGCCGCCGAGGGTCAGGCCCTTTTCCTTGAGCGCGGCGCGCAGGTCGTCGATTTTCTCAGCGCCCGGGCGGTCGTGGACGCGGTACAGCGACGGGATCTTGCGCCGGGCGAGGAAGCGACCGGCGGCCACGTTCGCCGCGATCATGCATTCCTCGATGATCTTGTGCGCGTCGTTGCGCTCGTAGGGCACGATCGCCTCGATCTTGCGGTTCTCGCCGAAGACGATGCGGGTCTCGATGGTGTCGAAGTCGATCGCCCCGCGCGATTCGCGCTCGGCGCGCAGCACCTTGTAGAGGTCGTGCAGCGCCTCGACCGGCTTGATGACGTGGCTGTACTTCTCGCGCTCGGCCTGGTCGTTGTCGAGCAGCATGGCCGCGACGCTGTCGTAGGTCAGGCGCGCGTGGCTCTTCATCACGCCCTCGAAAAAGCGCGAGCGGATGATCTGACCCTGGTTGTTGATCAACATCTCGGCGCAAAGGCAGAGGCGATCGACGTCCGGGTTCACCGAGCACAGGCCGTTGGAAAGGATCTCGGGCAGCATCGGCACCACGCGCCCCGGGAAGTACACCGAAGTCGCGCGGCGGAAACCTTCCTGGTCGAGCGGCGAGCCGATGCGCACGTAGTGCGAGACGTCGGCGATCGCCACCAGCAGGCGGAAACCCTTGGGCGTGGGTTCGCAGAACACCGCGTCGTCGAGGTCCTTGGAATCCGAGCCGTCGATGGTCACCAGCGGCACGTCGCGCAGGTCGACGCGGCCGACCTTGTCCGCCTCGGCGACCTGGTCGCTCATGTGCTCGATGTGCTGCTTGACCGGTTCCGGCCATTCGTGCGGGATGCCGTGGGCGCGGATGGCGACGTCGATCTCCATGCCCGGCGACATGTGGTCGCCAAGCACCTCGATGATTTTGCCGACCGGCTTGTGCCGCTGCGTGGGCTGCTCGACCAGCGCGACGCGGACGATCTGGCCGTCGGTCGCATTACCCAGGGCCTCCATCGGAATCAGGACGTCCTGGGTCATGCGGGTATTGTCGGGAATGACAAAGGCCACGCCGGCCTCGATCACCAGCCGGCCGACAACCTCGGCGTTGGCCCGTTCGATCACCTCGACCAGCGCGCCCTCGGGACGGCCGCGGCGGTCCTCGCCGACCACCTGCACCACGGCTCGATCACCGTGCAGCAGGGCGCGCATGATGCGCGGCGAGAGGAAGACGTCGTTGCCGCCCTCGTCCGGCACCAAAAAGCCGAAGCCGTCGCGGTGACCGATGACCCGACCCCGCACCAGCTCAGCCTTGGTGACCGGCACGTAGCCGCCGCGGCGATTGCGGATGGCCTGGCCGTCGCGCTCCATCGCCCGCAGGCGACGGCGCAGCCCTTCGATGCGATCCTCGTCACCGTCGTAGCCGAGTTCGGTGATCAGCTTGTTGAGCGTGATCGGTCCATCCTGCTCGCCCAGCAGATCGATGAGGAATTCGCGGCTGGCGACGGGATTGTCGTATTTCTCGGCCTCGCGCGGGGCGTTGGGGTCTTCGAGGTTTGAATCGGTCATGGATACCTGGAAAGTGCGTCTGGAAAGTCGCTCGCGAAACACGGACTTAATCTGACGTGCCGGCGAGAGATATAGCCGGCCATCATAAAGGAAACGTGGCATGAATAGCCAATGACTCTGGCCCGGAAAGCTCTGCACGACTGCCAAGCGGTTCTGCGCGCGCTGATTCTGCGCACGCTGATCACGAACGACTCGCCCAGCTTTCAGTGGCATGGCACTCGTACCGGGGCTCCCCCGTCGAACCGCTCGCCAGCAAGGCGTCAATGCGATTCGCAGGCGCACTCGTCGACGGCACAGGATCTCCCGAACAGGATCTCCCGAAAGCGACAGCATCAGAAAGCCCCGCCCCCAACCTATATACTCCCACCCCATGTCAGAACACCGCTTCCAGCTCGCGACAGATTATCAGCCGGCCGGCGACCAGCCCCGCGCCATCGAGACGCTCGTCGAGGGCCTCGGCGACGGTCTGATGCACCAGACCCTGCTCGGTGTTACCGGTTCGGGCAAGACCTTCACGATGGCCAACGTCATCAACGAGGTGCAGCGCCCCGCGATGGTGCTCGCACCCAACAAGACGCTGGCCGCGCAGTTGTACGGCGAATTGAAGGGCTTCTTCCCGCACAACGCGGTCGAGTACTTCGTCTCCTACTACGACTACTACCAGCCGGAGGCCTACGTGCCGGCCTCGGACACCTTCATCGAGAAGGATGCCTCGGTGAACGAGCACATCGAGCAGATGCGGCTATCGGCCACCAAGGCGCTGTTCGAGCGCCGCGACGTCATCATCGTCGCCACCGTCTCGTCGATTTACGGCCTGGGCGATCCCGAGGCCTACCTCAAGATGATCCTGCACCTGGTGCGCGGCGAGGAGGTCTCCCAGCGCCAGATCATCCGGCGGCTGGCCGAGATGCAGTACACCCGCAACGACATGGAATTCCGCCGCGGGACCTACCGGGTGCGCGGCGACGTGATCGACATCCACCCGGCCGAGGCCGACGACGAGGGCGTGCGCATCGAGCTGTTCGACGACGAGATCGAGCAGATCACGCTGTTCGACCCGCTCACCGGCCAGGTGCGCCGCCGGGTGCCGCGCTACACGGTCTACCCCTCCTCGCACTACGTCACGCCGCGCGAGCGGTTGCTGCACGCGATCGAGCAGATCAAGGTCGAACTGGGCGAGCGCCTCGAGGATCTCGAATCGCAGAACAAGCTGGTCGAGGCGCAGCGGCTGGCCCAGCGCACCCGCTTCGATATCGAGATGATCCAGGAGCTCGGCTACTGTAACGGCATCGAAAACTACTCGCGCTATCTCTCCGGGCGCCAGCCGGGCGAGCCGCCGCCGTGTCTCTACGACTACCTGCCCGCCGATGCGCTGCTGATCATCGACGAGTCCCATGTGACCGTCCCGCAGCTCGGCGGCATGTACAAGGGCGACCGTTCGCGCAAGGAAACGCTGGTCAACTTCGGCTTTCGCCTGCCCTCGGCACTGGACAACCGGCCGCTCAAGTTCGAGGAATTCGAGCGGCTGATGCCGCAGACGGTCTACGTCTCGGCCACGCCGGGACCCTACGAGGAGACGCACGCCGACCAGGTCGCCGAGCAGGTGGTGCGCCCCACCGGCCTGGTCGATCCGTTGATCGAGGTCCGACCGGTCGCGAGCCAGGTCGACGATCTGCTATCGGAGATCCGTCTGCGGGCGGAGAAGAAGCAGCGGGTGCTGGTGACCGTGCTCACCAAGCGCATGGCCGAGGACCTGACCGACTACCTGATGGAGCACGACGTGCGCGTGCGCTACCTGCACTCGGACATCGACACGGTCGAGCGGGTCGAGATCATCCAAGACCTGCGCCTGGGCGAATTCGACGTGCTCGTGGGCATCAACCTGCTGCGCGAGGGCCTGGATATCCCCGAGGTGTCGCTGATCGGCATCCTGGACGCCGACAAGCAGGGCTTCCTGCGCTCGGAACGCTCGCTGATCCAGACCATCGGCCGGGCCGCGCGCAACCTGGAAGGCAAGGCGATCCTCTACGGCGACACCATCACGGATGCCATGCGCAAGGCGATCGACGAGACCGACCGCCGCCGGGAAAAACAGCTGGCGCACAACGAGGCGATGGGCATCACCCCACGCGGCATCGAAAAAAGCGTCCAGGACATCCTCGAGGCCGGGGAATCCCGCATTCCCGGCGCCCGCCCTGGGCGCAAGCGTCGCGGGTCGGACAAGGCGGCCGAGTCACCGGCCGACTACGCCAACCTCTCACCGGACCAGGCCGCCAAGCGTATCAAGCAACTTGAGGCAGACATGCATCGCCACGCCCGTGATCTGGAGTTCGAGTCCGCCGCACAGGCCCGTGACGAATTGCAGAAACTCAAGGAAGGTTTTTTCGGCGCGGCGGAACCCGGCTACAGCGACCGGTGACGTCAGGAAACGCGGCACGATTCGATGCCGAGTTTCTCAAAGGAACCTCTGCACGAATGCCATACCGCTCTGCGCGCCTTGAGCCGGGCAGATGCGAGTCGCCCGTGCTCCGCGTTGCGATGTCTTGACGTGGCCACCGGCACGCCGACGACATCGCGCCTTCATCCCGAACGACTCACCAGGCCAGAGTGACATGCCATTCGTGCAGAGTTTCCCTAAGCCACGGACCAAAAAAAACCGACTCGCGAGAGTCGGCCTTCTGGGAACGAGGGCGCTGGGACTCAGCCACCCTGCTTCTGCATCTGCATGGCCTGCTGTCGAAGCGCCTGCATCTCTTCGGCCTTCTGTTCCATCTTGTCGAACAACTCCTCTGCTTTGGGGTTGTCCTGCTTCATCTGTTTCTTGACATCCGCACGCAGATCTTCGGCCATGCTCTGCACTTCCGGATCCTGGAAGGCTTTCTGCTGGCGCTGTTGAAACGCCTGCTGCTTCTCGCGAAACGCCTTGACCTCGGCCTGGCTCGGCTGCTTGTCGCCCTGTTGGTACTCCGCCATCGTGGCCTTCATTTCCTTGAACTCCTCTGCGGCGTCGTACCCGTCGTCCGACATCTTCTCGGCGATCGTGTCCTGCAGGGCATCACGTTTCTTGCCAAGCTCCGGGTTGTTCTCGTAAGCCTGCTGTTCGAGTTCGCTGAGCTTGGCCTGAGTCTGCTGAAGCTCCTGCCGGACGGAGCGCATCTGTTCCATCAGCTGTCGCTGTTCCTCGGTCAGCTCCGGCATCTTCCCCTGAGGTGCCGTGCCGGCTTGGCCTCCTTGAGGCGCGACCTGCCCCCCCTGCTGCGCCACGGCAGTGCCGCCGAAGGCAAGGGCAGTGGAAACGCCAGCGGCCATCAAGGATTTGCGCAACTTATGGTTCCAAACGGACATGCAATCACTCCTCGTTTAAATGAGTCGGCTTTGCACCGCGTCGTGCCGGGTACCGAACCCCGATTGAGACGATGCGACAGTCACGGGTTTCGGAAAGTTCCGTCCGCATGAGTACTCGCGTATATCGCACGTCGCGAACCTAGGCATCGTAGAAAACCTGCCCCGACTTCGCAACCGGGGGAAAAGGTCCCGCCCACCGATTTGCTAAGCTAACCCCGACCTCACATGAACCGGAGACAGACAGCATGATTGACGAGCACAAAAGCCCGCACGATTTCGAAACCACCTGCCAGCGTCTCGGTGACGCGGTAGCTGCGAATGGTTTCGGACTGCTGCACACGCACGACATCCACGGCACCTTGAACGCCAAGGGCGTCGACTTCAGCCCGCAATGCCGTGTCTTCGAGGTCTGCAATCCCAAGCGAGCCGCCGAGGTGCTGGCCGTGCGCATGGACCTCGCCAACGCCCTGCCCTGCCGTATCGCGGTCTACGAACGTGAAGGGGACGTGATCGTTTCGATGATCCGGCCGACCGACATGCTCGCCATGCTCAGCGACGATGCCAAGCTCGCGTCGGTCGCCCGCGATGTGGAGCAGACCATGGATCGAATGCTCACCGAAACGGTCGCCGCCTGAGGCCGCGACGCACCCCCAAGACGCAGAAAGGCCCGCCATGTAGGCGGGCCCTGCTCGACCGATCCGACGACCCAGGGCCGTCGAAGAACGTCGATCACTCGGCGGTGGCTTCTTCGGCGACCGGCGCTGGTTGTGCTTTCCGTTCAACCAATTCCACGTAAGCCATCGGCGCGGCATCGCCGGCACGGTAGCCACATTTCAGGATGCGCAGGTAGCCCCCGTTACGCTCCTTGAAGCGAGGCCCCAAGTCACTGAACAACTTGCCCACGGTGGCCTTGTTGCCCACTTTGGCGAAGGCCTGCCGGCGCGCATGAACACTGTCGTCCTTCGACAAGGTGATCAGCGGCTCGGCGACGCGACGCAATTCCTTCGCCTTCGGGACCGTAGTCTTGATGACTTCGTGTTCGATCAGGGCGTTGGTCAGGGACCGCATCAGGGCCTTGCGCTGCGAGGCGTTGCGACCCAACTGCCGACCGGATTGACGATGACGCATGTCAAATACTCCAAAAAATTTCGTTCAAATCTTGGATTCGCTCAGATTCTGGAGCTCGGCCGGCGGCCAGTTCTCCAGTTTCTGTCCGAGGGACAAACCCTGTTTGGCAAGCACGTCCTTGATTTCGGTCAAGGATTTCTTGCCAAGGTTCGGGGTCTTGAGCAACTCCATTTCCGACCGTTGGATCAGGTCGCCGATGTAGTAGATGTTCTCTGCCTTGAGGCAGTTGGCCGAGCGTACGGTCAGCTCGAGGTCATCGACCGGACGCAACAGCACCGGATCGACTGACGGCGTCTGCTCTTCGACCGGTTCGGCCTTCTCCGCCTTGAGATCGACCAGCACGGAGAGCTGGTCGACCAGGATGCCAGCCGCCTGACGGATGGCATCCTCGGCCGAGATCGAGCCGTTGGTTTCGATGTCGAGCACCAGGGAGTCAAGGTCGGTGCGCTGCTCGACACGGGCGCGCTCTACCGAGTACGCCACCCGGCGCAACGGCGAGAACGAGGCGTCCACGAGCAGCCTGCCGACGGCAGTCTCCTCGTCTTCCCGGCGTGAACTGGCGGGAACGTAGCCCATGCCACGTTCCACCTTGAACGTCATGTTCAGCTCCGCGTCGTCGCGCAAGGTGGCGATGACGTGGTCCGGGTTCATGATCTCGACCGTGTGGTCCGCCTTGATATCGGCCGCCGTCACGATTCCCGGGCCGGTCTTCTTGATGCTCAGCACGGCCTCGTCGCGCCCGTGCATAGTGATCGAAAGCCCCTTGAGATTGAGGAGGATCTCCAGCACGTCGTCCTGCACGCCCTCGAGCGCGCTGTACTCGTGCAGAATGCCTTCGATCTCCGCCTCGGTGACGGCAACGCCCGGGATGGACGAGAGCAGGATACGCCGCAACGCATTGCCCAGCGTGTAGCCAAACCCACGCTCCAACGGCTCC
>JAFGUH010000204.1 GCA_016938615.1 Halothiobacillaceae bacterium | reverse complement strand
GATGTTGATCTCCTGGAGCACCCCGTTCTCGACCATCGCGATGCGGGTCTCCTGCGGGGTGATGTTGATCAGGACTTCTTCACTCATGGCTGGTTCTCGTTGTCGTGCCTTGTCTGGTCCATCCACGTCTGGTCCATCCACGCCGGCCGAACGCCGAACGTCGCCAGGAGCCGGCAGGTCGCCGCCAGCGGCAAGCCGACAACGGCGCTGCAGTCGCCCTCGATCGCCTCGACGAAGCTGCCGGCACGCCCTTGCAGTGCGTAGCCACCAGCCTTGTCGAGCGGCTCGCCGGTCGCCACATAGGCGCGGATGTCGCTCTCCGACAGACATGCCAACTTCAGCCGACTGCCGACCACTGTCTCGCGGCATGTCTCCCGGTCGCCGATGGCCACCGCGGTCATGATCTCGTGCCATTGGCCGGCGAGTTCGGCCAACATGCCTTCCGCATCGGCCGCATCTTTCGGCTTGCCCATCGGACGACCCGCCGGCCCGGCCACCAGGGTGTCGGCCGCCAGCAGCACCGCGTCCGCCGGCAGTGCCGGGTCATCCAGCGCGGCGTCGAACTTGGCTCGTGCCAGGCGCGCCGCGGCGAGGTGTGCCGACTCATCCGGACCGATCCACTCGTCCACCGCAGGGGTTGGCCGCGCGCGCCCGGCAATGACGAAACCGGCCTGTTCGAGCAGTGCGCGCCGGCGCGGCGAGCCGCTGGCCAGCCAGAGCGCGGGAGCGGGATCGTTCGAAGTCATCGGCTCATTCTACCGTCTCGTTCCCGCCCGCGATGATTGGTTCGCCGCACGTTCGAGGCCGAGAGCAGTCGTGCCTTGGGAAACTGCGGGAACCTCAAGCGCGGTGATAGGGATGGTTCTGGTGCAACGACCAGGCGCGGTAGAGCTGCTCGGCCACGAGCACGCGTACCAGCGGGTGCGGCAGGGTCAGCGCCGAGAGTCGCCAGGTCTCGTCGGCACGCTGGCGCAGGGCCGACGCCACGCCATCCGGCCCACCAACGACCAGCGCCACGTCGCGTCCCTCGACCAGCCAGTCGCCCATCGCGTCCGCCCACTGTCGGGTGTCCCGATCGCGGCCACGCTCGTCGAACAGGATCACATGGGCGCCGCCGGGGATAGCGCGCCCGATGCGATCGGCCTCCATCGTCTTGACGCGGTCGATATCGGCGTTCTTGCCGCGCGGCGCGGCGGGGATCTCCGTCAGGCGCACCGGGCAACCGGCAGGCAGGCGCTTGAGGTATTCCTGCGTGCCCTCCTCGGCCCAACCGGGCAGCTTGAGCCCGACGCTGATCAGCTCGATCCGCACCCGGGATTAGGCGTTCGGATCGGCGGCGGGGGCCGACCAGAGTTTCTCGAGCTGATACAGGGTTCGGGTCTGCGGCATCATCAGATGCACGATCACGTCGATGAAGTCGACCAGCACCCACTCGGTCTGCGGGGTGTCGTCGCCTTCGACGTTCATCGGACGCATGCCGTGCTTCTTCAACTCCCGCACCGCCTCGTCGGCCATTGCCTTGAGGTGACGGTCCGAGGTGCCCGAGGCGAACACCATGTAGTCGGTGAAGTTGCAGCGCTCACGCACATCGAGCGTCACCAGGTCGAGCGCCTTGAGGTTCTCGAGCCCCGTGACGACGTGCGCGAGGATATCCTCGGCCGGCATCGGCGGCGTCTCGTGGACCGGTTCGGTGCGGGAGGATGGCGGTTGATTGGCTGTCATTGAGAAACCTGTCGGTTAGGGAGACTCTGCACGCGCCACCCATGAGTCAAGTGTGGCGTCGACACATGGTCGAAAGTCGGCAATGGTCGGCCGATCCGCCAATGCGGTCAACCACCGCGGTCAACCACGAGAAAAATGGCGCGTTACCGGCTCGGGGACCAGATAACGCAGCGAACGCCCCTGCTCGACCAGCGCGCGCAAGGTGGTTGCCGAGATATCCAGCCGCGTGATGGGCACCGGGACGATACGTCCGACCGGTGTGTCGGCCGGGGCATGGGCCAGTTCTGCCGGCTCGACTCGGCGCTCGGCCAGCCACTGGGCGGCCGTACCGGCGGCCTCCGAGCCTGGCCGTGTGGCCACGGCGATGTGCGCGGTCTGCAGGATGCGCTCGACCTCATGCCAATCCGGCAGACCGTTGAAGGCATCCATGCCCATCATCAGCACGAGCGGCTCGCCAACGAATTGGGCCGCGAAGTCGTCCAGGGTGTCTGCGGTGTACGACGGACCGGCACGCCGGTGCTCGCGATCATCGAGGACAAAGCCGGGCTCGTCGGCGATCGAGCGAGCGACCAGGTCCAGACGCGTAGCCGGGTCGAGCAGCGGTTCGCCCCGGTGCGGCGGGATCGCCGCCGGCACCAGATGCACCCGCGATAGTGACAATGTCTCGGCCACCTCGGTCGCCAGACGCAGGTGCCCTATGTGGATCGGGTCGAAGGTGCCGCCGAAAACACCAATCATGCTCCACTCCTCAGGCCTGCCGCGCGTCTCGATTGCAGCGTCACCTGCGGACTCGGGGCGTTCCTGTCCCTCCCGAGCGCAGGCGGGGCTTGCGTCCGGACAGGCGTCCCGGCCCTTCCGTTGTTCACTCCTACCGCTTCGCTCGGTGCGAATCGGGGCGCGCACCGCGCGCTTGGAGAATGCAGGCCATGAATGGCCTGCATCCGCCTATCGATCGGATAGGTTTCGTCGCTCACTCCGCGGCTCCTTGCACTAAGGCCGCTCGCGACGGCCTGAGAAGCGGATCGGTTCCACGAACCGATCAGTGCCGCGTCTCGCCGTTGCCGAGCACGATGAATTTCTGCGAGGTCAGGCCCTCGAGACCGACCGGGCCGCGGGCGTGGATCTTGTCGGTGGAGATGCCGATTTCCGCTCCCAGGCCATATTCCATGCCATCGGCAAACCGCGTCGAGGCATTGACCATCACTGAAGCCGAGTCGACCTCGCGCAGGAAGCGGCGCGCGCGGGTGTAGTTCTCGGTGACGATGGTGTCGGTGTGGTGCGACCCAAAGGTCTCGATGTGCTCGATCGCCGCATCCAGCCCGTCGACCACGGCCACCGCGAGGATCGGGCCAAGGTACTCCTCGCCCCAGTCTTCTTCAGTTGCCGCGGTCATCGAGGGCACGATCGTCCGCGAGCGCTCGCAGCCGCGCAGCTCGACGTCAAGATCGCCGAAGCGCCGGGCCAGATCCGGCAGCACGGTCTCGGCGACCGCCTGATCGACCAGCAGCGTTTCCATCGCATTGCACACGCCATAGCGGTGGGTCTTGGCATTCACCGCGATCGCCTTGGCCTTGTCGAGATCGGCATCCGGATCGATGTAGACGTGGCAGACGCCATCGAGGTGCTTGATCACCGGCATGCGCGCCTCGCGCGAGACCAGGGCCACCAGGCCCTTGCCGCCGCGCGGGATGATCACGTCGATCGCCTCGGGGCTGTGCAGCATGGCAGTAACCGCCTCGCGGTCGGTGGTGCCGATGATCTGCACGGTCTCCGCCGGCAGGCCGGCGGCCTCCAGGCCGTCACGGATGCAGGCGGCCAGCGCCTGGTTGCTGTGAATCGCCTCCGAGCCGCCGCGCAGGATGGTGGCATTGCCGGATTTTAGGCACAGTGCCGCGGCATCGATGGTCACGTTGGGGCGCGACTCGTAGATGATGCCGATCACGCCCAGCGGCACGCGCATGCGCCCGACCTGGATGCCCGAGGGGCGGAAAACCGTGTCGGTGATCTCGCCGACCGGGTCCGGCAGCGTGGCGATCTGGCGCACGCCTTCGGCCATCTTCCGGATGCCGGCGGCATCGAAGGCCAGCCGGTCGAGCATGGCATCGTCCAGCCCATTGGCCCGCCCGGCCTCGAGGTCCTTCTTGTTTGCCTCGATCAGGGTGTCGGTGTGCTCGATCAGTTGATCGGCAATCGCCGTCAGGGCGGCATTCTTCGCGTTTGTGTCGACGCGGGACAGCGCACGCGCCGCCCGGCGCGCCGCCTGGCCCATCGCCTGTACGGTTTCGGTCACGGTGTTGTCGTTGGCCATCGTCAGCGTCTCCTCAAATCGTCTGCGGGCCGGGCACCGCCCGCCCGTCATCGTTGTCTGTCGTGTCAGCGTCCCGGCCGACTCGCGTGCAGCATCACCTGGTCGAGCAGCGCCCAGACGCGGGCGCCGCCATCGGCGGTATTGCAACCGTCACCCAGGCCCTTGATGCAACGGTCGACCTCGGCACAACCGGCCAGCAGCCGTTGCCAGGTGCCTGCCGGCAGCGTGCGGGCCCGGGCCTGGTAGCGCCGGGCGAGAAACGCCGGAATGCGCGTTTTCTTGAAGGTCGCCTGATCGTTGCCCGCCAGTGCCACCAGCGCGCGCAGATCCCGGGCAATCACCCACAGGATCAACAGCGGCTCGATGCCCTCGGTTCGCAGACGCGAGAGCAGGTACAGCGCCCGCTCACGATCCGCCGCCAGGATCGCATCGCTCAGGGCAAAGGTATCGACACGCGACTGGTTGGCCAAACCCTGGGCGACCCGCGCGGCATCCACCTGTCCCTCGAGGTCCATCAGCGACAGTTTCTCGATTTCCTGGGCGGCGGCCAGCAGGTTGCCCTCCACCCGCCCGGCGATCAGCTCGGCGGCATCGCGGGTCAGGTTGACACCCTGCGCGCCGGCCCGTTGCGCCACCCAGTTCGGCAGCGCGGTCAGCGGGATGTCGTTGAAGCGCACCGCCACGCCGGCGTTCGCCAGCGCCTTGAACCAGGCGCTCTTCTGCAGCTGGTTGTCCAGCCGAGGCAGGCTGACGATCCAGACGTCCGACTCCCTGCCGTCCTTGACCCGCTCGGCCAGTGCCGCCAGCGCTTTTGAACCAAGCCGGCCGGGCTTGCCCGTCGGCAGGCGCAGGTCGATGATCCGCTGGCTGGAGAACAGCGACAGGCTCGCGCCCTGGCTCTCCAGCGTGCCCCAGTCGAACTTGCCGTCGACCTCGAAGCGCAGTCGCTCGTCGCAACCGGCTTCGCGGGCCTTGGCGACGACCGCATCGCGTGCCTCCTGGACCAGCAGCGGTTGGTCGCCACCCAGCACGTACAGCGACTCGAGGCCCCGGGTCAGGCGCTGTTCGAATTCCGGCGGCTTGACGACCACCTCGGGGTCAGCCCCCCTCGCCCGGCGCGATCAGGGTCTCGGGATCGACCGGGGCGAGCAGGCGGTAGAACAGCAATTCGCCGACCAGCTCGCCCAGCTCGCGACGAATCTGCGCCTCGTTGCTCGAGGAGGCGAGCACGCCGGTCGGGTCGTAGTTGTAGTTGCGCGCCTGACTGATTCGCCGGGTGGGCGTGCGCGATCCGTCCGGCAACTCGATGTGATAGGAAAGCTCGTGACGCAGTTCGTACTGGCGCACGTCGGCGGTGGGGTCGACCACCGAGGCGCGTTGCTCGACCGACTCGTCCTCGACCACCAGTTGTGCGGACGCCGAGCCGACATCGTCGACCAGCTGGGCATTCGCGTTGGCGAACTGTTGCGCCAGCGTGCGATACACCTCGCCCGAGCGCGACAGGCCGGAGACATGCACCCGCTCGAACCCGGGGGCCAGATCGGTCATGCCCCGCAGGTGATAGCCGCAACCCGCGGTCACCCCGCCGAGCCCGAGCACGACGGCCATCGCCAGCCAGAAGGAAAACGCGCGAACGCCCTGCCGCGCCCCTGCCATGTCCCGGGTCGTCATCACTTTTCCACCACGATATTGACCAGTTTGTTCGGCACGACAATCACGCGCTTGATCTCGCCCTCATTGGTGAAGCGCTGCACGTCCTCGTTGGCCAGCGCCTGCGCCTCGATGGCCGCCTTGTCCGCGGCGGCCGGCACGTTGATCTTCGCGCGCAGCTTGCCGTTGACCTGCACCACCATATCGATTTCGTCGCGCATCAGCGCCGCCTCGTCGATCGTCGGCCAGGCGGCATCCGCAATGGTGCCCTGCCCGCCGACTTCGTGCCAGAGTGCATGGGTGATGTGCGGCACGATCGGCGCAAGCATGCGCAGCATGTCCTGGATAACGGCCGCGACCACCGCCTGACCGCGCTCGTCGGTCGCCTCGAACCGGGCCAGCTCGTTGAACAGCTCCATGTTCGCCGCGATCACGGTGTTGAAGGTCTGGCGCTTGTCGATGTCCTCGCTGACCCGGCCAATGGTTTCGTTGAGCTTGCGGTACAGGCCCTTGGACGCGCCATCGGCATCGGTCAGCTGGTCGGCCGAGGTGAGGCGACGCGCAAGGTCGATGCCGGCGGACCGGCGCTCGGCGACCTGCCGCCACAGGCGCTTGAGGAAGCGGTGCGCGCCCTCGACGCCCGAGTCCGACCATTCCAGGCCCTGATCGGGCGGGGCGGCGAACATCATGAACAGGCGCACGGTATCGGCGCCATATTCCTCGATCAGCTCCTGCGGATCGACCGTGTTGCCCTTGGACTTGCTCATCTTCGCGCCGTCCTTGTTCACCATGCCTTGAGTGAGCAGGCGGGTGAACGGCTCGTCGCAGTCGGCCGGGAGCAGGCCCTCGTCGCGCATCAGCTTGTGAAAGAAACGCGCGTAGAGGAGATGCAACACGGCATGCTCAATGCCACCGACGTACTGATCGACCGGCAGCCAGTAGGCGGCCCGCTCGTCAAGCATCGCCTCCTTGGAGCCGGCACTGGCGAAGCGCGCGTAGTACCAGCTCGACTCGAAGAAGGTGTCGAAGGTGTCAGTTTCGCGCTCGGCGGGCCCACCGCACTCCGGGCAGGTTGTGTCGATGAAGTCGCGATCCGACTTGATCGGCGAGCCGGGCCCGTCCATGACCACGTCGGTTGGCAACACCACCGGCAGGTCTCGGTCGGGCACCGTCACCGGCCCGCAGCGCGCGCAATTGACGATCGGGATCGGGCAGCCCCAATAGCGCTGGCGCGAGACGCCCCAATCGCGCAGGCGGTAGTTGATGGTTTCGTTGCCCTGCCCGGCCTCGGCGAGCTTGGCGACAATGCTATCGAAGGCGGCCTCGCTCGAAAGCCCCGTGAATTCGCCCGAGTTAATCAGTACACCTTTTTGGGAGAACTTTTCGTCCCAATGTGACCAGCCCAAGGCCTCATCACGCGTTTTGTTCCACATCAATGGATACTTCTTCGAACCATCCTCGTCAGTCCGGGTTTCAAATAGCTCACCACTCAACCCTAAATCAACATCACAGTCCTTCCATTCTTTTGGAACGATCACTGGCTTCACTGAAAGATCGTGTTTGCGGGCAAACTCCCAGTCGCGCTCGTCGTGGGCGGGCACGGACATCACCGCGCCGGTGCCGTATTCCATCAGGACGAAGTTGGCCACCCAGACCGGCACCGGCTCATTGGTAAGCGGGTGCGTGGCGGTCACGCCCAGCGGCAGGCCCTTCTTCTCCATGGTCGCCATGTCGGCCTCGGCGACCTTGGTGTGGCGGCACTCCTCGCGGAACGCGGCGACCTGCTCGTCGGTCTCGGCGGCGGCTACGGCCAGCGGATGGTCGGCGGCCACAGCGAGATAGGTGACGCCGAACAGGGTGTCCGGGCGGGTAGTGAACACGCGCAGCGGCTCACCGTTCTCGACGCTAAAGTCGAGCTGTACCCCGCGCGAGCGGCCAATCCAGTTGGCCTGCATCGTGCGCACCTGCTCCGGCCACTGATCGAGCTTGTCCAGATCCTCGAGCAGCTGGTCGGCGTAATCGGTGATGCGGATGAACCACTGCGGGATCTCGCGACGCTCGACCGGCGCGCCCGAGCGCCAGCCTCGCCCCTCGATGACCTGCTCGTTGGCGAGCACGGTCTGGTCGACCGGGTCCCAGTTGACCACCGCGGTCTTCTTGTAGGCCAGGCCCTTCTTCACCAGCCGGGTGAACAGCCACTGTTCCCAGCGGTAATAATCCGGGTCGCAGGTGGCCAATTCGCGGTCCCAATCGTAGGCAAATCCCAGGCGCTGGAGCTGGCCGCGCATGTAGTCGATATTCTCGAAGGTCCAGCGCGCCGGAGCGGCCTTGTTCTTCAGCGCGGCGTTTTCCGCCGGCAGGCCGAAGGCGTCCCAGCCCATCGGCTGGAGGACGTTCAAACCCCGCATGCGCTGGTAACGGCTGATCACATCGCCGATGGTGTAGTTGCGCACGTGCCCCATGTGCAGTCGGCCCGACGGGTACGGGAACATCGACAGGCAGTAGAACTTCTCGCGGGTGGGATCCTCGCGGACGTGGAAGGCCTTGGTCTCTTCCCAGAAACGTTGCGCCTCGTCCTCGACCTTCGCGGGGTTGTATTGCTCGTGCATGAGGGACTGTTTCTACCTAATGTTTGAGAGAACCTCAAAAACCCCGTCCATGGGTTTTTTCGAGGACGTTCATCGCGCGAAACCCTCGATGAACTCTAACAATTTCAAATACTTCCGCGATTGGGCGACGCCCCTTCCATGGGACTCAAGGCCACCTCGAAACGTTTTTCGAGGTGGCCTTGAGCGTCAGCCCGCGCGTATCCACGCCCGTCCGGGACACGACGATCACCCGGATCACGTTGCGTTCGAGGCCACGCTTCGACCACGCGGAAATGAGCGAGTCCAATGGCAACGCCCCCGGCGCGGCGTCGGGCTTTCCACGACAGCGCCACCGGGGGCTGGATAGGAACCTCCACACGGATGCCATGCCACTCTGCGCGCCCCGATCACGCACGGCTCGACGGGCCAGAACGGCACGGCAGTCGTGCAGAGTCTCCCTAGCGCACTAGAATACCGAAAGGAGCCATCCCCTGCACGACTCGGCACGCATGACACCTGGCGGGGGAGCGGCCTAGCCAAGTGCCCGGCTAACAACCCGGCTAACAACCCGGCAAACAACCCGGCCGACAACAAGGAGGCGATACCGAATGACCGACAGCGGAGAGGAGCATCGGGAGCACAGCGAAACCTACGAGACGCTGCGACACGGCTACTACCAACTGCTCGAGCGGATCTATGCGCGTCTGCTAGACGATCCTGGCAATCGTCCTGCCGATCGCGAGCGCATCGCCGAACTGGCCGAAGAAGAGGCCTCGACCCTCGATACCGACGACTTCCGCCACGAAATCGTCGAGGCGGTCAAGGACGACCTGGAACACACCCGCGAGAGCCTCGCCCACGAGGGCGAAAACGTCCGCGAGACATTGCGCGGTTGGGCAGGCGACATCGGTGCCCGGTTGCTGTCGATCGCCGACCAGACCGACGTGACCCTGGAGCAGATCCGTAACGAGGCCGAACGCACCCGGCCACGCGAATGGGTCGCCGGCCACGTCACCAGCCCGAAGCGCCTGAAATGCACCAACTGCGGCGAGATCCTGCACCACGAGACATTCGGCCCACTGCCGAACTGCCCGGCGTGCGGCGGCACGTCCTTCCGTCGGTCCTGAGCGGATCCCGAACTTCCCCTTCGCCCGCACCTGACCGGCGGGATGGTGCCCTGAAGTGAACGCCACCTAGGGAGCCTCTGCACGAATCGCTGACGCCTCTGCGGGGCCGCCAAGGGCCCATTTGCGGCGTCAGCGAATCGCACACAGTTTCCCTTTATAGCCGACATCGCCGCGAGGCTTAGAACCAGTCGACGGCCTCTATCTCCAGGCAGAACAAACCGGCTTGCCGCTCGGCGATCAGGAACCCGAAGCGTTCGATGCCGTCCGGCTGAAGGTCGGGCGCGTCCGGCAAGTGGCGTCCCCGGCGGACACCGCGAAACCCCGACCATCGCAACCTGACGCTCGACCACCGACCGACGGTGGTCTCGAACCCGGCCGCATACGAGGCACCGGCCGGCAACAAGGGGCTGCCAACACGACATTGGTAGCGCCGTCCGTCGCCGCGCAGGTGGATCACGGCGCCCTCACTGCCCGCCAGCGTCCCGGCGGAAACCTCGCGGCGCACCGACGCAAAGCCACCGCCCTGATCGAGGGAAAGCGTGCCGCTGAACACGCCCCGCCCCTCGCGGATCGCGAAACGCCCCGCAGAGACGCCACCCATAACCCCATCGTTCACCGAACGCCACCGTTCGGCCTCTCCGGCTATATCGAACCCCAGCCACCGATTCGGCGGACGATTTGTTGGATTCAGGTCAGTCACATCACCTCCTTGATGCCGACGCGGATCAGCCACCAGTTCACGGGATAACTCGTGATGAGCCCGACTATCATCGCGATCTGCATCAGAAACCAGAACGCCGGCATCGTTGGATCGATCGAATGTTTCCAGACCCGGGCCGCGAGGATGAAACGTGCTATTGCCATAAAGCCGAACATGCCCAGCTGCCATGCCGTCAACGACAGCGCATTGGCCTTGATTGCCTGGATGAGTCCGTCGAGCGGTCGAAGATTGCGCATCGGCTTGATGGTGAAGTACGAGAAGGCGATGCCGAACAGAAAGGCGAGCAGGTAGTCGACGATCCAGATCGCAAAGATCTTGCCTGTCTCGTCGTCCGCGAAAGCGTCGTCCAGCCGAACCAGACGGCAATCGATGGCAGACCGACGGCCAGGAATTCAGCCGTCACGTCGCCTAGGGTGCAACCGCTGCCGCAATGAGTCGTGCCCTTGCCTGCCATCACCGCAAACGGGGTGCCGGAACGATTTGACGGCGTCTGGTCGCGTTCCATCGCCGCCCCCATTTTCTCCCGAGTCGCTAGTCGTCCCCAACGGAAATACGCCCAGAGCGCGACCACGGTGCCGAACAATGCCGTCACCGGCCAGACCACATTCATGATCCACATATGCTGCCGATGTCCCATCGGCAGATCGACAGTGATGACAATCGACGACAGACCACCTAGCAATAGCATTGCGACCGACAGTTCGCTGAACCAGTTTGGAATCATGGGCACGACACCTTGGCTGAAAAATCGACCGACGAAATGGGACTGAGACAACGGTCTGGTTTGCTATGCACGCGCCCCGGTAATGGCCGTCGAAAGCCCGGGTTTTCAAACCCGGCCGAAACCACGGGGCAGCGGCAGATTCGGCGAACTTCCGCTTCGGCTCAGTGGTCTAGCTTCCTACACGATAGACAAGTTCCCACGACACCAGGCCAAGTTCCAACCGGACGAGAAGGTATTTTCATGCGCACGATCGTTGTCGCAACTATCCTGACCCTCGCCTACACCACGCTGGCGCCTCCCCTCCTGGCAGCGGACGACGAACCCTGGAAAAAGCCGGGCTGGGAGCCGGCCAGCAAGGAGGAACGCCAGCCGGTCACACCGGACCAGATCGATTCGAGTGCCGTCGACATCCAGGAAAATCGGGGACTCCGTTATATGACAGGCGGCCTCGGGACCGGCGAACGGGCCTGGCTCAAACAGCACGGAACGTCCTTCCCGGTGACCCTGCAGTTCTCCAAGGGCCAACGTGGCGCCTTCGTCTCGTCGGTAGACGTCACGATCCGCGATCAGAGTGGGCAGACGCTGTTCGAGGCGACGACCGACGGACCACTCATCTATATCGACCTGCCCGCGGGCAACTACCAGACCACGGTCAGCTATCGCGGCCAGGTACGCGACTTTGATCTGCAGGTGCCATCGACCGGACAGACCAGCAAGTCGATCAATTTTCCTTAAGCCGAGGGAACACTG
This sequence comes from Halothiobacillaceae bacterium, assembly GCA_016938615.1. Lineage (GTDB taxonomy): Bacteria > Pseudomonadota > Gammaproteobacteria > Halothiobacillales > Halothiobacillaceae > Guyparkeria. The sequence continues at coordinate 19,962 of JAFGUH010000204.1, read as the reverse complement.
CAGCCAGAAGAAGAACCCGAATCCGCACCCTGCGATCTGGCTTCTTTTTGCAGGCATGCGCCCACTCGGCCGCGCATCGAAAACTCGGTATTCGCGCCCCGGCACTCCTGTTCCAGCGCACATCCCTCCGCACGAATGCCCGTATATCGCGCATATAGCGGCATCAGATACCGCTCTCGTTCTGAAACGCGATTCGTCACCTGCGAAACGGACCCGGTCCGTCACAGTCTTACGACCGAACCAGCAAAGCAACCTGGATTGGCCTGTGACACATGCCCGATCGCGCGATCTACCGGCGCCCTGACGGGCGTTGCTCGCTCGTACCCCGAACGGGTTGGCCTGCGGATCGTCAACAGTCAAGCAATGGCGAGGAGTTGAGCATGTTGGTAAAGCTACTGAGGTATGGATCAGCGGGCCTGTTGCTGGCCGGCTGGACCGGCACGGCATTGGCATTTGGCCCCACGGAGTGGACCCAGTACCGAATGGGTCCCGAACACAACGCGGTCTTCGAGGACGGGAAAGACATCGCCCTGCCGGATGCACATTACCGGACCAGCGACCAGGTGCGCGCCACACCGGTGATCGTCGATGGCCGGTTGTATATCGGCAACCACGCCACCGGCGGCCTGTTCGCATTCTCGCTGGAGGACGGCACCGCTCTGTGGAGCGACAACCATCCATGGTTCCGCCATGCGCCGAACTGGGTGCATGCCGAAACCATTACCGACGGCAAGCGCCTGTACGTGGCTTACGGAAATCGCGTCTTTCAGAGTGCCGAGGTCCGCGGCACCGGCGAGAGCGGAGTCATGGCGGTCGACCCGGAAACGGGCGCGCCCCTGTGGAACCATCTCACGGTGGGTGAAGTGATGCCCACACCGGCGCTGTGGAACGGCCTTCTGTATGCCGTCACCGGCGCTGCCGAGCTGCGCGCGATTGACCCCGAAACCGGCACGCTGGCCTGGAAACTGAAACTGCCCGGCTGGGTGAGCATGTCGTCGCCGGCGGTAACCGAGGACGGGATGCTCTACGTCGGGACGATGGACGCCGTTGTCGGGGTCGACCTGCAGCAACGGGAGATCGTTTGGCGCCATGACGAAATCGCCAGCTTTACCGACGTGCCACCGGCCGTCGGCACGGACAATGTGGTGGTCATCACCGCGGTGAAGCCCTATGCCAGCGCCACCGAAGAGGAACGCGCCCAGTTCCCGGATGCCGCCAAAGGCTATTTGCACTTCATCTACGGCTTCGATGCGGCCAACGGAAAGCTGCTGTGGAAAGACCTGCTGGGCAGCGGCCCGAAACAGGACAACAACACATCCGGCGCCCCCGCGATCGCCGATGGCAATGTCTACGTCGGCAGTCCGTACACCAAATCGGTCTTCGCCTACGACGTCAGCAGCGGCGAGAAGCGATGGGAGCACCCGACGCAAAACAAGGTCAAGGGGGCTCCGGCCATCGCTGATGGGCTGGTCTTCTTCGGCGACACGAGTGGCCTGCTTTATGTCGTGAATGCCGAAAACGGAGAAGCGCTCAAGCGCCGGAACGGCAACCACCTGCCGACACGTGACGCCCTCGAGCGAAAGAATGGCCCGCCGTTGCCGCCGCGAAAGGTGGGCGGCTCGTTGAGTAATACGAAGAACACGGCGCTCGCCCCGGCCGGCCCAGTCGTGATCGGCGACACCCTGTTCATCGGCAGCCAGGATGGCTACGTCTATCGCATCTCGATCCCGGACTGGATCAACCAGTAGCCGCTTGGGTTCACGGCAGGCGCGCGGCGTCTGTCGCACCCGCAATCGTGTGGGCTCTCGGTCCGAGGCCGATCCCACCGATTCTCGCCAGATGCGACCAACAAAAAGAGCCCGGATCGCTTGGCGCGAACCCGGGCTCTTTTCTTTGCTATTTGGTGGAGCCAGGCGGGATCGAACCGCCGACCTCCTGCGTGCCACGCAGGCGCTCTCCCAGCTGAGCTATGGCCCCTCGTCTCGAGGAATGCGCGCATTGTACCGGGCGGGCGGGGACTGTCAACACCCGGTCATGGGCAGCCGGGCCCGGCATTTTGGGGGCCGGGCAAAGACGGCGAGCATCGCCTCTCACGATCCCGAGCGATGGCACTCGCACCAAGGGATGACGAGCAGATATGCACAAAGTTGGTTACATTGACAACAAAAGCGCGCGATCTCGTCGAGGCCCATCCGTCGCGACGGCGCATTCGGCGAGGCACCCGACGATGATAGCGATGTTCGGATGCCCAACGTCCATCGAGGTGCTTGCAGGTCGCACCGGGTGTGCGTCAAGGCATGACGACGCGCCCCGGGTTCAAAGGCACATGCTGAGTGTTTGATTCCATATGGCGCCCATTGCCGTATTTTGACCCCTAGAACCACTACCCAAAACCACAGGTAAGCGAATGATTCAGAAGGCGAAACCGTCCGTTTTATTTGTCTGTATGGGCAACATCTGCCGTTCGCCCACCGCCCACGCCGTGTTCGAACGCTTGGTCGAGCAGGCCGACCTGGCCGACCGAGTGCGCATCGATTCGGCCGGCACGCACGCCTATCACGTCGGCAACCCACCCGACGAACGCGCCATGCGCGCGGCCATGGCGCGCCAGTACCGCATGGATCACCTCACCGCGCGTCAGGTACGTCCCGAGGACATTGCCGCGTACGACTACGTGCTCGCAATGGACCTAGCCAATCTCGAGATCCTGCAATCGCTGGCCGACGAGGCCCTGCGCGACAAGCCGCGACTTTTCATGAGCTATGCCCCGGACTATGGTCTAGAGGAAGTGCCGGACCCGTACTATGGCGGGAGCAACGGCTTCGAACAGGTGCTCGACATGGTCGAGGCCGCCGCCAATAACCTTCTCGAAGATATCCGTCGTCGCCACCTCGCCTGACCCGGGGCGCTCCCCAAGGCCTCACCCAAAGCTTCACCCAAAGTCTCATCCAGGGCGATCGCGCCAGTCATTGCCCCGATAATCATCCCGGCAGACTCGTTTCATCTTCGAACCCGCAAGCAAAAAAACGCCCCGCTGGGTAAGCGGGGCGTTCTGGTATCCGACCGGGGCGCGAAACGATCAACGCTCGCGCTTTTCCCGTTCGGCCGTCGACTCGGCAATCGATTCCGCGTCGGTGGACTCGCGGGACGTCGCCGTTTCCGACATCTGCGCGACTTTCTCCTCGTCGGCGGCGTGGTCGATTTGCGCTTGCGGGTCGGTTTCTTCCGATGCGACCGTCGACGTGTCGCCCGCGGGTTCCCTACCCGCCCTCTCGTCGGCCTCTGGAGTCGCCTCGGTGGCGTGCCGCGGCTCCGCTTCTGCGCCCGGCTTTACCTCATCGGCTACCGCCTTGCTGGTCTCGGGCACGGCAGCGGACTCTTCCTTGGCGGGTTGGCCCTGCCTCGCCGCTGTGTCCGGCGCCTGGACGGTGGGCTCGTCGGCCTGGGCCGTGGGGACCACCTCCGGGCCGTCCGGAGCGGTCTCGGCCGTCCCGGTCTGGGCCGGCGCGCTCTTGGTTGCCGCGGACTTGCGGCTCCGGGTGGCACTCGCCTTGACCAGCCGATCACTGCTTTCCAGACGCACGGCGGCATTGGGCGGTAATTCCTCGGCCACACCCTTCTTCTTGGCGACATCGAGCGGCAGGTCGGGACCGTCACTCACCGGCGCGGCCAGCTGTTGCTCGACCATCTGGCGCTCGCGCTCCCCGAGGGGAGGAGGCGTCCGCGGCTCGCTCTTGGGCGCACGATCACCCCGCCCGCGACCCTTGCTGCCGGGAGCACTCTTGCCACCCGAGGCGTTTTGCCCCGCCTGGCTATCGGAGTCGGTGGATGCCTTGGGCCCGCGCCCACCCGACTTGCCTTTGCTTTCGACCTTCGCGTTATCGGCCGTCTGGTCGGTGCCTTGCTCGGGCGTCTGTGCGGCCCCTTGCTGACCAGAGCCGCGACGACCACGGCCACGGCGGCGTCGGCTTCCGGACTTGGTCTTGCCCTTGCTCTCGTCGCCGTCCCTGTCCGACGCCTCGGACCGCGAGGCATCCCGCGTGTCGCCGCTCTTGCGGTCCTTGCGATCATTGCGACCCGTGGCTTTACCCTGCTCGGCGGACTTCGCCGATCCCGCGCCCTTGGCGCCAGTCGATCGATCGCCCTCCTCGCTGGCCGGAGAACCGAACAACTGGGTGACAACCCGCCGCAACAGCGACACAGCGCCGCTAGCCGTCGACTTGGCCGGCACCGGCTGGGCGGAAGGCGCCTTGCTCTCGGTCGTCTCTGCCTTGGCCGTCGCCTTGGCCGTCGCCTGGGTCCTCGCCTCGGTCTCCACCTTGTCCGTGGTCGGCTGCGCCTGACGCGGAATGGTCTGCACCGCCGCCTTTTCGGCCTTGCGATGGCGCGGCTCCGGGGTCGGAGTCTCGACGTTCAGCGGCTCGATCAGCTGCTGAACATCACGTCCATTCGCTTCGTTGTCGTCGGCGCGCACGCGCTCGATCTCGTAGTGCGGTGTTTCCAGATTGATGTTCGGTATCAGGAGCAGGTCGACACCGTTCGCCTGCTCGATCTCGTTGATCTGGTCGCGCTTCTCGTTGAGGAGATAGGTAGCCACATCGATGGGCACCTGGGCGACCACACGGCCGGTGTTTTCCTTCATCGCCTCGTCGACCAGCAGGCGCAGGATGGCGAGCGACAACGACTCGACCGAGCGGATAACGCCCTGGCCATTGCAGCGCGGACACATGTGCTGGCTCGACTCTTCCAGCGAGGCGCGCAGTCGTTGACGCGACATCTCCAGAAGACCGAAGCGCGAAATGCGGCCGGTCTGGACGCGGGCGCGATCGTACTTCAAGGAGTCGCGCAGCCGGTTCTCCACCTCACGCTGGTGCTTGGAGGAGCCCATATCGATGAAATCGATCACGATCAGCCCGCCCAGATCCCGCAGACGCAGCTGGCGCGCGATCTCCTCGGCCGCCTCCAGGTTGGTATTGAAGGCGGTGTCCTCGATGTCCTGGCCCTTGGTGTTGCGCCCGGAGTTGATGTCGACCGCGGTCATGGCTTCCGCGACGTCGAACACCAGCTCACCGCCCGAGGGCAGCGTGACGTTGCGCTGATAGGCCGATTCGATTTGCGCCTCGATCTGGTAGCGCGAGAACAGCGGGGTCGGGTCGTCGTAAAGCTTGATCTTCTCGGCGACCTTGGGCGTGACCATCTGGACGAAGTCCATCGCCTGCTGGTAGATCGTCGGCTCGTCGATCAGGATCTCGCCGATGTCGTTGCGCATGTAGTCACGCAGCGCCCGGATGATGAGGTTGCTTTCCTGGTAGATCAGGAACGGGGCCTGGCGGCTCTCGGCCGCCTCGCGGATCGCCGTCCAGACCTTGACCAGGTAGTCGAGGTCCCACTGCAGTTCCTCGACGTCCCGGCCCACCCCGGCGGTGCGCACGATCAGGCCCATGCCCGCCGGCACGTTCAGCTGGGCGAGCGCGGCCTTGATCTCGGCGCGGTCGTCGCCCTCGATGCGGCGCGATACGCCGCCGGCCTTGGGGTTGTTGGGCATGACCACCAGATAGCGCCCGGCAAGGCTGATCAGCGTGGTCAGGGCCGCGCCCTTGGTGCCCCGCTCCTCCTTCTCGACCTGGACGATCAGCTCCTGGCCTTCCTTGAGTGCGTCCTTGATGATCGGACGCCCCTTGTCGTCGACCGCCTTGGGGTCGAAGTACTCGGGCGAGACCTCCTTGAAGGGCAGGAACCCATGGCGATTGGCGCCATAGTTGACGAAGACGGCCTCGAGGCTCGGCTCGATACGCGTGATGGTGGCCTTGTAGACGTTGGCCTTTTTCTGCTCTCTGGACGGGGTCTCTATGTCAATGTCATAGAGGCGTTGCCCGTCCACGAGCGCAACGCGGATCTCCTCGGAGTGCGTTGCGTTGATCAGCATTCGTTTCATGGAAAAATTCTCGACGTTTCTGCATCCATCGCGTCGGGCAACAGGCCGTGCGCGAGGGGTGACTTGACTTCAGGGAAACGTCCTGGCGCACGCTGCCGGGCATCGCGGTCAAGGGTGACCGTGACCGCGCGCACGACCGTCCCCACTCGACCGCTGTCAGGCGGCAGAGAACGGGGAGCGGCAGAGAGAGAAACCAGGCTAGGTACATAAGTCCAGGACGTGACAACCAATGATCGTTCTTGCAACTGTGAGCAGGCGGCAACCCGAGGCGGGTCATGCTGCCCGAGCCCCGGGCCGGGGTGGCCGGCCGGGTCGCTCGGGGGCAAACGGGAAGGTCTGGCGCGCAGCGCCGACGGTCGAACGGCCCGGGCACTCGCTGGCTGCCGTCGGTCGTGGGCACCTGCCGCACAACCTGACTTTTGCCACAGTCCGCTGATACTATCACATCCCCGCCGGCCCACCGCCGTGATTTACCCGTCGCCCGCAGGCCCCGGCCGCGCCCCATCGGCACCCCGGTTCACCGTCGCACGCAAGCCACCCAGATGACTGCCGAGAAACGACCCGAACACCACCGACAGACCTCCCAGCAAGCAGCCGATCGGCCCGCCGTCGATCGACCCCGGGTCCGCCTGGAAACGGTCGACGCGCGTAGCGACGGCCAGCGGCTCGACAACTTCCTGTTACGCGAACTGGGCGCGCAGCACGACAAACAACCGCGCGCACTGATCTACCGGCTGATCCGCAAGGGGCAGGTGCGCGTGAACAAGAAGCGCGCCAAGCCGATGCAACGGCTCAGGCCCGGCGACGTGGTGCGCATTCCACCCGTGCGTGACCTGCGTGGCGACCCGGATAGCGGAGGCAAACCGGCGAGCATCCCCGCCGGCTGGGTCCACCGCGTCGAGGGGTTGATCCGGCACGAGGACGACGCGCTGCTGGTCGTCGACAAGCCGGCGGGGTTGTCCGCACACGCCGGGAGCGGCTACGACTTCGGTCTGATCGAATTGCTGCGCACTGCCCGCCCCGACGCGGCTGCGCTCGAGCTGGCGCATCGCATCGACCGCGAGACCAGTGGCCTGTTGGTGGTTGCCAAGTCGCGCCAGGCCCTGCTGGCACTCCAGGCGCAGTTCCGACCGGAAGGCACCGCCAAGAAGCGCTACCTTGCCCTCTGTCACGGCCATTGGCGCGAGGCGCATCTGCGCCTTACCGCGCCGCTGCGAAAGGACCAGGGCGATGGCCGCGCCCACCGGGTAGTCGTCGACCCACGCGGCAAGGTGGCTCGCACCGACATCGAGCGACTCGGCACCAGCCACGCCGGGCCGGCACTGACCCTGGTGGCCGCCACCCTGCACACTGGCCGAACCCACCAGATCCGCGTCCACTGTCAGCATGCCGGCCATCCGATCGTGGGCGACAGCAAGTACGGCGATCGCGCACTGGATCGAGCACTGGCGCGCCAACGCCCCGGCCTGATGCTGCACGCCTATCGTTTGACCCTCGCCCATCCGGATCATGGCGGCCGACTGACGATCACGAGCCTGCCGCCCGACGATTGGCAGCCACTGCTCGACCGTGCCGGGCTGAGACTGACCGTCAGCGACTCGGACTGAGCCTCCCTGCTGACACGTCCCGGGCCCAACCCGACATAGCCCCGACCCGACAACCTTCCTTGTGAATCCTGCCATGACCGAACACCGCAACCTCTTCGAGCGTCCCGATCACCTCTACCAACGTCCGCGCCTCGTCGTCTTCGACTGGGACGGCACGCTCGCCGACTCGACCGGTCGAATCGTCAACGCCTTCCAGGAAGCGCTCAACGAAGTGGATCACCCGCCGCTGGCCGACGACACGATCCGCGGCATCATCGGCCTGTCGCTGGCCAACGCGATCGCCGAGCTGTTCCCGGAGGCCTCGGATGCCTTCCGGGAAAAACTCGCGCGGACCTACCACCAGCGCTACTTCGCCAACGAAGAACCGGTGGCGCTCTATCCCGAGGCCAGCGCGCTACTCGATTCGCTCCACGAGGACGGCTGCCTGCTGGCGGTGGCAACCGGCAAGTCACGGCGCGGACTGGATCGGGCGCTTGCGCAGACCGGCACGGCAGACTACTTTCACCACACGCTCACGGCGGAGGAAACACGTTCCAAGCCGCATCCGGCGATGCTCGAGGGCATCCTGGCATATACCGGTAGCCGGCCGGGCGAGACATGGATGGTGGGTGACACCGACTTCGACTTGCTGATGGGTCGAAATGCCGGCACGCAGGTCGTCGGCATCACCCACGGCGCCCATCCGCTTGAGCGCCTGACCGCCGCCCGACCTGACTGGGTGGTCGAGCGACTGTCCCAACTCCATGATGGGGAATGGCGGCCCGCGGAACCCGCGGCGCGGTCGGACGTCTGATCACTCCATCCCATCCTCACGACGACCCGGCGCAAGCCGACCCAACATCGACCGAGAGCCGCATGAACCAGAACACGCCCCCGGACGACGTCCGCATCGACCCGCCAAACGACCCCGATCTCGATCGCCACGAACCCTCGGTGGACGCGGCCGCGCCGCAACGAGAAACGGAGCCGAGCTGGGCGCGCGACGCACTGCTCGACATGGCCCGTCACGGGCTGATCGAACAGCGCCGAGCCCGACGCTGGAAGGTGTTCTTCCGCCTGGTGACCGTTGCCCTGGTCGTGTGGTCCCTGACGCTGGTCACGCTGCTGTTTGCCGGCGGCGAGCGCGGGACGCCGGGCCTCGCCGACCCGGCCGCCGCGGTGATCGACATCACCGGCCTGATCGCCACCGGCGAGGCGAACTCGGCCCAGCGGTTGGTCCCGCAGCTGGAGAAGGCCTTCGAGCAGGACAACATCAAGGGCATCGTCCTGCGCATGAACACGCCGGGCGGCAGCCCCGTGCAGTCGAGCGCGATCTACAACGCGATCCGCGAGCTCAAGGCCGAGCATCCGGACAAGCCCATCTATGCCGTGGCGGAGGACATGGCGGCCTCCGGGGGGTATTACATCGCTGCCGCCACGGACAAGATCTTCGCCAACCCGTCCTCGATCGTGGGCTCGATCGGCGTGCGCATGGACAGCTTCGGTTTCGTCGGGGCGATGGAAAAACTCGGCATCGAGCGGCGCCTGCTGACTGCCGGCAAGAACAAGGCGCTCGCCGACCCCTTCAGTCCGGTAGACCCGAAGGACACGGCACATCTCGAGGGCGTGCTCGACGAGATCCATGCGCAGTTCATCGAGGCGGTCAAGACAGCTCGCGGTGACCGCCTGGCCGACGACGAGGCCATTTTCTCCGGGCTGTTCTACACCGGCGCAACGGCCAAGGAGAAGGGGCTGATCGACGATTTCGACAGCGTTCGCGGCGTGGTCCGGGACCGCATCGGCGTCGAGCGGCAGATCGACTTCACCCCGCGGCGCAACCGCCTCGAACAGCTGCTCGGCGCGACCGCCGCCGAGTTCGGCCAATCGCTGCTCGGCCAGTCGCCACTTGGCCTGGGCCAAGAAACGGCGACGCCGATGATGCTGCCCTGAGAACGTTGGCCACGAACGCCACTCCGCCACCCTGAGCCAAGCACCCGCCACCTCGAGCTGGTGGGAACGTGATTCAGGATTTCGCGGCAAGCTCCGGCGCAGCCCGGCCCAGACGCCGCCCGATCGGCGATTCGTCCTGAAGGCGCGAGCCTCATCGGGTTAGACTGTCGTCATGATTGCAACTCTTGGACATCGCGCCACCGAGCGCGCGGGAGCACACACCACCTACCGCCCCATCGAGACGGAAGAGGTTTCCGAACAGGCGGTCAGTGACGAGCCCCCCATGTATCGGGTCCTCTTGTTGAACGACGACTTCACCCCCATGGATTTCGTTGTGCAGGTGCTGATGCAGTTATTCGGCATGACCTTCGAACAGGCAAGCGCCGTCATGCTCGAAGTCCACAATCGGGGACGCGGCGTCTGCGGCGAGTTCACCCGGGATATCGCCGAAACACGGGTCAGCCAGGTCAACCAGATCGCGCGTGAGCACGAGTACCCATTGATGTGCGTGATGGAACGCGCCGACTAGGCCGAAATCGATCGGCGCCCCGCGAACCGACCGAGAATCAGGCGCGGTCGCAGGCCTTGGGCGGGGCTGGTCGAGCGGGGCCAGACGGACACTACGCTGGCCACTACCATCGGCCGGAAATTCCTTGAACCGTTGGCAACGCCGCAAACCGGCGTATCATCGGGATACAGGCAACGGTCCCGCCGATAGCCGGGACCGGGGCAACGCAGACTGACCGGAGGAGAGGATCGGTGCTGAGCAAATCCCTCGAAACCACCCTGAGTCGCGTGTTCGATCGAGCGCGCCGCCAGAGCTATGAATTCGTTACCCTCGAAAGCCTGCTTCACACGCTGCTCGAGGACCCCGACGCGCGCATGGTGCTGGAGGGCTGCAACGCGAACATTTCGCAGCTGGCCATCGACCTCGAGGCGCACATCCGCCGCACCACCCCGCGCATCCCGGAGAACGATCCACGCGAGACCCAGCCGACACTGGGTTTCCAGCGTGTGCTCCAACGTGCAGTGATGCAGGTGCAAGCCGCCCAGCGCAGCGAAGTCTCCGGCGCGCATGTGCTCGCCGCGATCTTCGGTGAACAAGACGCCCACGCCGTTCACCTCCTGCACAAGGCCGGCGTCACCCGCCTGGACGTGATCAACTTCATCTCGCACGGTCCGGACACGGAAGACGACGACGGCGTCGAAGACGAGGAGCCAAGCAGCCACGAAGCGGACATCGAGGCGGCCGAGGAACAGCCCGCCGACGAAAACGCCTTCGAGAACTTCGCCATCAATCTCAACAAGCACGCGGCCGAAGGCAAGATCGATCCGCTCATCGGCCGGGCCGCCGAACTCGAACGCGTCCAGCAGGTGCTCTCACGGCGTCGCAAGAACAACCCGCTGCTGGTCGGCGAGGCCGGGGTCGGCAAGACGGCGATCGCCGAGGGCCTGGCGCGCAAGATCGTCGACGGCGAGGTGCCAGAGGCACTCTCCGAGGCCACCATCTACGCGCTCGACCTGGGCGCGCTGGTTGCCGGCACCAAGTACCGCGGGGATTTCGAGAAGCGTCTGAAAATCGTCTTGAAGAAGGTGCGATCGGTGCCCGACGCGATCCTGTTCATCGACGAGATCCATACCCTGATCGGGGCGGGCTCGGCCTCCGGCGGCTCGATGGATGCCTCGAACCTGATCAAGCCGGCACTCGCCTCGGGCGAGTTGCGCTGCATCGGCTCGACCACGCACCAGGAATACCGCAGCATCTTCGAGAAGGATGCCGCCCTGACCCGTCGCTTCCAGAAGATCGACGTGCCGGAGCCTACCGAAGACGAGACGGTCGAGATCATCCGGGGCCTGCGCGAGGGCTACGAGAAGCACCACGAGGTGGTCTACACCGACGAGGCGATCGAGGCGGCGGTCAAGCTCTCCACGCGCCACATCAACGACCGCCACCTGCCGGACAAGGCCATCGACGTCATCGACGAGGTGGGCGCACAATATCGCCTGCTTCACCCGCGCCCCGAGGACAACCACATTACCGCCAGCGACATCGAGCGCGTGGTCGCGCGGATGGCACGCATCCCCGAGCGCAGCGTCTCCACCTCGGATCGCGAAGTGCTCAGGAACCTCGACCGCAATCTCAAGATGGTGGTCTTCGGCCAGGACGAGGCGATCGCGCAGATCACCACCGCGATCCGCCTGGCTCGCTCGGGCCTGCGCCCGGACAACAAGCCGATCGGCTCCTACCTGTTCGCCGGCCCGACTGGCGTGGGCAAGACCGAGGTCTCCAAGCAGCTCGCGCGCCTGCTGGGTATCGAGCTGGTGCGCTTCGACATGTCCGAGTACATGGAGCGTCACAGCGTCTCGCGGCTGATCGGCGCACCGCCGGGCTACGTGGGCTTCGACGAGGGTGGCCTGCTCACCGAGAAGATCCACAAGAACCCGCACTGCGTACTGCTGCTCGACGAAATCGAGAAGGCGCACCCGGACGTGTTCAACGTGCTCTTGCAGGTGATGGACAACGGCTCGCTTACCGACACCAACGGCCGCAGCATCGACTTCCGCCACGTGATCCTGATCATGACCTCCAACATGGGCGCCGAGGAGATGGCCAAGAACAGCATGGGCTTCGTCGCGCAGGACATCGGCTCGTCCGGGATGGAGGCGATCAAGCGTGGCTTCACGCCGGAGTTCCGCAACCGTCTGGACGCGATCATCCAGTTCCAGTCGCTCGGCACGCGCCAGATCGCGAACGTGGTCGACAAGCTGTTGCTGGAGCTCGAGCAGCAGCTCGAAGCGAACCACGTCACCCTGCAGGTCGACGACGAGGTGCGCCACTGGCTGGGCGAGCATGGCTACGACGTGGTGCTGGGTGCCCGCCCGATGGCCCGCCTGATCCAGGACAAGCTCAAGCGGCCGCTTGCCGAGCAGATGCTGTTCGGCGATCTGGCCGACGGCGGACGGGCCCGCTTCTCGATGGCAGAGGAAGAGCCTGCGCTGTTGGCCACCCCTGCACCGCAGTCCGTGGCCGAGGAATCCTCGACCGCCTGATCGATCTATCGGCCAGTCTCGACGACCGACGGCGCCCTAATGGGGCGCCGTCTTTCCGCCGTGATGCCGTTGCAGACCGAGGGGCCCCACTACGCAGAAGGCCAGGAAGCCACGGCGGGACGCTTGCGGGCTCGCACCTCGCGATAGCCGGCGTCGGGGGTGCCAACCCCCGGCTGCGGGAGCGTGGTCAGCGGGAGCGGAAGGAGATGCGACCCTTGGTCAGATCGTAGGGCGTCAACTGCACCGTAACCTTGTCACCGGTCAGGATGCGGATGTAGTTCTTGCGCATGCGCCCTGAGATGTGGGCGGTCACGACGTGGCCGTTTTCCAGTTCGACCCGAAACATGGTGTTCGGCAGCGTGTCGATCACCACGCCCGGCATCTCTATGTAATCTTCTTTTGCCATAAATCCTCTAGCAGGTTCAAATGGTGCGTGATTATCGACGAAAATGTCCGCTTCGCCAAGGACAACCCTCGACTTCCGCCCGCCACCCGTTTCTCGACAGGCTTGAACGCCCATGATTCACGACCCCCGCTTGCTCGACGCGCTGATCGCGCGTCAATCGACGCCAGCCGCCTATCTGTGCGCACCGGCACCCGATGACGAGACCTTGAAACGCCTCCTGCAGGCCCCTGAAAGCGCCCCCGACCACGGCAGCCTGCACCCTTGGCGCTTTCTCGTCATTCGCGGAAAAGGGCTGGACGCGCTGGGCAACCTGTTCGTCGAGGCCTACCGGCAGCGCGTGCCAGACGCAAGCGAGGCGATGCTCGAACGCGAACGCGAGCGTGCGCTGCGGGCGCCGCTGATCGTCGCGGCCATCGCCCGGATCGTCCCTGACCACGCCAAGGTCCCCGAGGTCGAGCAACTGCTCGCCGCCGGCGCGGCCACGCACCAACTCGTGCTCGCCACCGAGGCACTCGGTTTCGGCGTGATCTGGCTCACCGGCGACCGCGCCTACGATCCCGTCATTCACGCACGGCTGGGACTGACCGACGACGAACGTCTGCTCGGCCTGATCAACATCGGCACGCGCGCGGAATCGGCTCCGACCAAGGAACGCGAGCGTCGACCGGCAACACTGACCGTATGGGACGGCTCGGACCCGGTCGAATAGACCACCACCAGCCGGCAACGATCTACCACCTCGCCTGGCCCGAACGGGAGCTGTCCTTCGTGGCGCGTCCGGTTCGGGCCGCCGTGATTCGAAGGGGCAGCGCCGAAGCGGCGCCGCGACCGCGAGGGACAGAAGATCGCCGACGCGGAGGACGGACGGGCGAGCGACGCGCTGCCTATCAGCCCGGCGCCCGGGTGACGATGCGATCGTAGGGATCGCCCGCGCCGATGGCATGGGTCTGCTCGACCGACCAGTAGCCCTTCGGGTCGTTGAACGTCTTCATGTACAGGGCCTCGTTCAGGCCGGGACGCTCGCGGATATCGATCTTCCAAAGCAGGTGAGCGATGCCCCGGACCGCCCCCATGGCAAGGAAGGAGATCTGGCGTTCGCGGTCGTCGGCCGGGTAGAGGCGACGAAAACCGACACCCTCGTAGGAGTTGTAGACCCGGATTGCCAGCTCCTTGCCCGGCTCGATGCGCTCGACGCGCCAGACACCCCAGCCCAGGGCGTTGATCACGGCCACGATGCCGTGCACCCAGTCGGAGACGTCGCGACACATCGGCTTTACTACCTGATCCCAGGCGTCGCTCTCCATGATCCCGCCGAGCGTGTTGAACGCGCAGACGTGTCCGGCCTGCACGAATGCCTCTCGTGCCATGTCCGCCGGCACGCCGATAGCGACCATGCGGCGGTAAACCTCGTAGCTGATGTAGTTGTAGTAGTCGGCGTAGTGGAACGTCAGCCCTACCCCGAAGGCCTCCACCAGCCCGGTGCCACCCTCGCGCTCCGGCTTGCCGAACAGATCCATGCCGGAAACCGCCGCGATCACGGCGGACTCGTCGATACCGCTCTCAGCGACACGGCATTCCGGGAAATCGAAACGCGCCGGTGGATCGGCCATCGGGTCGGGGTGCCGAAATGGGCTGGGCAGTGGCTCGACCGGCTCGCGCAGCTCGAAGAGATCGGTCGAGCCGTCATCATGACGACACTGCACCTCGACCACGTCCCGCCCGGTCATGCCGCTGAGGAAACCGGCGTCGAAAAAGCAACTCGGTTGCGGTCGGCCGTGGTGGTAGGTCATCTCGCCGTAATGCGAGCGCACGGCCTCGTAATGATCGTCGTCGATCCGCTTGAGAATGCCGAAGCCGCAGCGGGTGTATTCCTCGAGCAACTGCCCCTCGGAATACCCGCACTCGTTGCGCAGGTGCTCGGCGATCGCGCGGGCTGCATCCTTGAGCAGTTGGTCGGGCACGAAATCCTCTTCGATGCCCTCGCCAAGCTGCACCGCCATCTGCAGGTGCGCGTTGTAGTGATTACAATGAAAAACGTGACTCAGGCCACCCAGCCGGGCCAGTCCCTTGTCCGCTTCGATCTCGTTACCCATGGCTCACGATTCCATCCTGCTGTCTGGTTGTTTGTGGCTCGTCACCGGCCGAGGGCGCCCACACCGATGAAGGAATCCAGGTCCTCGAAATAGAGGCCGTACTCCTCGCGCAGGAATTCTGCCAGCTGGTCCATTTGGGCCTCGGTCAGTCGGACACGTCCGTCACGAAACTTGACGTTCATGTCGGCCAGGAGTTTCTCGCAGCATTCCTGTATCTCGCGCGGCGACTTGGGATGGTAGCCCAGCTGGGCGCGCTGGCGGGTGATCGCCATCACCATGTCGTTGACGTGAAAGTTGAAGTTGCGCCGGCGGAAGATCCGATCGACCCAGGAAAGCTTGCGCGGCTCCTGCCGGGCGCGCGCACGGCCCTGGTCGATCAGCCTCGCCATGCCTTGCTCGAGATGCACGTCGAATTGCTCGGCCAAGATGGTCTCGAGCGCAGCCACATCCATTGGCGAGACCTCGATCCATGCCTGATCGAAATTCAGCCGTCGACGTCGGACGATGGCGAAACGCACACTCACCCGGACTATCACCACCGCCGGCTCGATCGGCAACTGGCGGTTGCGACGCCGCACCTGGTTGATGGCGGTGAAGAAGTCGACCATGTAGAGGCGGTCGCGGGGCTCGTCACCGACCGCGTCAGTGACCGGCGCGACCGGCCGGGGCGCTGAGACGGACGACGCGGGGCCCGCTGGGGCCTGGCCCGGTGCCGCGTCCGCCGCCGCGGCCAACTGGTCGGCGGGCGTCTCCGCATCGCCGAGCATGCGCTCGAAGTTGGCAAGGCGCTCGACCGTATAGGCCGTGTTGAACAGCTCGCTGATGGCGCGGGCGATCGCAGCGAGCTGATCGTCGTCCACCTCGACCCTGCCGCTTGACGGCAAACGCTCCACCCCGGCAATCGACAACCGAATATTGACCCGTACGCGCATCACGGAGAGCTCGACCTGAGGCAAGCCGGCCAGACGCCGCTCGGCGTTGATCTCGTGGAACACCTGGTCGATGTCGAGAGTTCGTTGTCCTTGCATCCACTGCACCCCGATCGGTTGCGCCATCCCGAAAGGCCGCCCGGCCCATCGAGTCGATGCCGTGACCACAAACGGTGCCAAAAAATGGCCCCTCGTGAAAAACGCGCCCTCAGTCGCTCACGACGGGCTCGCACGGCGAACCCGGTTTTAGCCACACATCTCCCTGTTTTCCTGAGCAAGAAGAATATTCGTTATTCGGTACAATCTCAAAATACCTGAGTGCCCTTGTGGGGTTTGAGCGTCCATGTGGGGGTTAGCCCGCCACGCGAGGAAACATCCATATCAATCGATCAAGCCTCTGCCTCACGGGGTTCTCGTCCGAGAAACCTGTCCCCTGGGCCGCCCGCTCCGGCCGAATCGGGCCGACGCGACCTGGTTCGGCGCTTGCAAATGGCGACGGCCATTCTCCGCGCTGGTCGCCTGGCAGGTGCCCTCCTGGCGACCCCTCGGCACCCCCTCGGCGACCCCCGTTTCAGACACCATCGATTCGCGCCTGGTATCCACCGGAAGGAATCGCTACGACGGTTGCCGGGTAACACGCGGGTCGGCACCTATTTTTCGTACAATGTCCGCTTTCCATTCATCGACAGCGAATCGAGCCCGAGCCAATGTCCGAGTCCAACGAGCCGATCAGCCACTTCATCCGCAACCGCGTCGACGCCGATCAGGACCAGGGCACCTACGGCGGCAAGGTGACCACGCGCTTCCCGCCCGAGCCCAATGGCTATCTGCACTTCGGGCACGCCAAGAGCATCTTCCTCAACTTCGGCCTGGCGCGGGACTACAACGGCATCTGCCACCTGCGCTTCGACGACACCAACCCGGTGAAAGAAGAGCAGGCGTATGTGGATGCCATCCGCGAGGACATCGACTGGCTGGGCTTTCGTGACCCGGCGCACGAGCACTTCGCCTCGGACTACTTCGAGACCCTCTACCAGGGCGCTGTTTCCCTGGTGAAAGCCGGGCTGGCCTACGTCGATTCCCAGTCGGCCGACGAGATGCGCGCCAACCGTGGCACCCTCAAGGAGCCGGGCACGAACAGCCCGTACCGCGAGCGCTCGATCGAAGAGAACCTGGATCTGTTCACCCGCATGCGCGCCGGCGAGTTCCCGGACGGCGAGCACATCCTGCGGGCCAAGATCGACATGGCCTCGCCGAACCTCAACATGCGCGACCCGGCTATCTACCGCATCCGCCACGCGCATCACCACCGCACCGGCGACGACTGGCCGATCTACCCGATGTACGACTACGCCCACTGCGTATCGGATGCCATCGAGGGGGTCACCCACTCGCTGTGCACGCTGGAGTTCGAGGACCATCGCCCGCTGTACGACTGGTTCATCGCCAAGCTCGCCGATCTGGGCTTCTTCGAGCGCCCGCTGCCGCAACAGATCGAGTTCTCGCGGCTCAACCTCACCTACATGCCGCTCTCCAAGCGCAAGCTGATCCAATTGGTCGAAGGCGGCCATGTCGACGGCTGGGACGACCCACGCATGCCGACGCTCAAGGGCGCGCGCCGTCGCGGCTTCACCCCGGCGGGTTTCAAGCTGTTCACCGATCGCATCGGCGTGTCCAAGTCCGACAGCCTGATCGACTTCGGCGTGCTCGAGGACTGCATGCGCGAGACCTTGAACGAGTCGGCCGAGCGCCGCATCGGCGTGCTCGACCCGTTGAAGCTCGTGCTGGTCAATTTCCCCGAGGATCACGAGGAGACCTGCTACGCGCCCAACCACCCGCAAAAGCCGGACTGGGGCAAGCGCGAGGTGAAACTCACCCGCGAGCTGTGGATCGAGCGCGGCGACTTCGCCCTCGACCCGCCAAAAAAATACTTCCGCCTGAAGCCCGACGGTGAGGTCCGCCTGCGCTACGGTTTTATCATCAAGCACGTCGGCCATGACGTGGACGAGGACGGACAAGTCACCTGCGTCTACGCCGAATACGACCCGGACACCAAGTCCGGCACGCCGGGGGCCGACGCGCGCAAGGTCAAAGGCAACATCCACTGGCTGTCGGCACGCGACGCGGTCGAGACCGAGATCCGCCAGTACGACCGCCTGTTCAACGTGCCCGCCCCGGGCGCGCGACGCGAAGGTGACGAGCCGGACGTCGAACGCGATTTCCTCGATGACATCAACCCCGACTCGATCCACACGCTGACCGCCTATATAGAGGCCGGTGCGGCGAATGCCGAACCCGAGTCGATCTATCAGTTCGAGCGCCACGGCTACTTCGTTGCCGATCAGAAGGAACACGCGCCCGGGCAGCGTCCGGTATTCAACCGCGCCGTGACCTTGCGCGATTCCTGGGGCCAGGGGAAGTAAGGCCGCCGGGCGGCCGTGACGACCCGTAGGAGCGCCTTCAGGCGCGAAAGGCTCGGGCGGCAATTTGCGTGGTTTCGCGGCTGAAGTCACTCCGACGGACCGCATCGTGATCGGTGCCTCAGGATCGAACAGGCCCGTCGAGCACACAAAAAACGGCCCGGTAGTCCCGGGCCGTTTTCTCGTTGCGCGGCCGGATCCGATGATCCGCGCCGCGAGGTTCATTCCCCGAGGGTCACCCCTTCACGTAGGAGCTGCACCAGCCCGTGCCCTTGACGGCCTTGCCACGGAAGATCGCGCAGCCGCCCCAGCCGTCGCCGGCCTGGTCCGGCTTGTACAGCGCGCAGTTCGCGCAGGTCTGGCCGGACTTGTACGAGGCGTGCTGCACCTCGCTGGCGTCGTGGCGGTAGTCGAGTGACTTGGCCATCGGATCGTCTTCGGACAGCTGTGGCAGGTCCGTCGCATGCGCCGGGACGATGGCCATCAGTGGAATGACCGCGGCGGCCAGCGCGCCGCCAACAAAGCGACGCCGGGCGTGATCCGTATCGCGAGATTGCTTGTCCGTCATGAATGCCTCTCCCTGAGGTGGTGACTGCCACTCGACTCTAGCGCGCTTGTTCCGGGAAGGGAAACAGGTTAGAAAACGCCAACTTGTTCATTTAGAAACGGTTATGATTCGCGAAACCGTTCGCGTTTTCCTCAGAGCACCCCCCAACCCAACAGGAACAGGAGCAAGGCCACGACGAGCAGCCAGCCGGCCAGTCGACTGTCCGAGCCACCATCATCCTCGCGGCCCGGCTCATCCTCCGTCGGCTTGGGATCGCGCGCCTCGTAGGTCGCGATCACCTGCTCGGCACGCTCCATATCGCGCTCGTCGATCAGCATCACCCGGGCGAAGTCCTGCGGGGCGAGTTCGCCCACGGCGCCCTGCTGGTAGAAACCGGCGACCTCGGCCTCGATGCCCTCGGCGTTGAGCATGCCGGCGACGATATGCGCCTCGAGGATGTCGGATGCCCGGTAGATGGTCTTCATGTCTGCTCCGTTCTCTGCGATTGGTGCATTGCCCGCACCCGCCGAAGGGGCGTCGGATGCCATGATTGATGTAGACTACGCGCCATTCCATTCCCAGCCTCCAACCGACCGCCATGACCCAGGACAACACCCCCCTGACCTACCGCGACGCGGGCGTCGATATCGATGCCGGCAACAGCCTGGTCGACCGCATCAAGCCCGCGGTCAAGCGCACCCAGCGCCCCGAGGTCATGGGCGGCCTGGGCGGCTTCGGCGGCCTGTTCGCGCTCGACACCAGCAAATTCAAACAACCGGTGCTGGTCTCGGGCACCGACGGCGTGGGCACCAAGCTGCGCCTGGCGATCGACCTGAACAAGCACGACCAGATCGGCATCGATCTGGTCGCCATGTGCGTCAACGACATCCTGGTCACCGGCGCCGAGCCGCTGTTCTTCCTCGACTACTACGCCACCGGCAAGCTCGACGTCGACGTGGCCGCGCAGGTGGTCGAGGGCATCGCCGAGGGCTGCTCGCAGGCCGGCTGTGCGCTGATCGGCGGCGAGACCGCCGAGATGCCGTCG
>JAFGUH010000203.1 GCA_016938615.1 Halothiobacillaceae bacterium | reverse complement strand
GTGCTTGGAGGCTCTGGGCACGCGGTTCGCGGGCATAGTGATCGCTGGGTGGAGTGAACTGGAGGACAATTGGAAGGCCGGAGCGAGTCCGCAACGTCGCGCGCACCCCCAGTTTATGCCTAGAGACCTCTGATCTCGCATACCTAGCAGCCCGTGGTAGTAACGGGGTTCTTCATGCCGCCACCGTGGCAGGGATGGCGGGCGGAAGTCGACGTGGATGGCGGTCGATGAGCACCCGGGAGCACCCGAGCGAAGCCAGCGAGGCTCTGGAGGGTCTGTATGTACTCAGCAGGCGCGAAATCAGGGCGATAAACGGACCCAACAGTCCCGACCGTCCCTGGAACTGACGCGGCTTGCCCGCACCGAGCGACGCGCGCACGAACAACCCGAGATTGAAGCCCGCGCCGTGAACCAGAAGGCGCTTCAGGATGTTGTCGCGGCCACGAAGGTGCAGGCGTCTCATGCCGCCGGTCTCGTACAGGTGCGCGAAACTTCGTTCCCCCAACTCGGTGCGTTTCTTCTGCAGCCGCTTGTTCCGCTCACCTCGTAGGCGACGACGGTTGGCGTACACCTGCTTCTGTTCAGCCTCCTTGCCTTCCCAGCGCCTGCGTCCCCGATCCGGCTCCGACACGTAGCCGCGCTTGCCGAGCTCATTGAGCCGTACCAACGCCTCGTTGCTGTGGTAGCCCTTGTCGAGCACCACATCCTTGATCCCCCCTTCGACCAAGGTCTGGACGGCGGCCTCTGCCGCGTCCAGCGTCTCGAAGACCGTCGTTGTGTCGCCCACGTCCGCCGGCTGCAGCGTCACCGCCAGGAGCGCACCGCTCGTCAGATCCACCGCATGCTCCGCCTTGTGCGCCAGATGCGTGCGCCCGTCCTTCATCTTCGTGATCCGGGCATCCGGATCCTTCGGGTGCTTCCAGTCCTGGTTCGATCCCTTCTTCTTCCGCTTCCGGTCAAACCGCGCCAACTCCTCGCGCGTCGGGTCCTCCAGCCCGCCCTCCTTGGCCAGTTGCTTCAGGTACTGCTCGTACTTCTCACCCGTGTCCCGGCGCACGAT
The DNA here is from genome assembly GCA_016938615.1 of Halothiobacillaceae bacterium. GTDB lineage: Bacteria > Pseudomonadota > Gammaproteobacteria > Halothiobacillales > Halothiobacillaceae > Guyparkeria. The sequence continues at coordinate 1,027 of JAFGUH010000203.1, read as the reverse complement.
CGAGCGCATCGCTGCGTTCGCCTCCAGGGTAGTCGCGTCGATCGAAACCGTCTCCCCTCCCACCAACCCTTCGGACGCCAGAACCTTCAGCACCCACCCGAACACCGCCTGGTGCGTCGACAGCCAATAGAGCCGTCGCGTCCGAGACAGCGTCGAGTGGTCCGGTGTCTTCTCGTCCAAACCGTACCCCAGGAACTTCCTCAACGACAGCGAGTCGGCAACCCGCCAGGCGATCCCTCGCTCCGAGCCCAGTCCCTCGAAGTACCCGACCAGCAGCATCCGGAAGTACACACCCGGCGGCATGCTCGGCCGCCCACGCGGCCCCTGGTAGTACCGCCCACATAGGTGCTCCACCCGTTCGTCGAACCGATGGTGCCGTAGCACCTCGTTCAACCGGTCGTAGAACGCGTGCCCGGGCGTCTCGACGAGCGCGCCCGTCGCGACCCACAGGTCCCCCTGCCGCTCTCGTTTCCCTCGCTTGCCCATAGCCATCCACAAAGATACAGCACCCTATCCGCTTGCGATAGCGGCCGGCGCACCCTCGCGACTATTACCACGGGCTGCTAGGGGAGATGCTCCAGAACGCCGGAGTGACCCGCATCCACACCACAGACCTGAAGCGGACCCGCCAGACCGCCGCCCCGCTGGCGAAACGACTCGGTCTCCGAGTCGAGGTCTACGACCCGAAGGACCTCCCTGCCCTCGCCGCCCGCCTTCGCACCGCACCCGGCCGGCACCTGGTCCTTGGCCACTCCAACACCACGCCGGCGCTGGTGGCGGCCCTGGGCGGCGAACCCGGCGAGCCCATCGCCGAGAGCGAGTACGACCGCCTCTACATGCTCGTGCTCGCTCCGGACGGAGCCGTCACCACCGCCCTCCTTCGCTTCGGAGCGCCCTGGCGCCCCTGACGGCGCCGGCGTGCGAGCGAAGCGCCCGAGTCGCGAGGGTCCGCGGGGCAGGCCACGCCGCCGTCAGGCAGGCCGGCTGGGCCGGGACCCGAGCAGCGAGGATCGCACGCGAAGCGTGC
>JAFGUH010000022.1 GCA_016938615.1 Halothiobacillaceae bacterium | reverse complement strand
GCGGCCAGCATGGCCTTGTCCCAGCCGGAGGAGTCGAGTGTCTTGCCGCTCTGCTTGGCCTCGCAGACGAAGCAGCCGCGGCGGTAGAGGTCGATGAAGCCGCGGGTCGAGGTGCCGTCGGGCTTGTCGATATCCACCCGGCGCTCGAAGACGTACCCGTTGAGCTCGTTGTCGTCACCGGCCGGATCGGGCGCCGGCAGGCCCAGCAGCGCGATCAGCTCGGTGAGAAACAGCTGGTAGTTCGCCTTCTCCGTCCCGCCACCACCGGCCCAGCGGGCGATGAAGTCCTCGATGGCTTGCGGAGTGGACACGTCTTGCGTCATGCGATGCAGTCCCTTGTTGGCCGGCGCGAGAAGGTCGACATGGTAGCAAAGCGAAAACGCCCCCGACGCCCTGTGCGAGCTTGCCTTGCAAGCGAAACGCGCCGGGAGGTGCGTGTCCCGTCTTCGGCGGACACGCTGCCTGACGGAAACGGGGACGGCCGCTGCCGCGGCCTTCGCGGGCGAGGCCCGCTCGCACAGGGGTGTGGTGCCACCGGTTTGCTGTGCGAGCTTGCCTGCAAGCGAAACGCGCCCAAAGGCGCGTGTCCCGGTGTCGGTAGCTACGGGGATTCACTCCAGCCAGATCGCGTCCCAATGCGGGTAATCCCGCAGGCTGTTCACGAGCCCCGCGCGCAACGGGTTGGCGACGATGTAGCGCGCGGTGGACAGGAGTTCTTCGTCGTTTCGAAGTGCGCGATCGAAGAACCCGGATCGCCAGGAAAACGAATGCCAGCCCGGTTCCGAACGAATCGTGCGAGCAGCGCACGACTTCACCTTCTGCACGATCGACGACAGATCGTCGCCTCTCAACTCGAACAGCCAGTGCACGTGATCCGGCATGACCACGAAGCACAAGGTGAGGGCATCCGGTGAACCGGACCTCAATGCATCGATCACATGCCGCGCGATGGGCAGGGCATGGATGAGATGACTTCCCGGTCGCACCGAGAACCGCACATGATAGACGCGTCCGGTTTCACTGACCCGCCCTAGTCGCAGGCGGTTGCTGGCATAGACACCGTCCATGGTGATCGTGCTCGTGTTGGTTTTTCACATCAGTTCAGCACGGGCGACCCCGACGAACAACCTCGTTTGGTAGAGGAACAATCACGGCCACCTGCGTCCTGTGCGAGCTTGCCTGCAAGCGAAACGCGCTGCGGCGCGTGTCCTGTTACCGGCTGGCTCGGTGCGCGACGGAACCGGGGACGGCCGCTGCTGCGGCCTTCGCGGGCGAGGCCCGCTCGCACAGGGGTGTGGTGCCACCGGCTTGTTGTGCGAGCTTGCCTGCAAGCGAAACGCGCCGTCGGCGCGTGTCCTGTTACCGGCTGGCTCGGTGCGCGACGGAACCGGGGACGGCCGCTACCGCGGCCTTCGCGGGCGAGGCCCGCTCGCACAGGGGTGTGGTGCCACCGGCTTGTTGTGCGAGCTTGCCTGCAAGCGAAACGCGCCGGCGGCGCGTGTCCCGTTACCGGACGGCTCGGTGCGCGACGCAACCGTGGACGGCCGCTACCGCGGCCTTCGCGGGCGAGGCCCGCTCGCACGAGGGTGTGGTGCCATCGGTTTGCTGTGCGAGCTTGCCTGCAAGCGAAACGCGCTGCGGCGCGTGTCCCGTTACCGGACGGTTCGGTGCGCGACGGAACCGGGGACGGCCGCTGCCGCGGCCTTCGCGGGCGAGGCCCGCTCGCACGGGGGTGTGGTGCCACCGGCTTTTTGTGCGAGCTTGCCTGGAGGCGAAACGCGCTGCGGCGCGTGTCCCGTTACCGGCTGGCTCGGTGCGCGACGGAACCGGGGACGGCCGCTACCGCGGCCTTCGCGGGCGAGGCCCGCTCGCACAGGGTATGGTGCCGCCGGCTTGTTGTGCGAGCTTGCTTGCAAGCGAACGGTAGGGCTCATCGATATCCCTATCAGGGATGGTTCAGTCGGGCAGGTCGGTGACCGCGCCGGTGGAGGCCGAGCTCACGGTCTTCGCGTATTTTGCCAGCACGCCGCGCGGGTAGTTGGGCGCCGGGCGCTGCCAGTTGGCGCGGCGCCGCTCGAGCTCGTCGGGCTCGACCTGCACCGCGATGGTGTCGTCCACGGCATCGATGGTGATGGTGTCGCCGTCCTCGACCAGCGCGATCGGTCCGCCGTCGAACGCCTCGGGCGTGATGTGGCCGACAACGAAGCCGTGGCTGCCGCCGGAGAAGCGCCCGTCGGTGATCAGGGCCACTTCCTTGCCTAGCCCGCGGCCCATGATCGCCGAGGTGGGCGAGAGCATCTCGCGCATGCCCGGTCCGCCGCGCGGGCCTTCGTAGCGGATCACCACCACGTCGCCGGCGGCGACGGTGCCGTCGAGAATGCGCGCCTGGGCCTCTTCCTCGGAGCCGAACACCCGCGCGGTGCCGGAGAATCGCGTGCCTTCCTTGCCGGTGATCTTGGCGACCGCGCCTTCCGGGGCGAGGTTGCCCTTGAGGACGCGCAGATGGCTGTCGGCCTTATGCGGTTGGTCGAGCGGGGCGATGATCTGCTGCTCGTCGGGGTAGGGCGCCACATCGGCGAGGTTCTCCGCGAGCGTCCGGCCGGTGACGGTCAGGCAGTCGCCGTGCAGGAGACCCGCATCGAGCAGGTTCTTCATCAGCGGCAGGATGCCGCCGATTTCGACCAGCTCGCTCATCATGTAGTGCCCGGAGGGGCGCAGGTCGGCGAGTACCGGCACGCGCCGGCCGATCTCGGTGAAATCATCCAGCGTGAGCGGCACGTCGACGACGTTGGCCATCGCCAGCAGGTGAAGCACCGCGTTGGTGGAGCCGCCCAGGGCGATCGTCACCGTGATGGCGTTCTCGAAGGCTTCGCGGGTCATGATGTCGCGCGGCTTGATGTCACGCGCCAGCAGGTCGAGCACCGCCTCGCCGGCCGCTTCGCTGTCGGCGCGTTTCTCCTCGGAGACCGCGTTCTGCGCCGAGCTGCCCGGCAGGCTCATGCCCAATGCCTCGATCGCCGAGGCCATGGTGTTGGCGGTGTACATGCCGCCGCAGGAGCCGGGTCCCGGGATGGCGGTTTTCTCGATGTCCTCCAGGCGCGGCAGGTCGATCTCGCCGCGTGAGTAGGCGCCGACCGCCTCGAACACCGAGACGATGTCGGTGTGGCACTTGCCCGGCAGGATGGTGCCGCCGTAGACGAACACCGACGGGCGATTGAGGCGCGCCATGCCGATAATGCAGCCGGGCATGTTCTTGTCGCAGCCGCCGATGGCGACCAGCCCGTCGAAGCCCTCGCAGCCGGCAACCGTCTCGATCGAGTCGGCGATCACCTCGCGCGAGACCAGCGAGTACTTCATCCCCTCGGTGCCGTTGGCGATGCCATCCGAGATGGTGATGGTGTTGAAG
>JAFGUH010000202.1 GCA_016938615.1 Halothiobacillaceae bacterium | reverse complement strand
GCGTAGGATTCGACGTCGATCACTTTCGGCACGATGCCGGAGAGGTCGGCGGCGCCGACGCGCACTTCGACGTTCTCGCTGCGCGAGGCCACCAGCAGGACGTCCAGCGTATCCGGATTGCCTTCGGTAGGGCCGAGAATCTCGAAGTCGAGATTGACCTCTTCCAGGGCATACGGGATGTACTGGTCGGCCTCGATCTGGATCTGCCCTTCCATGTCGGCCTCCTTGATGGAGGCGGGAAGGGTTATGTTCTTGCTGATCACGGCAGACGAGGCGACCGCGAGCGCGCATTGCTTGTTGCGCGTCCCGGCCTTCTTCAGCGCACGTTTGATCGTCGCCGCGACGCCTTCGACATCGGCGATGTTCTTCTCGACAACGGCGTTGATCGGCAACGGCTCAACGGCGTATGCCTCGACGCGGTAGCCTGCACCTTGCTGCGATAGCTCGACCAGCTTCACCGAGGTGGAGCTGATGTCGATGCCCAACAGCGGCTGTTTCTTGGGTCTCAGGAGCGACACGCTGTTCCCCTTCAATACCGTCGATTGTGTTTCTTATGTAGATTTTTCATTAGAAACTTACGACAAGTCTATAAAAAATCGTTGTTAATATGCAAAGCCTTGTTGATAAGCTTTTTTTGCGGTTTGATAGGCTACCCATAGCCGCCTAGGTCGTTCGACCGCATAATAACCCCCTCATGAGAGTTCTCAGCAAGCTTATTCGTGCCTTCCTCGCCGTTTTCGCGGGTCTTTTCAGCCTTGGCGTGTTGTTTGCGGCAGCCGCTTATCTCTATTTTGCGCCAAACCTGCCGGACGTCACGGCCCTGCGCGATGTGCAGTTCCAAGTCCCGCTGAAGATATATAGCGCAGATAACGAACTTATGGCGGAGTATGGCGACAAGCGCCGCGATCCGCTGCGCTTCGACCAGATTCCGCCCCAGCTGATCCACGCTTTTCTCGCGGCCGAGGACGCCCGTTTCTATCAGCATCCGGGCGTCAGCGTACGCGGTTTGTTGCGCGCCGCCTACGAGCTGGTCCGCACCGGCCGAAAGGTCCAGGGCGGCAGCACCATAACCATGCAGCTGGCGCGTAACTTCTTTCTGAGCGACCGCAAGACCTATACCCGCAAGATTCGCGAGATGCTGCTGGCGCTCAAGATCGAGAAGGCGCTGACCAAAGATCAGATTCTGGAGCTTTATCTTAACAAGATCTATCTCGGCAACCATGCGTACGGCGTGGGTGCGGCGGCGCACGTGTACTACGGCAAGAGCGTGAAGGATCTGACGCTGGCGCAGATGGCGATGATCGCCGGCCTGCCCAAGGCGCCCTCGGCCTATAACCCCGTCGCCGATCCGAAGCAGGCGCTCGACCGCCGCAAGTACGTGCTGAACCGTATGCATGACGTGGGCTACATCACTGAGGCCCAGTTGAAGGCGGCGCTGCAGGAGCCGATCACCGCGTCTCTGCATGCGGCCAATATCCAGGTGAATGCGCCCTACGTGTCCGAGATGGTACGAGCGGAGATGGTGCAGCGCTACGGCGATCGTGCCTATACCGACGGTTTCAAGGTGTATACGACGATCCGTGCCAAGAACCAAGCGGCGGCCAACCATGCCCTGCACGATGATCTGGTCGCCTACACCGAGCGTCATGGGTATCGTGGTCCCGAGACGCAGATCAAGCTTGACCCGGCCACGCTCAAGACCTTCCACGCATCCTTGGCCGCTGCGACCAAGGACAAGTCCCAAGTTGCCTCCGGCCGTCCAGACGTGGGCGCTTGGGACGATGTTCTGCTGAAATACCCGCCGGTCGGCGGGCTTGAGTCGGGTCTGGTCGTCGACGTTCAGGATAAATCCGCGCAGGTCTATCTCGGCCCGGGCCAGGTGATCACGCTGGACTGGAAAGGACTGAGCTGGGCGCGGCGGTTCATCAACCGCAACCTGGTCGGCAACCCGCCGAACAAGGCTTCCGACGTGGTCAAGCTCGGCGACGTGGTCCGCGTGCGCCAGATCGGAGGGCAGTGGCAACTGACCCAGGTGCCGAAGGTCTCGGGCGCACTGGTATCGCTCGATCCGGCCAACGGCGCGATCGTCGCGCTGGTGGGGGGCTTCGACTATTACGCCAGCAAGTTCAATCGCGTGACCCAGGCCATGCGCCAGCCCGGCTCGAGCTTCAAGCCGTTCATCTATTCCGCCGCGCTGCACGATGGCTTCACTCCGGCCACGCTGGTCAACGATGCGCCGGTCGTTATTAAGGATTCGGCGCTCGAAGGCGTTTGGCGGCCGGAGAACTACGAGCGCAGCTTCAACGGCCCCACGCGCCTGCGCATCGGCCTGGTCGAGTCTTTGAATCTGGTTTCGATCCGCGTGCTGCAGACCATCGGGATTGATTACGCGCTCAAGTATGCGGCTCGTTTCGGTTTCGATCCGGCGCGGCTGCCGCACAACCTCACGCTGGCGCTGGGCAGCGCCAGCGTGACGCCGCTGGAAATGGCGACCGGTTACGCCGTGTTCGCCAACGGCGGCTATCGGGTGAAGCCGTACTATTTGCAGCGCATCGTCGCCGAGGATGGCAGTGTGCTGTATTACGCGGACCACCCCACGGTCTGCGAACCCGACTGCCCGACGCCCGCGCCCGGCGCGTCCGATACGGCGGTTGCGGCAAATACGAGCGCTGCGCCGGCCACGGCGACAACTATCGCGTCGCCCGCCAGCATCGCGGTGCCGACCAGCGTCATGCCGCTCGTCGCCGTCGAGCCGCCACCGGTCAGGCCGGCGGAGCGCGTCATCACCGCGGGCAACGCCTACCAGATGACCAGCATGCTCAAGGATGTCATCCGCGACGGCACCGGCCGTGCCGCCCTCTCCCTGCACCGCAGCGACCTGGCGGGCAAGACCGGCACCACCAACGAGCAGGTCGACGCCTGGTTCAGCGGTTTCGATTCGCGTCTGGTTGCCTCGGCATGGGTCGGTTTCGACGACAACGAACCGTTGGGGCATGCCGAGACCGGCGCGCGCGCGGCCTTGCCGATGTGGATGGCCTACATGGGCGCGGCGCTGAAGGGCGTGCCGGAGTCGACCATGCCGCAGCCGCCCGGTATCGTTACGGTCAAGATCGATCCCAAAACGGGACTGCTGGCGCGTCCGGGCGAGCCCGACGCGGTGTTCGAGACCTTCCGTCAGGATCGTGTGCCGAAGGCTGATACGCCTTCCAATACGGCGGGCACGGAGGCGACTCCGCAGGGCGACCGGGGGCTGACGCAGCAACTGTACTGAGCCGCATTCCAGCGGGACCACGGGGGGCTTATGTCGGAACAGCGCGAACGTGAGCTGATCGC
>JAFGUH010000201.1 GCA_016938615.1 Halothiobacillaceae bacterium | reverse complement strand
CAGACCGGATACGCACGATCGGCGGCTGGGGTTTCCAGATCGGCGACCTGGGCGGAGGTGCGCGGCTGGGGCGCCAACTTCTGGAAGAGACCTTGCTCGCCTACGACGGCGTCCGCCCCGCCAGCCCACTCACCGACAAGGTGATGGCGGAGTTCGAAGCAGAACCGGGGCGACTCGTCGAGCGGGTGCGCGATGCGGCGCCTGAACTTTATGCCAGTTTCGTCCCGCTGCTGACTCGGGCAGCGGATGAGGGAGACGAAGTGGCCAACGCCATCCTCGATGCCGGCTGTCGGGACGTCGAGCGCATGCTGCATGCGATCCTCGCCGAGGACATCGATCGGCTGTGCCTGCTGGGCGGCCTGGCATCGGCGTACACCCCGCGACTCGACGCAAGCTATCGGAAGTTGCTGAAGCCCGCGCTGGGCGACGCATTGCAGGGCGCGCTCCAGCTGGCTCTCGAACATGCCGGTCGCCAACGGGGAACGGACGATGAGTGAAATGCTGCGCACGCTGCTGTCCATCGACACGTTCAAGAACGGACGCGGCCCGCGCTACCTTCAGCTCAGGCGCCTGATCGAAGATGCCATCCGCAACGGCCTCATCAAACCCGGCGACGCACTTCCCTCGGAGCGTGAAATTGCCTCGCGTATCGACCTTTCGCGCGTGACCGTGCGAAAGGCCGTCCAGGACCTTGTCCGCGATGGCGTACTGTTCCAACGCCACGGCTCGGGAACCTTCGTCGCGCCGAAAGTCGGGCGCGTCGAGCAATCGCTTTCGATTCTCACGTCCTTCACCGAGGATATGGCTTCACGCGGCATCAGCGTCCGGTCCGTCTGGCTCGATCGCGGGATATACGTGCCATCCCCCGAAGAGTTCGTCGCGCTGGGCCTTTCGGCCAATGAACGCGTGGTCCGCATCGCCCGACTACGCATCGGCAACGACGAGCCGTTGGCGCTCGAACGAGCCTCGCTGTCGGCGAAAACGCTGCCCGACCCGAACGCCGTCGGCAGCTCTCTGTACGAGGCGCTGGAAAAGACCGGCATGCGGCCTGTCCGTGCCGTTCAGAGGATATCCGCGGCCCTGCTCGGGGAAAAGGATGCCGAGCTGCTCGGCGTGACCGCCGGCTCGGCCGGCCTGAACATCGAGCGCACGTCTTATCTGGCCAGCGGCAAAGTCGTCGAATTTACCCGGTCGGTTTATCGTGCGGACGCCTACGACTTCGTCGCCGAACTGCGGCTGCCACCCACCGCCGCGACCAAGCAGGAGGAACCGTGAGCGAGTCTTCGCAAACGTTCATGCGCCGCGAGATCGAAGCGATTCCGACCGCAGTCCGGAGGCTGCTCACCGATGGCGACGCCATGTTGCGTGAAGCCGGCGAACTAATCCGTCGGAAACGGCCTGACGTTGTCGTGACGGTTGCGCGAGGCTCTTCCGATCACGCCGCGACGTATCTGGCATATGCCGTCGAGCTGACGACGGGCATTCCGGTCGCTTCGCTCGGACCGTCGGTTTCTTCCATCTACCATTGCCGGTTAAAGCTCCATCACGCCGCCTGCCTGGCGATCTCTCAATCCGGCCGCAGTCCGGACGTCGTCTCCGTGGTCGAGAACGCCAGGGCGGGAAATGCCGTAACCCTGGCACTGTCGAATATGCCGAGCTCCCCGCTGGCTGCCGCAGCGGATCATCTGGTAGACCTCATGGCCGGACCGGAAATAAGCGTTGCCGCGACCAAAAGTTTCGTCGCTTCCATCGCAGCCGGGCTGGCCGTCCTGGCCCATTGGACGCAGGACGATGCGTTGCTCGATGCGCTTGCGGCGCTGCCGCAGCACCTGGAACAGGCGATTCGTTGCGACTGGTCGGCCTTGGGCGATGTGCTTGCCGACAAAAACTCCCTGTTCGTGCTCGGACGCGGCCCCTCCAATGCCATCGCCAACGAAGCGGCGCTGAAGTTCAAGGAAACCTGCGGCATGCATGCGGAGGCCTACAGTGCGGCCGAGGTGCTGCATGGCCCGGCATCGATAGTCCGGGCAGGGTTTCCGATCCTCGCGCTCGTCGTGCGCGACGCCGGCGAAGCATCCATGACCAGCACGGCGACTCAGCTCGTCAAACAAGGCGCTGACGTGTTCGCAACCTCCAACGGCACGCCGGGCGCTCACCCGCTTCCTTTCGTCGCCACCAACCATCCACTCACCGAGCCGCTCACGCTGATCGCCTCGTTTTACCGGTTCATCGAGGAATTCGCCCGACACCGCGGACTGGATCCCGATACGCCACCCCACCTGCACAAAGTCACGGAAACGCTATGAGCTCCGATCCCGATACGCTGGACAGTGCCGTTCTCGTCGGAGCGCGAATCTTCGACGGTACGGTTTGGCACGACGGGCAGGGGCTTATGCTCGGAAGCAACGGCAGGGTTCGTGGCATATTTCCCGCTGACGATATCCCGACAGGCCTGCCGCGAACGATGCTGGACGGCGGCATGCTCCTGCCCGGTTTCATCGATCTGCAGGCCAACGGCGGAGGCGGCGTGCTCCTCAACGAGCAGCCTAACGTCGAAGGCATCGAAACGATCTGCACAGCGCACCGCCCATTCGGCACCACTGCGCTGCTGCCGACCTTGATCACCGACACTGCCGCCGTCGCTCAGCAAGCGCTCGCAGCGGGTCGCGCAGCGTCGGCGCAAAACGTGCCCGGCTTCCTCGGACTGCACATGGAAGGACCGCATCTTTCGCTCGCCCGCAAGGGAACCCATGCCCCGGATCTGATCAGACCGATGACGGATGCCGACCTGCAGCATCTCGCCGATGCGGCGAGGGACATGCCGGTCCTGCTGAGCACCGTCGCGCCCGAAACCGTAACGTGCGCGCAGATCCAGCAGCTGGTGCAAGCCGGCATCATCGTCAGCCTCGGCCACTCGGACGCCTCTCTGGCGAGCGCCAGAGAGGCGTCGAAAGCAGGCGCGACGCTGGTGACGCACCTGTTCAACGCGATGAGTCCGCTCGGACATCGCGAGCCCGGCATGGTCGGCAACGCACTGGACATGCCAGGCCTTCACGTCGGCCTTATCGCCGACGGCATACACGTCGATCCCGTCGCGATCGCCATCGCGCTCAGGGCGAAGCGGCCTCCTGGCCATGTGTTTCTCGTGACCGACGCCATGGCAACGCTCGGCACGACTCTCGACTCCTTCTCCCTGAACGGACGCACGATCTACCGCCGCAACGGCAGACTGACTCTGGCCGACGGCACGCTCGCGGGAGCCGATATCGACATGATCTCCTCGGTGCGCTTCATGCACGACGTGATCGGGCTACCGCT
>JAFGUH010000200.1 GCA_016938615.1 Halothiobacillaceae bacterium | reverse complement strand
TGGAGCGGGAAACCGGATTCGAACCGGCGACCCCAACCTTGGCAAGGTTGTGCTCTACCAGCTGAGCTATTCCCGCACATCTCACGCGATCGACTGCTCGACCGCGTTTGCTAGAGCGCGCATTATACAAACCCGGATCGGTGACGCAACCCCTCCGGGGCGCCGATCGCGAAAAAGTTCGCCAGGGACCCTCTGCACGAATCGACAGACCGAGGTCAGCCCGGCAAGCGCTCGGCTCCGGTCTCGCTATCGCCGTCCCCGGCACGCGCGCTCGCCCGCTCGCTCTTCGGCGGCGGCTCGTACAGGCCCACCAGCACCCAGCCCGGCCCCGGGCGCTGACTGAGCTCCTCGCCCTGAGGCCGGAGGTTCCCGTCGGGACTGATACCGAACAGCAACTCGCCACGCCCCTCGTAGTGCACCAGGTATTCGCTGTAACCGAAGCTATCGGTCAGCCGCGTACTGAACAGCTCTGCCCCCGCCTCAATCAGCCGAAACAGGTGGCCGAGCGACGCACCCTCGCGGAACAGGTTACGGGCGTTGAATTGCGTGGTGATGCGTTGGTTGTCAGAACCGCTGACCTCCTGCGGGGTCTGCAGGACAAACACGTTGGACTGGCCGAACTCGTGTCGATAGCGCACCGCGGCCAGATTGTTGATTTCCGACTGGGCCGACATGGCGAACATCTGGCCGATGCCAACCAGGTCGAGCTTGCGGTCAGCCGCCTCGGAGACGGGGTTGCCATAATAGGTCTCCAGACCATCCATGCGCGCCTGGCGGATCTCGCTGTAGTTGCCGTCCGCCAGCACAACGCGAAAGCCGTGCTTCTTGAGCACCTTGGCGATCTCGCGAGTGACCCGGTTCGCGCCGACAATCAACACGCCATGGTCCTCGGGCAGGGCGATGTCGAGCGCGCGGGCCAGCGGCCGGGCCGTCAACGAGGCGAGCACGACGGTGCCGACGATGACGATGAACGTCAGCGGCACGATGACCTCGGCGCTCGGGTAACCCTCCTCGACCAGCTTGATCGCGAACAGGCCCGAGACGGCCGCCGCCACGATGCCGCGCGGGCCGATCCACGCGATCATCACCTTTTCGCGCCAGTTGAGATCGCTGCCGATGGTCGACAGCCAGACCTTGAGCGGCTGGGCGACGAACACGATGGCCGCCAGCACCAGCACGGCCCCGAGCCCTACCTGGCTGAGGGTCGCCGGCTCGATTCGAGCGGCGAGCAGGATGAACAGCCCCGAGATGAACAAGATGCTCAAGGTCTCCTTGAAATGCAGGATGTCCTCGAGCGGCACCCCCCGCATGTTGGCCAGCCAGATACCCATGACGGTGACCGCCAACAGCCCGGATTCCTCGGCCAGAACGTTGGAGGTGGTGAACACGGCCAGCACCGAGGCGAGCACGGTGACGTTGATCAGGTAGTCCGGCAGGGCGTGGCGCGCGAGCGCCTGACCCAGAAGCCAGCCGCCAACCACGCCCAGAAACGCGCCGATGGTCACCAACTCGAGGAACGGCAGGATCACGCCACTCATCCCGGAGGCCCCGGTCTGCGACTGGGTGACGATGAACTCGAACACCAGCACGGCGAGCAATGCGCCGATCGGATCGATGATGATCCCCTCCCAACGCAGGATCTTGCTCACGCGTGCCGTGGGACGGACGATGCGCAGCAATGGGGCGATCACGGTCGGGCCCGTGACCACCACCATCGCCCCGAACAGGAACGCGATCGACCACTCCAGCCCGACGAACCAGTGCGCCGCGGTCGCCGCCACGCCCCAGGAGATCGCCGCCCCCAGCGAGACCATGCGCAGGATCGTCGAGGAGACCCCCTGGATATCGCGAAATCGCAGCGTGAGACTGCCCTCGAACAAGATCACGCCAACGGCCAGGGAGACGATCGGAAACAGTAGGTCGCCAAACAGGGCGTCGGGCTCGAGCAGGCCGAAGATCGGACCGAGCGCGATGCCGATCAGCAGCAGAAACAGGATCGGGGGCACCTTGACCCGCCAGGAAAGCCACTGCGCGGCAATGCCAAGAACAACGATCGCCGTCAGGGAAAGAAGGATGGAGTCGTGCATGCATGTGCTCGAGGAAAACCAGCGTGCATGATAGACGTTCCGCCGAGCAACGGACGAATCGTGCCACGCGCCCGCCGGCGCCCCGGCCAACGGCGGGCACGAAAAAACCCGGGGCCATCGGCTCCCGGGCGTGCTCGGTGTGTTCACGTCCGACGCGGCGTCGCCGCGCCAGAGGCGCTCATGCCCTCTCGGCCCGTTCAGGGATGGATATAGGCCCAGCCCTTCGCCTGCTGGTCGGCCAGATAGGCGACGCCGGAAGGCACGATATCCGACTCGTCGGTGTAGTAGAGGTCTTCGACCTCAAGCCCCTTGCCGCGCAGCGTGTTGGCGCAGACCTTGAACGCCACTCCCTGGGCCTTGAGATTGTCGATCGCCGCGGCCAGCTGCTCGTCCTCGCGCGCCTCGGTCATCATCGTGATGCCCGCCCCGTGAATGACGACCTCGATTTCCGTTTCGGGGCCCGATGGCGAGTTGACGTGGTTGGTCACGTTCCGCAGGCCCGCCTTGATGGCGCCCATGTCGGACTTGTTGAAGTGGTAGACCACATGCTTGGTCTTCTCGGTCTCCGCCGCCGTGGCGACGTTTGCCTGCAGCAGCAACGGCGCGGCTAGCATCAGGGCAAACAGGGTGAACAATCGTTTCATGGCATTTCCTCGTCTCTTTGGAACCGACTCAATCACCCTACGCCCCGAGACCCCGCCCGGGAACTCAAATGTTCTTATCTCGTTAGCACCCTTATGAATTAAAAAGCTTGCGAATATTCGCAGCCATTTTCGTTAGAAAACAGACATATGCGGGAGTCGACATGAAATGACCACCCATCGACCATGGCTCGGGAGACCCTGCACGAATCGATAGTGTCTGAAGCGGGACCGTCAAGGGTCCAGATGTACGGCGCGGTGCGCGGTGTTTGGCCGTCGCCATTCGCAAGCGCCGAACCGGATCGGCACGACGCCGGCCCGTAGGGCGGGGTTCACGGACGAACCCCGCGACACCGCGGATGGAACCTTGGTGGCCCGCCCGGATGGGGCTCGGGGGTTTGCCCGCACGCCGCAAAGCCGTCCCTCGACGGGCCCGAGTGATTGCTCTGGGCCCGTCTTCGAACCCGCGCCAGAAAAGCGAACAAACCCGCGAGCCAGAGGCACCATCGATTCGTGCAGAGTCTCGCTAGAGGATGGCTTAGGGATGATCAGGGGTAGCCCGACAGGCAATGCTCGGGCCACGGTCTGACCAAGGTCGGACGATACTCGCGGCGGAGGGTCAGGCGTCGTTGTTACCGCGCGCGACGATCCCGCGTTGCCGGGAGAAATCCAGCATGCGCTGGATGGACTCGACCGCCTTGACGCCGATCGCCGGGTCGACGGTGATCTCGTGGTCTTGCGGATGGCTCAGGGCATCGCGCACGCTCACCAGCCCGTTCATGGCCATCCACGGGCAATGCGCGCAGGAGACGCAGGTCGCCGAGCGCCCGCCGGTGGGCGCCTCGATCAGCGTCTTGCCCGGCGCGGCCTCGGCCATCTTGTGGAAGATGCCGCGATCGGTCGCGACGATCAGGGTCTCGTTGGGCAGTTCGGCGGCTGCCTTGATCAGCTGCGAGGTCGAGCCGACCCGGTCGGCCATGTCGACCACCGCCTCGGGCGACTCCGGGTGGACCAGGATGGCGGCCTCCGGGTGCTTGGCCTTGAGCTCGGCGAGCGCATCGGCGCGGAACTCGTCGTGGACCACGCAGGAGCCTTCCCAGAGCAGCATGTCCGCGCCGGTCTTGTCGCGGATGTAGCGACCCAGGTGCTTGTCCGGCGCCCAGAGGATCTTCTCGCCGCGCTCCTTCAAATACGTGATGATCTCCAGCGCGTTCGAGCTCGTGACCACCCAGTCGGCGCGCGCCTTCACCTCGGCCGAGGTGTTGGCGTAGACCACCACCGTGCGGTCGGGGTGGGCGTCGCAGAAGGCGGTGAACTCCTCGGGCGGACACCCCAGATCCAGCGAGCACTCGGCGTGCAGCTCGGGCATCAGCACGCGCTTTTCCGGGCTCAAAATCTTGGCCGTCTCGCCCATGAAGCGCACCCCGCAGACGACCAGCGTCTGCGCCTCGTGCTCGGCGCCGAAGGCCGCCATGTCGAGCGAGTCGGACACCCGCCCGCCGGTCTCGTCGGCGAGGATCTGCAGGTCCTCGTCGACGTAGTAGTGGACCACCATTACCGCGTTCTGCTCGGCCAAGAGCGCCTTGATCTCGGCGCGCAGCGCCGCGCGCTCCTCGGCAGTCACGGCGGCGGCCGGCTTGGAGGCGAGCGCAATGCGGGCTATCTCGGGCTCGAGGGCAACGGGGATCTCGCGTGCAGCGCGATCGGATTGGGTATTCGCGGTCATACGGCCTCCCGAAAAGGACGGCGCGCCGGATCACCCCGACGGCCAACGAACAGGGCACGACTACCGTTCATGACTATGGACGGCAGCGCCGATTGCAAGGTCAAGGCAAGGTCAAGGCCGGGGCTTCGCTCAGCCCTTGTCTTCCTTGCTTTCCTTGCTGCCCTGGGGCGGCAGGCGCACGCGAATCGACAGCTCGCGCAGGGCGGCCGGATCGATCTCGCCAGGCGCGTCGGTCAGCAGGCAGGCCGCCGACTGGGTCTTGGGGAAGGCGATCACGTCGCGAATGGAGGTCGCCCCGCTCATCAGCATGGCGATGCGATCCAGGCCGAAGGCCACGCCGGCCATCGGCGGCGCGCCATACTTGAGCGCGTCCAGCAGGAACCCGAATTTCTCGCGGGCCTGGTCGGCGCCGATCCCCAATTGCCCGAGCACCCTTTCCTGCATTTCGGGGTCGTGAATACGCACGGACCCGCCGCCGAGCTCGTAGCCGTTGAGCACGAAGTCGTAGGCACGCGAGCGCACGTTTTCCGGATCGGAGGCGAGCCGATCGACGTCCTCGGGGTGTGGCGCAGTGAACGGGTGGTGCAGCGCGTAGAGGCGCTGGTCCTTCTCGTCATACTCGAACATCGGGAAGTCGACCACCCACAGCGCCTTGAAGCCGTGCTCGACCATGTCCAGATCGTGGCCGAGGCGTACGCGCAGCGCGCCGAGTGCCTCGTTGACGATCTTGGTCTTGTCGGCGCCGAAGAAGATCAAGTCGCCATCGGCCGCGCCCGTGCGCTCCATGATGCCGGCGATCGCCTCGTCGGTGAGGAACTTCAGGATCGGTGACTGCAGACCCTCGCGCCCGGCCGCGGCATCGTTGACCTTGACGTAGGCCAGGCCCTTGGCGCCGAAGATCGAGACGTACTTGGTGTAGTCGTCGATCTGGCTGCGCGGCATCTTGCCGCCCTGCGGCACGTGCAGCGCGGCAACGCGACCGCGCGGGTCGTTGGCCGGGCCACTGAACACCTTGAAGTCGACGTCCTTGACGAGGTCCGCCACGTCGACCAGCTCGAGCGGGATGCGCAGGTCCGGCTTGTCCGAGCCGAAACGACGCATGGCCTCATGCCAGGTCAGCCGCGGCAGCGGGTCGGGCAGTGCCACCTCGACCGCCTCGATGAACAAATGACGCATCATGTTCTCGATCAGCCCCATCACCGTCGCCTCGTCGGCGAAGCTCATCTCGAGGTCGAGCTGGGTGAACTCGGGCTGGCGATCGGCACGCAGGTCCTCGTCGCGGAAGCACTTGACGATCTGGTAGTAGCGCTCGAGCCCCGAGACCATCAAGAGCTGCTTGAACAGCTGCGGCGACTGCGGCAGGGCGAAGAATTCGCCCGGGTGGGTGCGTGAGGGCACGAGGTAGTCGCGCGCGCCTTCCGGGGTGGCCTTGGTCAGCACCGGGGTCTCGACGTCGATGAAGCCGGCATCGTCAAGGAAGCGGCGCATGGCACTGGTCACGCGGTGGCGCAGTCGCAGGCGCTCAAGCATCTCCGGGCGACGCAGGTCGAGGTAGCGGTAGCGCAGGCGCACGTCCTCGGAGACCCGCTCGTCGTCGAGCTGGAACGGCAGCGGTTCGGCGCGGTTGAGCACGGTCAGCGACAGACCGAGCACCTCGATCTGGCCGGAGCGGATGTTGGGATTCTCGGTGCCCTCGGGGCGGTTGCGCACCCGGCCGCGCACCTGGATGACGAACTCGTTGCGCAGCGTTTCGGCGAGGGCGAACATCTCGGGGTCGTCCGGATCGAACACCACCTGCACCAGGCCGTCACGGTCGCGCAGGTCGACGAAGATCACGCCGCCGTGATCACGGCGGCGGTTGACCCAACCGACCAGCTCGATTTCCTGGTCGAGCAGGGCCTGGTCGACTTGTCCGCAGGTGTGTGTCCGCATCGGCATCGTCATCAAATCCGTCGTGGTGAAAAGCCGGCTATGGTAGCGCCCGCAGCCGGATTTTTCGAGCGCGGCCAGGCGCAACCTCCGGCCGGGGCGTCGATCGGTCGGCGCTGCCAGGGCAGCGCGAGGCGCGATCAGCCACCGTCGGGTGACGAGGCTCGGCTCAGGTGAGGCTCGGGGCGCTCATCCTCGAGGAGCTCACCCCGATCGTCGCGGCGCGGCGGGACGACCACGCCGAGCGAGATCACCATGCGAAAGCCCTCCTCGACCGTCATGCCAAGCTCGATCACATCATCCTCGGGCACCATGATCACGAACCCCGAGGTGGGATTGGGCGCGGTGGGCACGAACAGGGTGATCAGGTGTTCTTCGGTGCGGTCCTGCACCTCGCCGATCGGCTCACCGGACACGAAGGCGATCGACCAGGCGTTTCGTCGGGGATACTCGACCAGCACCACCTTGCGAAACGAGCGCGAGTCCTGTGAGACGAAGGTCTCGATCACCTGCTTGACGGCGGAATAGATACTGCGAACCAGAGGAATGCGGTTGAGCAGCCGTTCCCAGGCATGGATCAGGCTGCGGCCGAGGATGTTGGCAACCAACGCCCCGGTCAGCAGCACGATCATCACGGCGAGGAACGCTCCCATGCCCGGCAACTCGAACCCCAGCACCGCCTCCGGACGATAGGAGGGCGGCAGCAGGACGATGCTCTTGTCCATGAACGAGACCAGCGCATTGACCACCCAGAAAGTCACCGCCAACGGCGCCCACACGAGTATTCCCGCGATCAGCCAGCGACGCAGCGTGAGAAAGCGCCCGCCCTTGCCAGGCTTGTTCTCGCTCTCCGGGGTTTCCGGTCGCTCGCTCACGCCCCCACCCCGGGGACCAGGGGTCGCAGCCATGAGGCGATCGCCGCCAGCAAGGCGATCGCCGCCAGCAAGGTGAACCATTGGCGCAATCGCTGGTAGGACCAGCCCACCGGCAGGCTGTCGAGCCAGTGGCGGTCGATCTGCCAGGAGACGATCAACAGCAGGAACAGGAGCGAGAGCGACAAGACCGACCCGGGCAGCATGGCCGCGATCCACGCGGCGATCACCAGCAACGCGCCCCAGGCGAGACGGTGGCGCGCGTCACCCGCGAGCAGGGCCCGCTCGGCCGGGGTGGTCGCCAGTACCACGCCCCAGTGGATGGCGCCGAGAAACCCCAGCATCACGGCGGCGTAAGCCGACAGGGCATCGAGCGCCGCCCCCACCCAGACAAACGGCCCCAGCCAGGCCAGCAGGGCCAGCCCCCAGAATGGCAGCAACAATCCCAGTGCGAGCAGGTAAGCGGTAGCACGCATTCCGATCTCCTTGGCCGATGGGGCCATGTTCGTGCCAAGCGGCACGTGGACATGAACCGCATTCTACGCCCAAGCATCGACGGGGACGAGGGTGCTTTGCGGGCAGGGCTACACGAATGCGACAGGCCAGGGGGCAAACGGTCGGGGCAGGGGTTGGGCGAGCCTGAGCTACCGGTCTGGACCACCAGCTTTGGCGACGTGCCCCCGATCCTCGCACCGAGGGTCAGCCGGTGTTGAACTGACTCACCAGGCGCGAGAGTTCGTGGGCATGGCGCGCAACCGACTCACCCGCCTGCGCGGTCTGCTGGGCGGCCTGGGCGTTGTCGGTGGTGGTCTCGCTCATGCGCTCGATGCTGGTCTTCATCTCGCCGGAGACGGCGGTCTGCTCCTCGGCAGCCGCCGCGATGCGCGTGCTCATGTCCTCCAGCCGCTCGAAGGCGGTGGCGATCTCGTTGAGCATGCGATCGGCGTCGGTCACCGCCTCGAGACTCTTGTTGCTCACCTCGCGGCCGGTGGTCATCGCTTCGACCGCCTCGGCCGCTCCCTCCCGCAGGCGGGCGATGATGTCGGTGATCTCGCGGGTCGACTCCTGCGTGCGGTTGGCCAGGCTGCGCACTTCTTCGGCGACCACGGCGAAACCACGGCCCTGCTCACCGGCGCGGGCGGCCTCGATCGCGGCATTCAACGCCAGCAGGTTGGTCTGCTCGGCGATCGCACCGATCACGTCGAGTACCTTGCCGATCGACTGCGACTGCTCGGAGAGACTGGCGACGATGCCCTCGGCGCGAGTGAGCACCGTGTCGAGCTCCTCGGCGTTGCGGGCGCTGCCGTTGACCCGAGCGAGACCGTCATGCAGTTGCCGATTGGCTTGCTGGACGGCGGAACTGGCTTGTTCGGCCCCGCGGGCGACTTCCTCGGCCGCCTCCTGGGTCTGCCCCATCCCGGTGACCAGCGAATCGATGGCCGCCTCCTCGCGCTCTGCGCCCTCCCGGCCGCGGCGCGAGGCTCGCTCGAGGCCCTCCGAGGCCGCATTCATCGCCGCGGAGGAGCGAGCTACCTCGCGCACCAGGTTCTGAGCGGTGTCGGCGAAGGTGTTGAACGCCGCACCCACCTGGGCGATCTCGTCGTTACCCTCGGCCGGCAGGCGCTGGGTCAAATCGCCGTCCCCTTCGGCGATGTCACGCATGCGAACGGCAATACGCTTGAGCGGTCGCGAGATCATCACGATCGAGAGCAGCGCCAACAGACCGACCACCACGATTCCGGCGATCACTGCCCCGATCTGCCAGTTGCTGGTGGACTGCAACGCAGCCGATAGCTTTTCGGAACGCTCGCCGATTTCCCGGCGTTCACGCGCGACGATCGATTCCACGTCCTGCTCGATCTGCTTGAAGATTGGCGTGAGCTCGGTGCGTACGAGATAGGCGTCCATGCGCCATTTTTCGGAGGCGTGGATGTCGAAGGCTTTCTCGGCGGCCGCAACGAATTGCGGCAGCTTCTCGTTAAGCTGTTCCAGCGCGTCGAGTTGCTCGAAGGTCAGCAGATAGTCGTAGTCCGCGGCGAGTTTTTTCGCGCGCTCGACGGCCTGTCCGGCGTAGAGATCGAAATTCTCGCGCAAGGCCGACGAGCGGAAGGACATGTAGCCGCGCAGGCTGGCGACCACGTTACCCCAGTCTCCCTGCAGACGGGCCAGATCGAGCACGAACTGGCGTCGCGAGTACCGGCTGGCATCGGCGTTCTGCTCGGCGTTGAGCAGCTGGCCCAGCAGCCCGGAAATCTCGCGCTGCAGGGGATTGGCGTTCAGGTTCGCGTACTGCATCCCCGGGTTGTTGGTCGCCTCGTCGCCCGAGATCTCGATGATCTTCTCCGCGGTCGCGGCGAAACGATCGATGCGCTCGCCCAGCGCGTTGCTGCCCTCCCCGCGATACCCGGCCAGCGTCGCGCGCGCCGACTCGACCTTCTCGAGCGCGTCGCGAAAGCGTGCCAGATCCTCGTCACGACGGCTCTGCAGGTAGAAGCCCAGTGCCCCGACAGCCCGCTCGATCTGGATGCGAATGGTATCGGCCGCGAAGGCCGCCGGCTGGCCGCGCTCGACCACCTCCTCAACCTGGTGAGCCACCTTGTTCATGTTCACCATGGTGAGCACGGCGATGCCCACCATCAGGGCGAGGATAAGCGCGAAGCCCACCATGTTCTTCTGCGACAAACTGAATCGGTTCAGCCAAGCAAGCATTGCCTTCTCCTGCCCCATTACGACACTGACGGCGCGGACGGTTACCGCGTGACCCTTGCGGGCAGGAGGGTTTATCGACCCGGAACAGGAAAACTTGACCCCCGATGATCGCCGAGAGACTCCAAGAAAGGCGGCCACCTGGAGCGCGTGGAAAAGGGGGTGCAGGGGCGCACATCGAGGAGATGCGGGCTCGCGGGCTGGGTGGCCATCCATGCACGGGCCGAAGGCCCCCTAGGGAAGCTAGGGAAGGGACGACGTCGCTGTCGCGCCGGCAAGGTTTTCTAGGGAATCTCTCAGGAGGTTGTTGGTGCGGAACGTACCCGGAAGATTGGAGGTGCGAACCAAAACCAAGCGCCAGGAGTCCCGCAGAGACGTCATCGGATCGTGCAGAGTTCCCTAGAGCGTGCTCATCAGGAAGGCGACAAACCCGGCCACCGCGAGCAGCACCAACGCCACGCCGAGCCACTCCTCGCGCGAGCCCTTGCGACTCGCCGCCATCATCGGCTTGATGCGGGGGATCAGGAACAGCAGCACGGCACCAAGCAAAACGGCCATGCCAATCTTCATCCACAGGTCCATTGACGACCCTCCTGTCGGGATGCCCCGTTAAGGAAACTCTGCACGAATGCCATGCCACTGAAGGCTTGGCGAGTCGTTCATGATCAAGGCGCGAGGTCGCCGGCGTGCCGGTGGCCACGGCAAGACATCGCAACGCGGAGCACGGGCGACTCGCCAAGCCCCGCAGGGCGCGCCTTGAGCCGGGCACCTGCTGCGTTGTCGTCCTTGGCAAAGGAATCACCCTTCCGCGGCGGACGATCGCCTTGCATCTGCCCGGCTCAAGGCGCGCTTCAGCGGTATGGCATCCGTGCAGAGTTTCCTTAATGAAAAGCCCGGGGGCAAAAAAATGGCCCCTTGTCGCCAAGGAGCCGCCTGCCGATCGTGTCGTCGATCAGTCGTTCTGGCTCATGCCCAGCAGGCTGAGCAGATGTACGAACAGGTTGAAGATATTCAGGTAGAGACTGACGGTCAGCAGCAAGTAGTTGTCCTCGCCACCGTTCACCATCCGGCCGGTGTCGTAGAGGATAAAGCCGCTCATCAAAAGCACCACGGCCGCGGAGATCGCCATCGACAGGGCCGGAATCTCGAGGAAGAGATTACCGAGCATCGCGGCCAGCACGACCACTAGCCCGACAACCAGAAAGCCACCCATGAAGGAGAAATCGCGGCGCGAGACCAGCGCGTAGCCCGATAGGCCGAGGAAGATCGCGCCGGTGCCGCCGAGCGCGGTCATGACGATCTGCCCGCCGTTGGGCAGCGCGAGATACTGGCTCAACATCGGGCCGAGACCGAAGCCCAGCAGGCCGGTGATGCCGAAGACCACCGCCAGGCCGGCCCCGCTTTGAGCCGTGCGCGGCAGCACGAACCAGATCAGCGCCAGCGCCCCGCCCAGGGTGAGCAGGGAAGTCCACGCCGGTACCCCGACGACCAGCGACACGGTCGCCATCGCCGCCGAGAACAGCAAGGTCAGCGCCAGCATCATGTAAGTGTTACGGATGACCTTGTGGGTCTCGAGTCGATCAACCCCGGTCCGGACGGTCGCCTGATTCTCGAATGCCATGCAACCTTACCTCGTGTCTGATAATTGTGATTCGAATCGAGCACCGAGTATAAGTGCTGTGAACTCAGGCGCAATCACGCCGACACCAACCAACCTCTGGAGACACCCGTGCCGCGTTCCCGTTCCGCACCGATCCCGCGCCGCATCCTGATCACCGGCTGCTCATCCGGGATCGGCCGGCAGGCGGCGGAAACACTGGCTGGCCGAGGCCACCGCGTGGTCGCCAGCATGCGAGACAGCGATGATATTGCCGCCTGGCCACATGCCCACATCCCGACCGTGCAACTGGACCTCGACGACCCGGCATCGATCCGCCACGGGCTGGCCGGCGCACGAGAGGCCGTGGGCGGACCGATCGAGGCGCTGTTCAACAACGGCGCCTACGGCCAACCGGGGGCGGTGGAAGACCTTGATCGCGACACCCTGCGCGCCCAGCTGGAGACCAACCTCCTGGGCACGGTCGAATTGACCAATCTCGTCATCCCGTCGATGCGCGCGGCGGGCTTCGGCCGGATCGTGCAGAACAGCTCGGTCCTGGGGATCAGCGCGCTGGCCTTCCGCGGTGCCTACGTCGCCTCGAAGTTCGCCTTGGAGGGGATAAGCGACACGTTGCGCCTGGAACTGGCCGGCAGCGGCATCGACGTGTCATTGATCGAACCCGGCCCGATCACCTCGCGTTTTCGCGCCAATGCCCAGCGCGCCTTCGAGGCGAACATCGACTGGCAGCGCTCGGTACACCGCGGAGCCTACGAACGCCAGTTGGACCGGCTGAAGAAACCGGGCCCGGCCGCGCCCTTCACCCTTCCGCCAGCGGCCGTCGTGCGCCGGGTGATCCACGCGATCGAGTCGCCGCGCCCCAGGGCCCGCTACCCGGTGACGGTGCCTACCTACCTGTTTGCCGCGCTCAAGCGGCTGCTTACCACGCGGGCGATGGACCGGGTGCTCACGCGCGCCTCCGGGGGCGGGGCGCGCTGATGTTCGCGCTCGACTCACCCGTTGCCCAGCTCTACGTCCTGCTGGAATGGACGATCCGCCTGGGCGCGCTGTTCATTGTGCCGATGCGACGACCGCCCACGGCGGCCACGGCCTGGTTGCTGCTGCTGTTTTTCCTGCCGATCGTCGGGTTGGTGATGTACCTGCTGATCGGCCGCCCGCGCCTGTCCCGCGACCGCAGCGAGAAGATCGCCCGCCTCGCGCACACACTCCGGCCGATCACCGATCGCCTGGCAAGCGTCGAGCCCCAGGGCAGCGGCAACCTGCCGGCCCGATTCGCCGCCGTCGACCAGATGGTGCGCCGCTGGCGGCAGTTCCCGTTGTTCGACGGCAACCGGATCGGGCTGCTCGATTCGATGGACGCCTTCGCCGCCGAGCTGATCTGCGAGATCGATCAGGCGCGCCACCACGTCCACCTAACCTTCTACATCGCGGTGATCGACACAGCGACGCGGGGCGTGTTCGACGCGCTCGAACGGGCCGTCGCCCGCGGCGTGGCCGTCCGACTGATCGTCGACGACTTCGGCTCGAAGGAGGGCATGCGCGAGATCAAGGCGCTGGCCCGGCTCGGCATCGAGGTCGGCCAGGCCTTCCCGCGCAGCAAGCTGCCGCGCAAGTCGGCCCGCTTCGATCTGCGCAACCATCGCAAGCTGGTGGTGATCGATGGCCGGCTGGGCTACGCGGGTTCGATGAACCTCGTCGACCCGGAATTCCGACCCGGGCGCGTTTACGAGGACGTCATGATGCGGATTGAAGGGCCGGTAGTGCTGGAACTGCAAGCCGTGTTCGCGGGCGACTGGCACCTGGAAACCGGCATGCTGCTGGATACCGAATCGCATTTCCCCGCCCCCCGCACCGCCGGTCACGAGTCCTGCATCGGTCTGCCCAGCGGACCGGAATACCCCGAACCCCTGTTGCAGCAATTGCTGCTGGGACTGATTCACGCGGCGACCGAGCGTATTGAGATCGTCACGCCGTATTTCGTGCCCGACGAATCCACTCTCGACGCCCTCAAGGCCGCCGCCCGACGCGGCGTGCACTGCGAGTTGATCCTGCCCGAGACGCTCGATCACCCCCTGGTACAGCTCGCCCAGGAGTCTTATTTCGACGAGTTGCTGGATGCCGGCGTATGCATCCGTCGACACCCAACCCGTTTGCTGCACACCAAGATCACGCTTTGCGACGGTCGACTCTCACTGGTCGGCAGCGCCAACCTCGACGTGCGCTCCTCGCTGATCAATGCCGAGCTGGGCGTGCTGTGCTACTCCAGCGAGACCGCCGCGCGCTTCGCGGACCAGATCGAGGTCTACCGCCGCGCCTGCCGGCAGCTTCACGCTGGCCCATGGGCAGAGCGGGCCCGAGGGCGAATCCTCCTGCAGAACATCGCCCGGCTGACCTCGCCTCTGCTCTAAGGAAAGTCTGCAGACGAAAAACGGCGCCCCGGGAAGGGCGCCGTTTCGGTTCGTGGCGGATCGCCGACCGAGGCCGGACGATCAGTGCCTAGCGGCGCGCTGAGCGAGAGCCACCTTCATCTGCCCCTGTTTGCCGAGTTCCTTGGAAAGCGCCCGGGCCGCCGCGAGATCCTCCTCGCTCATCTCGCCGAGGAACGACTGCATCAGTTCGTCGGCCGCGCGGTGACCGTTCTCCACCATCGGGCTCAAGAGCCCGTAGGCCGCGACGTAGTCCGGTTTGTCCATACCCAGGCCGTGGGCGTACATCATCGCGAGGTTGTAGCGCGCCACCAGGTGCCCCTGGGCGGCGGCTTCGCTGTACCAGTGCAGCGCCTTCTCGTAGTCAGGCTCAACGCCGTCGCCGCCCAGGTAGAGCGCTGCGAGGTTGCTCTGCGCGCGCGCATAGCCCTTCTCGGCCGCGCGCTTGAACCAGCGCGCCGCTTCGGCCACGTCGCGTTCCGTTCCCTCGCCCTCGAAATACATCGTGCCCACCGCAAGCTGGCTGGGCGCGAAACCCGCCTCGGCGGCGGCCCGGTACCAGCGCATGCCCTGGGCGTAGTCCTGCTCGACCCGCTTGCCGGCGCAATACATGTGACCGACCACATACTGGGCGAAGATCTCGCCCTTTTCCGCCTTCGGCAACCAGTGCTCCACCCCGCCATTCTCATACAAATCTTGCTGGACGGCAGCCGGCGGGTCGACGGCCCAACCGATCAACGGCAACGCCAGCCCAGCGGCCAGCAGTGCGAAACTCACGGCACGCGCCAGCTGGCGCCTATCCCCTTCTCCATTCATCGCCATGGCCCTGCCCTCTTACAATTACGGCTCATGCCTTCAGCATGCCCGCGAACGCGACCGAATTCAATCCATTCCGCGCCCAGGGAGTGACTGATCTATAAGGGAAATATCCCGATCATCACATATTAGAAAACTCGCGCGCCCTCACGCTCAATCTAGCCGGCGATCACGAGCTGCAAGGCGAACATTGCCATGAACGACAGCGCTACCACTGTCCCTACGCGCGTGGTCGACAATCCGCGATTGGCGTCGGGCAACAGCTCGGCAAACACCATCCAGATCATCGCCCCGGCCGCCAGGCCCAACCCGATCGGCAGGAAGGGCTCGAAAGTGCGGACGAACAGATAGGCCGGGATCGCCATCAACGGCTGCGGCAGGCTGGAGAAGATCGCCCAGCCCGCCGCCTGCCATACCGGCACACCGCGAGGAACCAGCACCAGGGCGATCGCCAGACCCTCCGGGATGTTGTGCACGGCGATCGCCGCGGTGATGAACATCCCCAGTTCCTCGCCCCCGCCGTAGGAGACCCCGACGCCGACGCCCTCGGCAAAGGAATGGATCGTCATCACGCCCACGATCATCAGCGCCTTCTTGGCATCTGCCCCCTGCAGGTCACTGACGTCTGCTTTATGGCGTCGATCGAGCCAGCGGTCTGCAATCACCACCATCGCCAGGCCCGAGGCCATGCCCGCCAGCGTACGCCACGAGCCGATCGCGCTGCCCTCGGCGACCAGGCTGTGGCTGGCCGCGAGCATCAGGCCCGCCGCCATCGCGGCGCCAACCGCAAGCCAGCGTTCGTCCACGCGCCGGGCGTAGGCGAGCGGGATGGCACCGAGCCCCGTTGCGAGTGCGGTGGCCATCGCGGCGAGAAAAACCGTCATCAGGCTGATTTCAAGCGGCATGGACAGGCCTACGGGGCAGGCGGGACGAGGCCGGGAGTGGACACGTCATACCGAGACTATACGACGGGCGATCCCGCCGCCGACGACCATCCGAGATCAAGCTCCCTCAGCGGCTGCGCCTCCTGGGCCTCGAATCCCGAACAGGTCACGCCCAGCAGGCGAATGGGTCGGCGACCGGCCTCGGTGTCATCGAGCAACCCCGGCAAGGCTCCCAGTAACTCGCCGGCCGACGACAGTGGCCGGGTGAAGGTGCGTCGGCGGGTAATCTGAACGAAGTCCGCGTACTTCACCTTGAGCGTGACCGTGTAGGCGACCAGCTCGCGCGCCGCCAGGTCGCGGGCCACCCGCTCGGCCAGTGGCGGCAGGGATGCCTCGACCGCCTCGCGGCCGATCAGGTCGTTCGGGTAGGTGGTCTCGTGCCCCAGCGACTTGCGCTCGCGCCGGCTCTGCACCGGGCGCTCGTCGATGCCACGCGCGATCTGGTAGTAGTGTCGTCCGGCCTTGCCGAACCACTCGACCAGCTCGTGCAATTCGTGTTGGCGCAGGTCGCCGCCTGTGTGGATACCGCGAGACTTCATGCGCCTTTCGGTCGCCGGGCCGACGCCGTGGAACTCGCCCACCGGCAGCGCCTCGATGAACCCGGGCGCGGCCTCGGGATCGATCACATAGAGACCGTCGGGCTTGTCCACGTCGGAGGCGAGCTTGGCGAGGAACTTGTTGTAGGACACGCCCGCCGAGGCGACCAGCCCGGTGGTCTCACGTATCGCCGCCTTGATCTCGCGCGCCATCAGGGTGGCCGAGCCGCGGCAGGCCGGGCTGTCGCTGACGTCGAGGTACGCCTCGTCGAGCGAAAGCGGCTCGATCCGGTCGGTGTAGCGCCGGAACACCTCGTGGATCTGGCGCGAGACCGCGCGGTAGACATCGAAGCGCGGCCGCAGGAAGGCCACATCCGGACAGGCGCGTGCCGCGCGCGCCGCCGGCATGGCCGAGTGGATGCCAAACTGACGCGCCTCGTAGCTCGCTGCCGCGACCACGCCTCGTCCGGCCGGATCCCCGCCGACCACCACCGGTCGACCACGCAACGCCGGCTGGTCGCGCTGCTCGACCGAGGCATAGAACGCGTCCATGTCGACGTGGATGATCTTGCGCATGCGCCCCCTCCGGCACGGTGGACGAGCAGCATACCGCGCACCCGGAACGAGAAAGGCCCCCGATCCGCTCGAATCAGGGGCCTTCGTGTCGTGGTGGCCAGAGAGGGAATCGAACCCCCGACACGGGGATTTTCAATCCCCTGCTCTACCAACTGAGCTATCTGGCCGAATCCGCTCACCGCTAGCAATGTGTTTGGCGCCATCGCCGGGCAGCGAGGCTGCGCATTTAACGGCAAAACGTCGTCGTGGTCAACCCCGGGACGGGTGGCCCTGGGTGGCCCTGGGTGGCCGAGGCACAGGTTTCGCGTTGATAAGGCTGACGTGTGGCGGTGGGCATTGTATGCTCGGGGGCATTAACCGTTTTCCAACCCTCGTACACACACCCGCCCGAGACGCGAACCGACCATGGCACGCACAGCGCAGATCCGCCGCGAGACGAACGAGACTCGCATCTCCCTGGAGATCAACCTCGACGGCGGGGGAGCCTCTCGCCTGCAAACCGGCGTCCCCTTCTTCGAACACATGCTCGACCAGGTGGCTCGCCACGGGTTGATCGACATCACGCTGACCTGCGATGGCGATACCGAGATCGACGACCACCACACGGTCGAGGACTGCGGCATCGTGCTTGGCCAGGCGGTGGCCAAGGCCGTCGGCGACAAGCGCGGCATCGTCCGCTACGGGCACGCCTACGTCCCGCTCGACGAGGCGCTCTCGCGGGTAGTGATCGACCTCTCCGGTCGCCCGGGCCTGGAATTCCACTGCGACTTTACCCGCTCGCTGATCGGCCGCTTCGAGACCGAGCTGGTCGAGGAGTTCTTCCGCGGCTTCGTCAACCACGCCGGCGCCACGCTGCACGTCGACAACCTCCGCGGGCGCAACGCGCACCACCAGGCCGAGACCATGTTCAAGGCCTTCGGCCGGGCATTGCGCATGGCCTTGAGCGCCGACGAGCGCCAGGCCGACAACATCCCGTCGACCAAGGGTTCTCTCTGATGCAGATTGCGGTGGTCGACTACGGCATGGGCAACCTGCGCTCGGTGGTCAAGGCCATCGAGCACGTCGCCCCGAGTGATGCCCACGTGGTACTGACCGACGCCCCCGAGGTGATTCTCAACTCGGAGAAGGTGGTCTTCCCCGGCCAGGGCGCGGCAGCCCAGTGCATGGCCAAGCTCGAGGAACGTCAGCTGCCCGAGGCCCTGCGCGAGGCGGCGCGCACCCGGCCGTTTCTCGGCATCTGCATGGGCATGCAGGTACTGCTTGATCGTTCCGAGGAAAACGACGGGGTCGACCTGCTGGGCTGGTTCCCGGGCCAGGTCAAACGCTTCGAGCCGGGCGACGCGCACCTCAAGGTGCCGCAGATGGGCTGGAACCAGCTGCACCAGGCCCACGAGCACCCGCTGTTCGACGGAATCCGCCAGGACGCGCGCTTCTACTTCGTACACAGCTACTACTGCGAGCCGACGGACCCGTCCCAATCCGTGGCCACCGCGACCTACGGCCAGACCTACTGCGCCGCGCTGGCCGACGATTTCGTCTTTGCCATCCAGGCGCATCCGGAAAAGAGCGCCGACGACGGCCTGACGCTGCTGGCCAATTTTACCCGCTGGTCGGGACCCCGGTCCTGACCGCCCCCTTTCACGACTCACGACTTCATGCGTACCGAGGACGCCAAATCATGCTCCTGATCCCCGCCATCGACCTCAAGGAAGGCAAATGCGTGCGCCTGCGCCAGGGGCGCATGGAAGACGACACCGTCTTTTCCGATGACCCCGTCGCCGTCGCCGGCCGCTGGGTGGAGGCTGGCGCACGGCGCCTGCATCTCGTGGACCTGGACGGCGCCTTCGCCGGCAGCCCCAAGAATCGCGAGGTGATCAAGTCGATCTGCGAGGCCTTCCCGGACCTGCCGATCCAGGTCGGCGGCGGCATCCGAGACGAGGCGACCATCGAGCAGTACCTCGAGCTTGGCGTGGCGTTCGTGATCATCGGCACCAAGGCCGTCTCCGAGCCGCACTTCGTCGAGGACGTCTGCCTCGCCTTCCCGGGCCACATCATCGTCGGCCTGGACGCGCGTGACGACAAGGTGGCCATCGACGGCTGGTCGAAGCTCTCGCATCACGACGTCTACGACATGGCGCAGCGTTTCGAGCAGGATGGCGTGGCCGCGATCGTGTTCACCGACATCTCGCGCGACGGCATGATGCAGGGCGCGAACATCGAGGCGACCCGCAAGCTGGCAAAGTCGGTCCGGGTCCCCGTGATCGCCTCGGGCGGCGTGACCGACATGAACGACATCGATCTGCTGATCGATGCGGCCGACGACGGCGTCTCCGGCGCGATCATCGGCCGGGCGCTCTACGAGGGCAGCATCGAACTTCAAGCGGCGCAAAAGCGCATCGACGACCGCGCGGGCATTCCGCCGTTTTCCGAATAGATCATGGGTCTTGCCAAACGCATCATTCCCTGCCTGGACGTGGCCGAGGGCCGCGTGGTCAAGGGCGTGCAGTTCGAGGGCCTGCGCGACGCGGGCGACCCGGTCGAGGCGGCGCGCCGCTACAACCAGGCCGGCGCCGACGAACTGACCTTCCTCGACATCTCCGCCTCCCACGAGGGGCGCGAGACCATGCTGCACGTGGTCGAGGCGGTCGCCGCCGAGGTGTTCATCCCGCTGACCGTCGGCGGCGGCATTCGCACGCTGGCCGACGTGCGCCGCCTGCTGCACGCCGGGGCCGACAAGGTCTCGATCAACACCGCGGCCGTGCATCACCCCGAGCGCATCAAGGAGATGAGCGACGCGGTCGGCTCGCAGTGCATCGTGGTGGCCATCGATGCGCGGCGGGTCTCGGCCGAGGACGAACCGCCGCGCTGGGAGATCTTCACGCACGGCGGGCGCAATCCGACCGGGCTGGATGCGATCCGGTGGGCCCGGCACATGGCCGATCTGGGTGCCGGCGAGCTGCTGGTCACCAGCATGGACCGCGACGGCATGCAGCAGGGTTTCGACCTGGAGCTGACCCGCGCGATCAGCGACGTCGTCCCAATTCCGGTGATCGCCTCCGGCGGCGTGGGCAATCTCGAGCACCTCGCCGAGGGCATCCTCGACGGCCATGCCGATGCAGTGCTGGCCGCCAGCATCTTCCACTTCGGCACCCACAGCATCAGCGAGGCCAAGGCCGTGATGGCCCGGGCCGGGATCGAGGTGCGGGACTGACCCGGCGCGGCGCTGAGGTTTTCCTGGTATCCCTGATATACTCCGGCGCCGCCCGCCCACCGTTTCAATGACGACTCGCCCGTGACCCAATCCCAGGTGACTACCTCCAAGGACACGTCCCCGGCACACCGTGCCGACTGGATCGAGGCCATCGCCTTCGATGCCGATGGCCTGGTGCCGGCGATCGCCCAGGACGCCGAGAGCGGCCGGGTATTGATGTTTGCCTGGATGAACCGCGAGGCGGTCGAAAAAACGGTCAAGCTGGGCGAAGCGGTGTACTTTTCGCGCTCGCGCCAGAAACTCTGGCACAAGGGCGAGCAGAGCGGCCACACCCAGACGCTGCGCGAGATCCGGCTCGACTGCGACGGGGATGTGCTGCTGCTGTCGATCGAGCAGCGAGGCGGCATCGCCTGCCACACCGGTCGCGAGTCGTGCTTCTACCGCCGCCTGGAAGGCGGGCGCTGGCAGGTGACCGACGAGGTGAAGAAATCACCGGGAGCGATCTATGGCGACCGCTGATCCGACGCCCGTCTCCTCGGCCGAGGTGCTCGATCGGCTGGCGACGCTGCTCGAAGCGCGCAAGGGCGCTGATGCGGACAACTCCTACGTGGCTAGCCTGTACAAAAAGGGCCGTGCCAAGATCGCCCAGAAGGTGGGCGAGGAAGGGGTCGAGGTCGCGCTCGCCGCGGTGGGCGACGACCGAGACGAACTGATCAACGAGATGGCCGACCTGTGGTTCCACAGCCTGGTGCTACTGGCCGACGCCAACCTGACCCCGGCGGACGTGCTCGCGGAGCTCGACCGCCGCTTCGGACTGTCGGGCCTTGAAGAAAAGGCCCGGCGCACACAAGATTGACTGAACACCTGTAGGAGATCGCGATCATGGGTACTTTTAGCATCTGGCACTGGCTGATCATTCTCGCCATCGTGCTGCTTCTGTTCGGCACCAAGCG
>JAFGUH010000199.1 GCA_016938615.1 Halothiobacillaceae bacterium | reverse complement strand
CCCGCGCGGGGCTGGTCGCAGGATGCAGTCAAACTCTACCACGACGTTACGCTCCCTCCGCACCATCAGTACATCGCCTTTTACCTCTGGCTCAAGCGCTGGTTCCAGGCGGACGCCGTCGTCCATGTCGGCACCCACGGCACCCACGAGTGGCTCTCCGGCCGGGAGGCGGGTTTTGGCCCCGAAGACCCCCCCGAGACACTGATTCAGGATTTGCCCAATATTTACCCGTACATCGTCGATGACGTCGGCGAGGGCATCCAGGCCAAACGGCGGGGCATGGGCGTCGCCATCGACCACATGACGCCGCCTTACGACAAGGCCGGCATGAACCGGGAACTCAAAGAACTCGCCTCGCTCATCAGCGACCATAACGCCGCCCGCGAGAAGAGTGCCTCCCTTGCCGCGTCGAAGCTTGCCGAGATCAACGCCCTCGCGAAAAAGACCGGAATGCTGACCGATCTGAAGCTCGCAGAGATCAAAACGGACGACGAGATGGAGGAACTCGAACACCATATCAAGGATATCGCCGAAACGACGACCCCGTTCGGCCTCCACACGTTCGGCAAGGCGCCCGACGCGGCGGCCATCCAGAGCACCGCGGAGGCGATCGTCTCGATCGACGACAGTTTAACCGCCGACGCGCGGGAAAAACGGATCGCCGAAATGAGCAAAAGAATCGAGCAAAGTGCGAAGGCGGAGCTCGACGCGCTCCTCGCGGCGCTGGCCGGACGCTACGTACCCGCCGCGCAGGGAAACGACCCGATCAGAAACCCCGACTCATTGCCGACCGGCAAGAATTTCTACGCCTTCGACGCCTCGCGCATTCCGTCCAAGGCCACGTATCAGGCAGGGGTAAAACTGGCGAAAGAGCTGATCGACGGCTACCGAAAACGGCACGGACGCTACCCGGACAAGCTTGCCTACAACATCTGGGCCGTCGAGACCATTCGGCACGAGGGGGTCATGGAATCGCAGGTCATGCATCTGATGGGAATTCAGCCAAAATGGGACAAACGGGGACGGGTGGTCGGCGTCGAGGCGATTCCCCGCGCCGAGCTGGGACGTCCGCGGATCGACGTCGCGAT
>JAFGUH010000198.1 GCA_016938615.1 Halothiobacillaceae bacterium | reverse complement strand
GAGCGGGACGTGCCGGGTGGCCCTGGGCGGTTGCCCGCCCAGGGCTCCCACGGATCCGGACTTGCGGGTTTCCCGCATCCGGCTCGTCAGGTCACGGATTTGCTGCGCAAGGCCGACCCCAGTGACGGACCACCGGAGACGGAAGCGGGTAGCGCTTCAGTAACCCCTTGAAACGCTCCCACGTCATGCGGGCCTTGTTGGAGCGGCGGTTGAGCCACTTCTGCCAGGCCCGTTTCACCGCCTCGTGGAAACGGGACAGTGCCTCGGAGTTGCCACGAATCCCGTAGTAGTTGCCGTGCCCCCGTAGCATTCCCACGAGCTGCTGATGCTGCTCGGGCACGGGTGCATGGCGGTGCCTGCGGCACCATTCGTACACCCGCTTGAGCGCCCGCCCGAAACGGCTGCCAGCCGTCTTCCGCTTCACCACCCAGCAGAATCCTCGCCGCCCTCGCCCCCAGTAATGGGTGAATCCGAGGAAGTCGAAGCTGCCTTTGTCGCCGTTGTGCGGCCGCGGGGTCCCGCCACTGCGCGGTCGGAACTCCAGAAGCCTCGTCTTGGTGGGGTGGAGGGTGAGGCCGTACCGACCGAGTCGCTTCGGCAGCACGTCCAGAACCCGACGCGCATCGTCCTCGCGCGCGAAGACCATGACCAGATCGTCTGCATAGCGGACCATGAAGGCGCGGCCTCGCAGCCGCGGCTTCACGTCCCGTGCAAACCACCCGTCCAGGACCTCGTGAAGGTAGATGTTCGCCAGAAGCGGGGAGACGACTCCACCTTGCGGAGTGCCGGCGTCGGGGTAACTGAGCGTCGTCCCCTCCATCACACCGGCCGCAAGCCACTTGTCGATCATTCGACGCAGCACGCCGTCGCGCACCCGCTGGTCGAGAATCCCGCGAAGCTGGGAGTGCGAAAGCGAGTCGAAGAAGCTCTTGATGTCGATTTCCAGAACCCAGCCGCCTCCCACCGACATCAATCCCTGCCAGAGGTCGTCCAGCGCGTGGTGTGCCGAGCGGCCCGGCCGACAGCCGTACGAGCAAGGCAGAAAGTCCTGCTCGTAGACGGCCTCCAGCACCATGACCACCGCCCGTTGCAGCACCTTGTCCTCGAAGGTCGGTATCCCGATGGGCCGCCGCTGGCTCCCGTCGCCTTTGGGCACGTAGGTGCGGCGCACCGGCGGGGCGTGGTAGCGGCCCGACTTGAAGCGGTCGAGCAGCGAGCGGAGGTTCTCCTCCAGTCGCTCTTCGTACTCGCTCGCCGTCTGGCCGTCCACTCCCGTTGCGCCGTCCTTGCGTGTGCGACGGAAGGCCTCCTGCAGAAACTCGACGTCGATGTGATGGGCCAGACTCCGGAAGGCCCGCTTCGGATCCTCTCGTGCCAGTTCTGCTATCCGCTGTCGTTTCGTAGAGACCGTATCGGACGTCAGTGGTTCCGTGATCTTTCCCTCCAGCGGTTCCGTGTCCCCGGCGCCCCCCTTCCCTCCGCGGGGTCCCTCGGGATGGTTCCCCCACATCACCGGTACTATCAGGGCGCTCCGACTCCCCACCGTCCCTCCGGCCTCGCTTCGTTGCCTTCGCTCGGCCGTACCGCGTTGGCGCCCGTCCTTCGCTCCCACAGGTGGCCGGCGCCTGCGCCCGTGGGCCTGGACCCTTGTTCGCCGGTGGCCCCCTCCGGCTACACTCCGCGGAAACGGTGGGATCTCCCAGGTTCCTGGGCGGACCCTTGCGCGTGCGCCGCACTCTCACCAGACCCCGGAGGGATCTCGGCGCCAGGCCGCTAACGGCGCTCCGATGCTGCCCTCGCGCTATGTAAGGCCGAGGGCTCCCTCGACTATATGGACCTTTCGAGGCTCAATCGCGCGGCTCGCGTGCTCGCTGTCTACGCTTCGTGGGGCGAGTCGCCCCGCCACTGCACGCAAGACTCACTCCCGGCTGGTGGCCAGCCTTTGCCGTGCAGGACTCTCACCTGCTGGGTCCGCTGCGGAAGGTTTTGGTGATGGCTACGTCACCCGTCCTCCTTCCCCAGGCTTGGCCTGGCGCAATGCATATCG
>JAFGUH010000197.1 GCA_016938615.1 Halothiobacillaceae bacterium | reverse complement strand
GACCTCTCCGACGCGACGGATATTCTCCACGCGGTCGGCCTCGGTGAAGCCCAGATCCTTGTTCAGCCCGTGGCGCACGTTGTCGCCATCGAGCAGGAATGTGTGGCGGTTCATCCGCGCCAGCTTCTTCTCGACGATATTGGCGATGGTCGATTTGCCCGAGCCCGAGAGGCCCGTCAGCCAGACAACGGCGGGTTTCTGGTGCTTCATGTTGGCATGATGCTCGCGCCCGATATCGGTCGCCTGCCAGTGGATGTTCTGGGCCCGGCGCAGCGCGAAGTTGATCATGCCGGCCGCCGAGGTCTGGTTGGTCATCTTGTCGATCAGGATGAACCCGCCCAGATCGCGGTTCTCGGCATAGGGTGCGAACGGGATCTCGCGATCGGTGGTGATGTTCGCCACGCCGATCGCGTTCAGGTCCAGCGTCTTCGTCGCAAGATGCTCCTGCGTGTTGACGTTCACCTCGTATTTCGGTTGCGCGATGGTGGCCGAGACGGTCTGCGTGCCGATCTTGAGCCAATAGGCGCGGCCGGGCACCAGTTCGTTCTCATCCATCCAGACGAGCGTCGCTTCGAACTGGTCGGCGACTTCCAGCGGCTCTTTCGCGGCGACGATCACCTGACCGCGCGAGCAGTCGATCTCATCGGCCAGCGTGATCGTGGTGGATTCGCCCGCCACGGCCAGATCGCGGTCGCCCTCAAGGCTCACGATCCGCGCGACTTTCGAGGTCTTGCCCGAGGGCAGCACCCGCACCTCGTCGCCCGGACGCACGCTGCCCGAGGCAATCAGGCCGCAGAAGCCGCGGAAATCGAGGTTCGGGCGGTTCACCCATTGCACTGGCATCCGGAACGGGCGCGCCTGATCCGAGGTCACGTCGACTTCGACCGCTTCGAGATAGGGCAGCAGCGAGGGTCCCTTGTACCACGGCGTCTTCTCGCTCGGGCCGATGATGTTGTCGCCCTTGAAGCCCGAGATCGGGATCGCGGTGAAACCCTCGATGCCGATACTGTCGGCGAAGGTTTTGTAATCGGCCACGATGGCGTCGAAGGTCGCCTGATCGTAATCCACCAGATCCATCTTGTTCACCGCCAGGACGATATGGCGGATGCCGAGCAGGTGGACGAGATAGGAATGGCGCCGCGTCTGGGCCAGAACACCCTTGCGCGCGTCGATCAGGATCACCGCCAGATCGGCGGTCGAGGCGCCGGTGACCATGTTGCGGGT
>JAFGUH010000021.1 GCA_016938615.1 Halothiobacillaceae bacterium | reverse complement strand
GCCCGTATCAACGCCGAGGCGCGCAACAACGGCCTGTCGTACAGCCGGATGATCGATGGCCTGAA
This sequence comes from Halothiobacillaceae bacterium, assembly GCA_016938615.1. Lineage (GTDB taxonomy): Bacteria > Pseudomonadota > Gammaproteobacteria > Halothiobacillales > Halothiobacillaceae > Guyparkeria. The sequence continues at coordinate 21,873 of JAFGUH010000021.1, read as the reverse complement.
CAAGGCCAACGTCGAGGTCGACCGCAAGGTCCTCGCCGACATCGCGGTGCACGACAAGCCGGGCTTTGCCGCCCTGGCCGAGAAGGCGAAGGCCGCCCTGGCCGGCTGATTTCGATCAGTCACGGAACGGGGCGGTCACGGGCCGCCCCATCCCCGTTCTTCTCGAAGGCGCCCCACGGCGCCTTTTTTCGTTGAAGGCATTGATTTTACTGGCTTTTACGCCACAATAACGCTCTTTGCCGGACAGCCGTTCACGCACGGATTTCCGGCAAAGGGTGGTAACGAGACAAACGGATAGGAGCACGTAGGCGGTGAGCAACTCCCTGGACGCCCTGGAGAACGACGCACTCGCTCGCATCGAGGCGGCCGACAGCCTTGATGCGCTGGAAACCCTGCGGGTCGAATACACCGGCAAGAAGGGCTCGATCACGGCCCAGATGAAGACCCTGGGCCAGCTCGACCCCGAGGAGCGCAAGACAAAGGGCGCAGCCATCAATGCGGTCAAGGATCGCGTCATCGGTGCACTCAAGGGCCGTCGCGAGACGCTGCAGGCCGAGGCGCTCAAGGCCAAGCTCAGTGCCGAGACCATCGACGTCACCCTGCCCGGCCGTCGCCGCCCGCCCGGTGCCAAGCACCCGGTCACCCAGATCACCGAGCGCGTCTCCGCGATCTTCCAGGCGATGGGCTTTCGCGTCGCCGAAGGCCCGGAGATCGAGGACGACTGGCACAACTTCACCGCCCTGAACATCCCCGAGAGCCACCCGGCCCGGGCGATGCACGACACCTTCTATTTCGACGCCAACCACCTGCTGCGCACCCACACCTCGCCGGTGCAGATCCGTGCCATGCAGGAGACCAAGCCGCCACTGAAGGTGATCGCCCCCGGTCGCGTCTACCGCTGCGACTCGGACATGACGCACTCGCCGATGTTCCACCAGATCGAGGTGCTCTACCTCGACGAGAACGTGCGCTTCACCGACCTGCGCGCCACGCTGGAGACCTTCCTCGCCGCCCTGTTCGAGCGCGAGGACCTGCCGATCCGCCTGCGCCCGTCGTTCTTCCCCTTCACCGAGCCGTCCGCGGAAGTCGACATCCAGTGCGTCCACTGCGGTGGCGAGGGCTGCCGCGTGTGCAAGAAGACCGGCTGGATCGAGGTGCTGGGCGCCGGCATGGTCCACCCCAACGTGCTGCGCTCGGTGGGTCTGGACCCGGCCGAGGTGAGCGGTTTCGCCATCGGCATGGGCGTCGAGCGCCTGGCGATGTTGCGCTACGGGGTCGACGACCTGCGCGCATTCTTCGAGAATGACCTGCGCTTCTTGCGCCAATTCCAGTAACCCGATTCCCGCTCGGCCGCTCCGGCGACCGAGCCTGCAATGATTTGTGTGCCCGGCCGCTATCAAGAATGGCCGACCGGACCAAGGCCCGAGGACCTGACACGCGATGCTTTTTTCCGAGAACTGGCTGAGAACCTGGATTGACCCTCAGGTCGACACCCACGAGCTGGCCCACCGCCTGACCATGGCGGGCCTCGAGGTCGACGCCATCGAGCCGGCCGCCCCGGCCTTCGACAATGTCGTCGTCGCCGAGGTCAAGACCGTCCGCCCGCACCCGGATGCCGACAAGCTGCGCGTCACCGAGGTCTTCGACGGCGAGACCACCTGGCAGGTCGTCTGCGGCGCACCCAACGTCCGCGAAGGGCTACGCGCCCCGCTCGCCCGGGTGGGCGCCACCCTGCCCGGCGGCATGAAGATCAGACAAGCCAAGCTGCGCGGCGAGCCGTCCCACGGCATGCTCTGCGGCGCCGATGAGCTGGGCCTGGCAAGCGCCCGCGACGGCCTGCTCGAGCTGCCGGCCGACGCGCCGGTGGGCCGTGACCTGCGCGAGTGGCTGGATCTCGATGATGCCGTGATCGAGCTCGGGATAACCCCCAACCGCGGTGACGTGCTGTCGATCGCGGGCCTGGCCCAGGAATGCAGCGCCCTGTTCGACGCCACGCTTACCGCACCGGAAACCCAAGCGCCCACGTCAGCCACCGATTCGACCCGCGCGGCGGCCATCGAAGCGGCCGATGCCTGCCCGGTCTACCTCACCCAGGTGATCGAGGATATCCCGGCCCGTAATGATACCGACCTGCTGATCGCCGAGCGCCTGCGCCGCGCCGGCGTCTCGACGGTCGAGCCGATCGTCGATCTCTTGAACTACGTCATGCTCGAGACCGGCCAGCCGATGCACGCCTTCGACGCCGACAAGCTCGACGGTGACATCCGCGTGCGCTGGGCCAAGGCCGGCGAGAAAATGGTCGGCCTGAACGAGCAGGAGCTGACGCTCGAGGACGACTGCCTGGTGGTGGCCGATGCCGCCAACCCGATCGCGCTGGCCGGCGTTATCGGCAGCGCCCCCTCGGGCGTCTCCGGCGAGACCCGCCGCATCGTGCTCGAGTCCGCCCACTTCACCCCCGAGGCGGTCGCCGGCCGTGCGCGGCGCTTCGGCCTGACCACCGATGCCGCCTTCCGCTTCGAGCGCGGCGTCGACCCCAGCCTGCCGCGCCAGGCGATCGACCGTGCCGCCCAGTTGATCACCGAGATGCTCGGTGGCCAGCCCGGCCCGGTGTTCGAGGCGACCGGCGGCCGTGAGTTGCCTGCCCCGGCCGCGATCACGCTGGACATGGATTGGGCCGAGCGCCGCCTGGGCCTGCCGGTGGCGACCGACCGCGCCGCCGATCTCCTCACCCGCCTAGGCTGCAAGGTCACGGCTAAAGGCAACGTGCTCAGCGTGGTGCCGCCGACTCGACGCTTCGATCTCGCCATTCCCGAGGACCTGCTCGAGGAGCTGGCGCGCTTGATCGGCTACGACGAGTTCCGCGCGCCGATCACGCGCATGACCCCGGAGATCGGCCTGCCCGCGGCGACCACCAACACCACCACGCGCATCGGCGATCTCATGGCCGACCGCGGCTACTTCGAGGCGATCACCTACAGCTTCGTCGACCGCGATCTCGATGCGGTGATCACCCCGGGCACCCCCGCCATCGAACTGGCCAACCCGATCGCCTCGCAGATGGCGGTTATGCGCCAGAGCCTGTGGCCGGGCCTGCTCGAGGCCGTGGCCCACAACCAGAAGCGCCAGCAGCCGGCGATCCGCCTGTTCGAGACCGGCCACCGCTTCGCCGGCTCGACCGCCGAGGCGGCGCGCGAAACCGGCGAACTGGCCTTCGTCGCCACTGGACATGTCGCCCCCGAACAATGGGGTCAGGCGACCCGCCCGGTCGACTTCTACGACATCAAGGGCGATCTCGAGGATCTGCTGGCAGGGCTTGGCCTGGGCGAGCCCCTCTCTTTCCATGCCGGCGAGCACCCGGCCCTTCACCCCGGCCAGTGCGCAGAAATCCGGATCGACGGTCACGCCGTTGGCGAGATTGGCGCCCTGCACCCGGAAACGCTTAAGGTCTTCGACCTCAAGGGCCCGGTGTTCGCCGCGCGCCTGGCATTGGCCGGTATCGACGCGCGGGGGCTCCCGCAGAGCGCACCGCTGTCGAAGTTTCCGCGCATCCGCCGGGATCTCGCGCTGGTCACGCCCACATCGCTCGCGTTCACCGATCTCGCGGCCGCGATTCGCGATGCCGGTGGCGAGTTCCTGACGCAGATCGAGCCGTTCGACCGCTATGTGGGCGAGGCTGTGACCGACGGCCAGCAGTCACTCGCGGTGAAGCTCGTGTTCCAAAATGACGAGCGCACCCTCACCGACGACGAAATTACCGATACAATCAATCACATACTCGACCATCTCCGCCAGCACGATGTCGAGCTGCGCGGTTGACTTGACCCCGGGAACCGATTTACATGGCTCTTACGAAAGCGGATCTGGTAGAAACGCTGCACAACGAACTCGGCCTCAACAAGCGCGAGGCCAAGGACTTCGTCGATCTCTTCTTCGAGGAGATGCGACAGGTGCTGGAATCGGGCGAGGACATCAAGCTGTCGGGTTTCGGCAACTTCCAGTTGCGGGACAAGAACGAACGCCCCGGCCGCAATCCGCGCACCGGGGAGATGATTCCCGTCACGGCCCGGCGGGTCGTGACGTTCCGTGCCGGCCAGAAACTCAAGTCGCTGGTGGAAACCTATGAAGGCCCAGAGCAAGACTGAATTCACGTTTCCGCCGATTCCCAGCAAGCGGTACTTCACCATCGGGGAAGTTGGCCAGTTGTGTGACGTCAAGTCGCATGTGCTGCGGTACTGGGAGCAGGAGTTCGAATCGCTCAAGCCGATCAAGCGCCGGGGCAACCGTCGCTACTATCAGCGCCACGACATCGAACTGATCCGCCTGATCCGCACCCTGCTCTACGAACAGGGCTTCACGATCGCCGGCGCCCGCCAGCAACTCGCCGCCCTGCCCAAGGCCTCCTCGCGCGAGTCTTCCAGCGCGCTCGAAGCCGTGCGCGAGATGCGCGAGCGCATCAGCCAGAGCGGCGGCAACCTGTTGCAACTCGATCCATTCGCCGAGCCCCGCCCTGAGACCAGCCACGAACCGACCGACGAGCCCCGGCTCGGGGGCGTTGCGCCGGCCACCGAAACGCTCGTGTCCAGCGGCCAACGACTGGACTTGCGCGAGATCCGTCTCGGCCTCGACGCCCTGGCGGTCGAACTGGCTGCCTATTGCACAGAGCCCCGCAGCGAGGACTGATTCTCAGGCAGCAATATGTCGACGACGCGGCTCGGCGATGTGACCCGGCTCTGGCGCGCGTCGGCGCTCGAGGAAATGGCGCAGGTAACGCGATTGCAGGTCGCCGCTTTCGAGTGAGATGAACAGGTCCGCGCAGCCGAAATCGGGGTCCCAGCATGGCTCGCCACCGATCTTGGCCCCCAGACGCATGTATGCCTTCAAGAGCGGCGGCAAGCGACCTGACGAATGGGCTGACGAATGGTTTGACGGATCGGGGGCCTCGGCGGCCAGCGAGGGGAGCGGGCGGCGCGGCCTGACCCGACGGGCCAGCGGGGCCAGGTGCCGCTCACGCAGGGCATCGGTAATAGCGCGTGCAGCGGCCCCGCCGTCGTCCATCGGGATCGAGGCGCAACCGATGAGATAACCGAACCGGTTGTCGGCCATGAACCGCGCCAGTTCCGCCCACAGGGCCGCGATGGTCCCGCCCCTGCGCCAACCCGGATCGACACAGGTGCGACCGATCTCCATCACGCGCTCCGGGAGCGCGTGGATTCCGGCGAGATCGAATTCCTGCGCGGAATAGAAGCCGCCGGTCAGGCAGGCCTGGGTATCGGTCAGCACGCGGGTGCAGGCCACCACCGCACCGCTTTGGGTGTCGCGCACCAGCAGGTGGTGGCAGTGGGCGTCGAATCGGTCGCGCTCCAGGCCGCCGTGTCCCGGGGGGATCTGCGCCCCCATCTCCTCGACGAACACCCGATATCGCAACCGGTAACAGGCCTCGCGCTCCGCGGCGGTGGTCGCGACGGCACCCTCGAGTGCACCGATCTCGTTCGGCCGATCCTGCCGGCGTGCCTCGTCTTGCTGCATGATCTCGTCTCCTGACGGTGGCGTTCGAATGCCTGTTTGGCCCAAAAGCCTAGGGAGACGAGTTGGCAATCCCGTGACCGGGGGATGGCGATTCGATGACAGACGCAACGCGGCCAAGACCCCGCCCGGCAACCCGTCGGGGAACGGCAAGCCAACGTCAGTCGAAGCGCGAGAGCAGCGTCTCGGGGTTGGATTCAGGGGGCAGGCAAGACGTGCCGCGACAGACGTAGGCGAGCCCGCCCCCGTTCGTCGGCAGGGGTTTGTCGGCGAGCAGATCGTCATGGCCGAGCGCGAGCACGTCGACGCCGCGCCGCCGAAGCGCCTCGATCGCCGACTGCCAGGGAACCATGTCCTCGGCCTTGATCACCACCAGCGTGGCCGGCTGATGAAAGCGCCTGACGGCGGCGAGCAGACGCGGATGGACCTGGGCGGCGCGCTCGAGCGAGCCGCCAGCGGCCTTGAGAATATCCTCCGCCAGGGCAAGCCAGTCGCTACGCCCCAAGGCATAACCAAGCCGGGCGAGCGTATCGGCGAGAATGGCATTCCCGGACGGCTGCGCGTCGTCGGTGAACACCACCAGGCTGCCCACCGGCGCCTCGTGACCGGCGTGGCTCAGGCGAAAGGCGCCGCTTTCGTCGGCGAAGCGCTCGACCACGACGGCGACGATCGACTCGATCCGGTCGAGCCGGTCGACGTCCGGATCACGGAAGAACGCCTCGGCCTCGGCCTCGAGCAACGCGGCGTAATCATCGAGAAACGCCGGCACGGATTCACGCTCCCCGAGCCACCCGGTGGGCAGGTCGGCCACGGCCACCCCGGCAGGCGACAGCCGGTCGAGAAGATCGATGCCCATGGTGAACCAGTCGCCGCGTCCCAGCCGGTTGCCGGCCCGCATCAGGCCGGTGGCCAGCAGCGCGTTTAGCCCCAGCAGGGCCTTGTCGTCGCGCTTGGGCTGGGGGCGACGATCCCGTGCCTCGATCAGGGGCCGGCGAATGCGCTCGTGGAGCGGACGTACGTCGGCGACGCGCCGGGCGCGAACGGCAGCGGCCAGGTGCCAGCGCCCCTCGACGTTCGCGGGTCGGTCGAGGCCGTAGTCGCCCGCGAACCGATCGATCGCGGCGGACTCGACACCGGCCTCATCGAGGGTCGAATGCACCTCGTCGGGTGTCCACAGGTAGGTTGCGCCCTCCTCGCCCGCCGTGTCGGCATCGAGGCTGGCGGCGTATCGGCCATCCGGCAATTGCATCCGGGACAGGAATCCCGTGATCGTTCGCTCGAGCAACCGCTCGATCACCGGGCGGCGGCCGTCGTCGGCCATCTCGGCGAAACGCGCCAGGGTGCCCGGCAGCTGGGCGTTGTCGGCCAGCATCTTCTCGAAATGCGGGACAGTCCAGTCGGCGTCGACGCAATAGCGAAAGATACCCCCGTCGAGATGGTCGAACAGCCCGCCGTCGAGCAAGGCGGCCACGGCATGATCGAGCGAACCCGCGCCATCGGCCCCGCGTGCGGTGGCCTCGTCGAGCAGAAAGTCCAGCAACGGGAACTGCGGGAACTTCGGTGCGCCGCCCAGGCCGCCATGCTGGTCGTCGAGCGCCTCCTCGAGGCGCTCGCGGGCGCCGTCGACCACCGAGACCGATGGCAAGATCTTGCTGCCCGGCGGTGCCGAGGCAAGCGCCTCGTGCACCGCCGCGCCCTGGCGCCGGGCCTGGTCGCCCTTCTCCCGGTAGGCGCTGTGGACCCGTTCGAGCAGGTCGATAAATCCCGGCAGGCCAAACCGGGGCTCGGGCGGGAAATAGGTCCCGATGAAGAACGGGCTGAGATCGTCCGGGTTGAGAAAGGCTGTCAGTGGCCAACCGCCACCCCGTTGATTGAGCAAGGCATGCGCGGTCTGGAAGGTCTTGTCGAGGTCCGGGCGCTCCTCGCGGTCGACCTTGATGTTGACGAAGTGGCGATTCATCACCGCGGCGACCTTCGGGTCGGAAAAGCTCTCTCGCGCCATGACGTGGCACCAATGACACGCGGCATAACCGATCGACAGGAGAATCGGGCGACCGTGTTGTCGGGCGAAATCGAGGGTTTCCGCCCTCCACTCGCGCCACTCGACCGGGTTGTCGGCATGCGCCTGCAAGTAAGGACTGGTGGCGTTCTGCATGCGGGGGTTGCTCATCGACTTCGCTCCGATCGCGACGACGGATGGCCGGGGGATTTCCCGGCACGGTGCATGGATACTGGTAGACTCATCTGCGTTTCACAACCGTGCCTTCAAGTCCATGAACTACCCCGCCATCGACCCCGTCGCCCTCCAGATCGGCCCGCTGGCCGTCCACTGGTACGGCCTGATGTACCTGTTCGGTTTCGCCGGTGCCTGGGCGCTGGCCCGCCTGCGCGCCCGACGCCCCGACTGGCCGATCACGGTCGTCCAGGTTGACGATCTCATCTTCTACACGGCGATGGGCGTGATTCTGGGTGGCCGAATCGGTTACATGATCTTCTACCAGCCCGCGATGCTGATCGGCTCACCGCTGAGCCTGTTCGCGATCTGGGACGGGGGAATGAGCTTCCACGGCGGACTGCTGGGCGTGCTCGCGGCGATGGCCCTGTACGCACGCTCGCAGCGAATGGCCTTTTTCACGGTGACCGATTTTATCGCCCCGCTGGTACCGATCGGCCTGTTCTTCGGCCGGATCGGCAACTTCATCAACGGCGAGCTGTGGGGCAGCCCCACGACACTGCCCTGGGGCATGGTGTTCCCCGGGGCCGGTCCCGAACCACGCCACCCGTCGATGCTCTACGAGGCGGCACTCGAGGGCCTGCTGCTGTTCGCGATCCTGTGGCTGTTCTCGATGCGACCGCGACCGCGCATGGCCGTGTCAGGGCTATTTCTGCTGGGCTACGGGCTCTTCCGTTTCACGATCGAGTTCGTCCGCGAACCGGACGCCCAGTTGGGCTACCTCGCCTGGGGCTGGGTGACCATGGGGCAGGTGCTCTCCACTCCCATGATCCTGGCCGGAATCGCCCTGCTGGCATGGGCCTATCACCGCGGTATCATGGACCGCCCTGCCGACAACCAACCGACCGCGAGACCCGAATGAAGGCCTACCTCGATCTGATGCAGCGCGTTCTCGATCACGGCGTGGACCGCGGCGACCGCACCGGCACCGGCACGCGGAGCGTTTTCGGGCACCAGATGCGCTTCGATCTCTCGACCGGCTTTCCCGCGCTGACCACCAAGAAACTGCACCTGCGCTCGATCATCCACGAGCTGCTGTGGTTCATCAGCGGCGACACCAACGTGCGCTACCTGCAGGACAACGGCGTTCGCATCTGGAACGAATGGGCCGACGAGAACGGCGACCTCGGCCCGGTCTACGGCGCGCAGTGGCGCTCCTGGCCCACCCGAGACGGCGGCACCATCGACCAGCTCGGCGAGGTGATCGAGCAGATCCGCAACAACCCGGAATCGCGCCGGCTGGTGGTCACCGCCTGGAACCCGGCCGACGTGCCCGAGATGGCCCTGCCGCCCTGTCATCTCCTGTTCCAGTTCTACGTCGCCAACGGCAAGCTTTCCTGCCAGCTCTACCAGCGCAGCGCGGACATCTTCCTCGGGGTGCCGTTCAACATCGCAAGTTACGCGCTGCTCACGATGATGGTCGCGCAGGTCTGCGATCTCGAGCCGGGCGAGTTCGTACACACGCTGGGCGACGCGCACCTCTACCACAACCACCTCGACCAGGCGCGCGAGCAGCTCACCCGCGAGCCGCGCGCGCTGCCGACCATGCGCATCAACCCGGCGCGGCGTCGCATCGATGCCTTCGTCTTCGAGGACTTCGAGCTGGTCGACTACGACCCGCACCCGCACATCAAGGCCAAGGTGGCCGTGTAACTGGACCCGCGCAAGCCAGCTAGGCCCACCACGCGATGGGAGGCTCGGAGTGACCCCCCATCGCCTTTGGGCTAGACTGCCGGGTTGACTCCATTCATCGCCGCAAGGCAGGAACCGCATGCGCGTCAGTCTCATCGCCGCGATGGCCCGCAACCAGGTCATCGGTCGCAACAATCAGCTTCCCTGGCGGCTCCCGGCCGATCTCAAGCACTTCAAGCAGCTGACGATGGGCAAGCCCCTGATCATGGGACGCAAGACCTTCGAGTCGATCGGCAAGCCCCTCCCGGGGCGCACGAATATCGTGGTCACTCGCGACCATGGCTTCGCCGCCGACGGCGTAATCAGTGTCCACACGCTCAACGCCGCGCTGGCCGAGGCCGAAAAACACCTCGACGAGACCGAAGAGGCCATGGTGATGGGCGGGGCGAACATCTACTACCAGTACCTGCCACGCGCCGACCGCATGTACCTGACGCTGGTCGAACTGGAAGTGGCCGGCGACGCCCATTTCCCGGTTTACGTGCCCGACGAGTGGGAACTGACCGATGCCAGCCGGCACGAACCGGACAACAGGAACCCGTATGCCTACCAGTTTCTGGTTTTTGACCGCGTTCCGGGCTGACGGACCGGGCGCGCTGCACTATCCTCCATACCAAGAAGGCCTTCCATCAGGGACGACGATGACTGCGAACCGGCGGCGGTTCCCCTGCCGGGCCACGAACACAGGAGTCGGTGGCCGGGAAACGAACCCAGGAGTCCGTGATGACCCAGCAATCACTCGATCTTCGTGACGAATTCGACTACCAGCCGGAGTTGATCGCTCGACTGGTCGACGTTTACGAGATCGCACTGCGTTTCCGTTGGCTCTACGCGAGCGCCATTGCGCTGGCGGGCGCGGTCTTCATGATGCAGTGGTCCCTGCTTGCCAACACCGCCGTCTACGGGCAGCCGTGGGTGGGCGTGCCGCTGATCGCCCTCGCCGTCTGGCTGGGACTGGCACCGGCGGCGACCATTGCCAAGTGGGTCTCGCTGCCGGCTCACTTCAGCACCGACTACCTCTCGTTCCGCGACCTGCACTGGATTCGCCTGATGACCGAGCGTCATCCGGTACTCACCCCCTCCGCCGAACCGTTCCTCAAGTCTCCGGAACCCGTTCCGGTGGGCGCGTTGCGACACTTCTGGGCACCGCTGGTGCGTGAGGAAGAGCGCCAGCAACGATAGCCGCTCTGAACGTCGTAAGCAGGAACGACTCGCAGAGATGCCCTAGCCTTCAGTGGTATCGGATTCGATAAGACTTCAGGGGCACGACGAGAGCCAGAACGAAGGAGGCCCACCGATCGGTGGGCCGTTTTGCGCGAAGCGACCGCCATCTCCTCCGCAGGGAACAACCACCACCGATCCGCAGCCAGATGGGTCAGATCCGGATGTACGACCAGCCCCTTTGCAGGCGCCTGACTACCTCGCTTACGGCCGTGTCGACCACCTTGACGTTCGGCAGGAGCGTCACTTCCTGGCCTTCGCGTTCCAGCCGCGCAAGGGTCTGGCTGCAGGCGGTGAATTCCAGGTTGGGATAACGCTGCAACAGCGCCTCGATGCGCCCGGCGTAGGGCGTGACCTGACGACGCACCAGATCCACTCCGCTCGCATTGGTCAACACCTGCAGGTGGAAGTCCGGGTTGGTCTCCGCCCCCGCCATCAATCGTTCCGCGGTATCCAGCGCCTCGTCGAAGGCCTGACGATCCGCCGACCCGACATGAAGAATCACGCGCGATGATTCGCCCACGGCCGCGTCTTGAAGGGCGGTCGTCGCATCGGCGAGCCGGTCGGGATCCCCGGCCGGCGGAGCGATGTTCGAACTGGCGAACCACCCGGCCGTTCCCCCGACGATCATCAACAGGCTTGCCGCCAGCGCACGGCGCCAGCCCGCCGCCCGCGGTCGCTCCGGTCGGCGGTTCGGCGCGAGCGGCGGGGCGGCATAGGCCTGCTGCACCCAGTCCTTCATCTGGTCCAGGTCGCATACCGCCTCGGCCAGCGCCGGGTTACGTCGAATGGCCCGGCGCACCCGGCGTCGGTCGTCGGCATCGAGCTGGTTGTCGACGAAGGCGTGAAGATCCGCCTCCGAAATCCCGTGGTCGTCGTCGTGCCAGTCAGATTCGCTCATACCACCCTCCGCAGGTGACGCCCGGAGGCGCCGCGCGCATCGTCCACGTCCAGTTCGCTCTCGGCCAGATCGGCCAATCGAGTCTTCAGCCGTTGCCGCGCCCGGCTCAAGCGGCTCATGACGGTCCCGACCGGCAGATCGAGCAACTCGGCGACCGTCTGATAAGAAAAGCCCTCAAGATCGACCAGCGTCAACACCGAACGCTGGCCAACCGGCAGCGACGAGACGGCATCGCGAACGCCCTGCACCAGTTCGCTCTGGCTGTGCATTCGATCCGGTGTCTTTGCCGGGTCGTCGATCACCTCGTCGAGCTCCGCGTCCGGGTAGCGCTTTCGGAGTGCATCGCACCAGCGACCATGCAGGATGCGTACGAGCCACGCGTCCAGCGCCTCCATGTCCCGCAATTGATGACGCTTCTGCAACGCCCGGTACAGCACGTCCTGAGTCAGGTCGTCGGCAAACTCCGGGTGACGCGTCCAGGCATAGGCAATGCGGTAGAGACGAGGCCGCGCCCGTTCCAGACGGTGACCGAAGGTCAACACACGACAGGCCGACTTGATCAACTCCATTCTCCCCTCCCTCTCCCCGCCCCGTGCCACTCCGGACGGTCGGTCGATTTTTTACTCGTCTCAGGGTTGACGGACTCTGCCGGCAGTTTATTCCATCCCCTTATTCCATCCCCGGGCCAATTCAGGGCAAACGGACCGTTCGGTCAAAAAAACATTCACGAAAACGGAATAAACCCGGCACCCCCGCTCGTCTTCCCGTTTAGCCCGCCGAACAAGACGAGTCATGTCCCTGTGATCTTCGACGGTCGGGCCACGCGCTGTCTCTCTGAACCCATAACGACACAACGAGATCCCGCCATGCAACTACGCATTCATTCCGCCGGGGGGAAGCTGCGCAACGCGCTGCTGGCCCCCCTGATCCTCACGGCCCTGCTGCTCACCGGAGTCGTCCAGGCGAACGAGCCTGCCGAACCAGTCGAGCAGGTCATCAAGGAGAAGCCGTTTGCCGAGGCCCGGGTCGTCTTGCAGATCAGCGACCCGAACCCGTTCAAGCAGACGTTGGTGCTCAACGTCGCCGGCAACCTGATCGCCTACTACGGGCAGGACCGTGTCGACATCGAGGTCGTCGCCTTCGGCCCCGGCCTGCGCCTGCTGTTCGAGGACAACGCCCAGGCGCCCCGCATCAAGAGCCTCGTCCAACAGGGCGTTCGCTTTTCCGCCTGCGCCAACACCCTCGACAACATGACAAACAAGCTCGGCCATGAACCGAAACTCAACCCCGCGGCCCGCATCGTGCCGGCCGGCATCGTGCGCCTGATCCAACTCAACCAGGCAGGTTACTTCGTCGCCAAACCGTAAGCGACACGCCGATCACCCGATAACGATAACGACAACAACCACAACGAGAACCACGACGGCCGCCCCGGGGTGAATCGCCACCGGCCGGGCATGCCAAAGGAGACCAAGAACCATGAAGACCAACACCAAGCGACTCAGCGCGACCGCGCTCGGCATCTGCCTCGGCCTCGGGGCCGCCAGCTCGGCCCAGGCGGCCAACTGGCTGATGCTGCAAGGCACCGAAAAGGCAGATAATGCCCCGCGGGCCAAACTCTGGGGCTTCATCCAGCCGGAATACCAGCAGGATTTCAGCGACGCGCACCCAAGCGACACGTACATTCCGCCCAAGCTGATCGGACCCAGCCTGGACGATCAATCGGCATTCAATATCCGGCGCGCGCGCGTCGGTGTGCGCGGCACCGGCTTCCCGCTCGACGGCAAGATCAACTATTTCCTGTTGGCCGAATTCGGCAACAACGCGATCACCAATGGTGGACGCTACGGCGACTACACCCCGCACATCACCGACGCCAGCGTGACGCTGAACTACATTCCGGGCGCTCGCGTGCGCGCCGGCCTGTTCAAGACGCCGGGCTCCGAGGAGAGCTTCCAGGGCATCATCGCCCTGCCCTACATCAACTACACGTCGGTGACCAACCAGCTGTTGCTCGAACGCTTCCCCGACGACGGTGACAGCAACATCCCGCCCCAGACCACCCCGAACGCTGACATGAACGCCTTCTCGAAATCCGCCGGCGCGTACCGCGACATCGGCATCGAGGTATTCGATTCGTTCGACGTGGGCAAATGGGAGCACAGCTACGCCGCAATGCTCGGCAACGGCAACGGCGTGCAATTCACCGACAACGACGACAACAAGGACGTATACCTGTACTGGTCGTCGGCCTACCTGTTCGACGGCAAGGCGGGCGGCCCCTTCCGTTCGACGATGAAGCTTTTCGGCTGGTACCAGGACGGCACGCGCACCAACGCCTACGACAAGAGCGAGGAACAGGATCGAACCCGGTACGGAATCGGCGCCTTCTATCTCAAGCGCCCCTTCCGGGTCAGCGCGGAGTACATGCAAGGTGAAGGGATGATCTTTCAGGGTCAGCATCGGCCGCGCGACGTGTTCAACGACTTCAAGGCGCGCGGCGGCTACGTCGAGGGCGCCTATTTCATTCCAAACACGCCGTTCGAACTGCAACTGCGTTACGACACCTACGAGCGCAATGTCGATCAACCGGACAAGGCGACGTACGACACCTGGACGGCGGGCGTGCAGTACCACTTCAACAAGAAGACCCGGGCGACACTCAACTATGCCTTCCGTGACTTCAGCTCGGAAGCGGCCGGGCCGAACTCACATCTCGAAGACGTTAGCGGGCGGGTGGCCGTTCAGTTGACCGCGGTATTCTGACATCCAACCCGTCGGTTGCCTTTTCCCTTGCCACCATTTGCTCGCCCCACGGGGCGAGTTTTTTGTGGCCGGACATTCCGGGCGCGTCGCAGCGGGATCGCAGCGGGATAGCAGCGGTGGAACGACCCACGTCACTGACCGCTGACCTGGCGCACCTGGCGCTTGGCCTGCTCAAGTACATGGTCACGAAAACTGCGCATCACCGGCGTATCCCGCTTGCCCCGACGCTGGACCATGTACCAGTGGCGGATGATGGGCAAACCCTGGACGTCCAGGATCACCAGGCGCCCGGTCTCTAGCTCCAGCTTGATGGTGTGCTCAGAGACGATGCCGACCCCGAGACCCGCCTCGATCGCCTGCTTGATCGCTTCGTTCGATCGCATCTCCAGGCCCGGCTTGACCGAGAGCCCCTGCTTCTTGAAGAAGCGCTCGATCGCCGCCCGCGTCCCCGAGGCGGATTCGCGCTGGACGAAGCGGTGCTCGGCGAGCGCCTCAAGCGTGATCGCGTGGCGCTGGGCCAGGGGGTGGTCGGGCGCGGCGATCGCGACCAGCGGGTTCTCGAGGAAGGCCTCGGAGACCAGGTCGGCGTCGGTGGGCGGCTCGCCCATGATGACGATGTCGGTCTCGTTGTCGGCCAACTGGCGCAGCAGACGGCCGCGGTTGGTCACATCGAGACTGATCGAGACCCCCGGATAGCGCTTGGAGAAATCGGCGAGCAGGCGGGCGGCAAAGTAGTTGGCGGTGCTCGCCACGCACACCCGCAGGTGCCCGCGGTGGGCCCCCTTCATGCCCTCGATCACCTCCCCGGCCTCGGCGATCACCTCGAGTATGCGTTGTGCGTACCCGTATAGCTCACGACCGGCGTCGGTGAGGTACAGTTGGCGACCGGTCTGCTCGAAAAGTGGCAGGTCGACGTTGTCTTCCAGCTGACGGATCTGCATTGACACCGCGGGTTGGGTAAGATGCAGTTTCTCCGCTGCCTTGGTGTAGTTGAGGAGCTCGGCGGCGGCACTGAAGACGCGGAGCTGATGCAATGTGAATCGAATCATCGACTATTCCATAAGCCTTTCATTATGGTGAACATCATTTATTTTGAATTGCTTTGATGGTAGGTGGACGTATAGTATCGGCCGAGACGAAACGGGGCCTTCCCCTAGGTCGATCCCAAACCCAATGCCAACCTTACCCTTCCGGAGGATCGCTATGGCGAATAAAAGTTACACCGCGGGCGTAAAAGAGTACCGCGAAACCTACTGGATGCCGGAGTACACGCCGCTCGACACGGACCTGCTGGCGTGCTTCAAGATCACCCCGCAACCGGGTATCGACCGTGAGGAAGCCGCTGCCGCCGTTGCAGCCGAGTCCTCCACCGGCACCTGGACCACGGTGTGGACCGACCTCCTGACCGACATGGACTACTACAAGGGCCGTGCGTACCGGATCGAGGACGTGCCCGGTGACGACGCCGCCTTCTACGCCTTTATCGCGTACCCGATCGACCTGTTCGAGGAAGGCTCTGTCGTCAACGTGTTCACCTCGCTGGTCGGCAACGTGTTCGGCTTCAAGGCCATCCGTGGCCTGCGCCTGGAAGACGTCCGCTTCCCGATCGCCTACATCAAGACCTGTGGTGGTCCCCCGCACGGCATCCAGGTCGAGCGTGACAAGATGTCCAAGTACGGCCGTCCGCTGCTGGGTTGCACCATCAAGCCGAAGCTGGGCCTGTCGGCCAAGAACTATGGCCGTGCGGTCTACGAGTGCCTCCGTGGCGGTCTGGACTTCACCAAGGACGACGAGAACATCAACTCCCAGCCGTTCATGCGCTGGCGTGACCGTTTCCTCTTCGTCCAGGAAGCCACCGAGACCGCACAGGCTCAGACCGGCGAGCGCAAGGGTCACTACCTGAACGTCACCGCGCCGACCCCGGAAGAGATGTACAAGCGTGCCGAGTTCGCCAAGGAAATTGGCGCGCCGATCGTCATGCACGACTACATCACCGGCGGCTTTACCGCCAACACCGGTCTGGCCAAGTGGTGTCAGGAAAACGGCATGCTGCTGCACATCCACCGTGCCATGCACGCGGTCATCGACCGTAGCCCGACCCACGGCATCCACTTCCGCGTCCTGGCCAAGATCCTGCGTCTGTCCGGCGGCGACCACCTGCACACCGGTACCGTCGTGGGCAAGCTGGAAGGCGACCGCGCCTCCACCCTCGGCTGGATCGACCTGCTGCGTGAGTCCTTCATCCCGGAAGATCGCTCGCGCGGCATCTTCTTCGATCAGGACTGGGGCTCCATGCCGGGCGTCTTCGCCGTCGCATCCGGTGGTATCCACGTCTGGCACATGCCGGCACTGGTCGCCATCTTCGGCGACGACTCCGTCCTGCAGTTCGGTGGCGGCACGCTGGGTCACCCCTGGGGCAACGCCGCTGGCGCCGCTGCCAACCGCGTCGCTCTCGAGGCCTGTGTCGAAGCCCGCAACCAGGGTCGTGACGTAGAGAAGGAAGGCAAGGAGATCCTGTCTCAGGCGGCACAGCACAGCCCTGAGCTGAAGATCGCCATGGAAACCTGGAAAGAGATCAAGTTCGAGTTCGATACCGTCGACAAGCTCGACAGCCAGAACCGCTAATCCAGGCCTTCTTAACCCGAATCAGACGCATAGGTAAGAAACCATGAACGAAATGCAGGACTACAAGACGACGGTCAAGTTTGAGACTTTCTCCTACCTGCCGCCGATGAACCCGGATCAGATCCGTGCACAGATCGCCTACGCGATCTCCGAGGGCTGGGCCCCGAGCATCGAGCACGTCGAGCCGGAAAACATGATGAACCACTACTGGTACATGTGGAAGCTGCCGTTCTTCGGTGAAGACAACGTCGAGAACGTGCTCGCCGAGATCGAGGAATGCCACCGCAAGTACCCGGGTCATCACGTCCGTCTGGTTGCCTACGACAACTTCACTCAGTGCCTGGGTACGTCCTTCGTGGTCTACCGCGCCGGCTGATGAACGAGGTCGCGGCACGCCCCCGGGCGTGCCAGGCAACCATTAACACGAGGTACAACAGGCATGCCTGTACAATCTGGAAACAATGCAGCCAGAGATCGTGCAGCAGCTCGCGCCCGACAGGAAGCGACCCGGCGTGGTGACACGTCGTCGCCTTCCGCTGGGGGCAGCCTTGCCGGTCTGACCGGCAAGGAACTGGCCCGCGCGCGGCGTGCGCAGTTGTCCGCACATGGCAAGAAAGCCAGCACCTCGGCCTGGAAACCGTCGGCGTCCGCCGCTCGTCAGAACCCCGCGGCATCGCGGTCCTCTGGCAGCAACGGCGCCTCGGGCTCGCAATCCAACGCTTCCTCGTCCTCCGACGACGTCGACCAGATGTGCTCGCTCGCCGAGTCCGATCCGGATCAGTACGGCGTCGAGGCGGACCTGGTGCGTTCCGTCTGCCGGTCGCGCCGCCAGGCCATGGCGAAGTATGGCAAGTCGGCTCTCCCGCCGAAGCCGTCTTCTCAGGGCGGGCCGGGTCGGAACGGAATGCCGTTTGCTGACGAGGCACGCTCGCAGCGCAAACCGGTTCGCGTGGAAAACGACACCCAGGCCCGTTCCGAAGAAGGCGCGTCGTTCGAGTCGCTCTGTTCGGTCGCCAAGAAGCGGCCGGCCCGTCTTGGCTCGCAGGCTAGTCGCGTTCGCCAGATTTGCCAGGCCCGTCGTGAGGCCATGGCAAACAAGGGCAAGCGCGCCCTGCCCGCCAAGCCGGCTTCCCAGGGCGGTCCGGGTCGAGTGGGCTACCAGGTCCCCGGCTATCTGGACACGAGTGCCAGCGGACGCGAGGCGGCCAAGCGTCATCGCGAGATGATGTGCCACTACGGCCGTGGCAGCGCGCCCTCCTGCCGTCCTACCGGACGTCGCAAGACCGAATCCTCCAGCGAGGAGGCGTCCACGCCAAAAAAGGTGGAGACCGGTCACACGATTTCCGGCCATGAGGTGAAAGGGTCCCAGGTGGAGCGTTCCAAGCGCGTCTCTGGTAACGAGGCCGGCAGTTGCCGCGCCATTTCGGGCACCGAGTACATCGGTTTCGAGCAGTACGATCAGTTCTGCCCTACCCGGCCGCAACCGAACGCACCGAAGGTCCGCACGACCACGACCGCCCGCGGTCATGGCGTCAGCGGCACCGCTGTCGGCCGAGCCGCCCGGGTCACGGGTGACGAGCGCGGAACCTGCGAGTCCGTGACCGGCACCGAGTACCTGAGCAGCGAAGACCTGCAGGCCTTCTGCGGCACCAAGGCCCGCCCCAGCCACGCCGATAAGGTCGTGGAGGGTCGGACCGAGAAGCAGATGCGTGTGACCGGTAGCGACGAGTACCGTCCGGTGCGGGCGACTGGTGGCGAAGCGGGTGCCGCTCGCTCGATCACCGGCTCCGAATACGCCGACACTGGCGTGGCACGGATGACCATCAACGGCGCCCCCAGGAAAGTGGCGGAGACGCACACTTACACCGGGCGCACCGTCTCGGGCACCGCCGTGGGCCGTTCCAGCCACGTCACGGGCGACGAGCCGGGCACCTGCCGTAACGTCTCGGGCACCCAGTACCTGAGCTTCGAGCAGTACGAGTCGTTCTGCGACACGCGCCCCGAGCCGGGGTACGACAAAGTCGGTATCGACCAGTCACGTCACGGCCAGCGGATCACGGGCAATCTCGTGGACCGCAGCGAGCGCGTGACCGGCAACGAGCCGGGCTCCTGCGCCCGTCTCACCGGCTCTCAGTACGGCGAACCGCGTCTTTGCGGTGGCGGCACCGACAAGGTCCAGTCCATGCACACCTTGGGTGGGCTGGGTCTGACCGGTCAGCGCGTCGACCATCACCCAAAGATGTCCGGTGACGAGCAAGGGGGGTGCATGCCCGTCACCGGTACCGAGTACTACGGCGCTGAACACTACAGCTCGTATTGCTCGGCTTCGCCCGCACCCCGTGCCGATAAGGTAGAAGAGTCGATGACCTGCAAGGGACAGAACGTCGGCGGCACGCCGATGGACCGTACCGAGCATGTGACCGGCAACGAGTACGGCTACGACCATTATGTCAGTGGCACGCCGTACGCGAACGCGATGCACACCGGCTGCGCGGCGCCGACGAGCCATCCGATGGCGGCCCCGACCCAGCCGAGTGCACGGTATGTGCCGCAAGACGCTCGTCCGGCAGCCCAGGCATCGGTCCAGGAGCCGATCACGGCCCCGCAGGACTTCAGTGTCCAGACGCCGGCACGCGCTGCTCGCGGTCGAGTCACGGGCAGTTCGTTCGATCACGGTGGCCGGATCACCGGTCCGGGCAACATGGCGATGGGGCTGATTACCGGTACGCCGGAGTTCCGTCATCCGGAACCGAGCGCCGCGCATCCGCGGATGGGTTCGATCATGCCGACGCCGACGCCTGCCCCGCAGGCAGCGGCCCCGGCACCCGCACCCGCCCCGGTTGCTCCGGTTGCCCCGGCTGGCCCAGCTAGTCAGGCACCGACGCAGAATGCGCCGGCGCAGCCGGTAGAAGCCTACGAGCCGCAACCGGAGATCCCGGCTGTCGCTCCGGCCGATGCCGCGCTGCAGTGTGCCCCCGAGGCACAGGTCCGTGAGCGTGTCACTGGAGAAGGCGGTGAACGTTGCCGCATCTCCGGCGATGACTGGTCTCGCAACGGTTCGGTGACCGGTACCGAGGGTCAATGGGCCCAGTCCCGCAACCCGTCCATGCGTGGCCAGGCTCGGGGCGCTGTCCGCAATGCCTGGGTCAACCGTGAGGTGCCGCGTCCCGACGTTCCGGCGTCGAAGATTACCGGCAGTAGCGGTAACGACATGAACAGCTCGATCATCACCTATTCCGGTGGTGCGAGGGGCTGAGTGGACGAATGAGCGGCTTGATGTCACAGCAACCGTTTCGACGCAACAGTCTGGGCTCGCCCCGTCTGGGGCAGCGTCGGGCCCCGTTCGGGCTCGGCGCACCCAAGGCGCGGGTCGCCCCGCTGGGTTCGCCCCAGGTGGCGCACCCGGCCTGCCCGTCGCTGCCGGAACGCAATTGCCGTCATCCGCTCACCGACCAAGAGGGCAACCGGCAACTGGCGTACTGCGAGGACTCCGTCACGGAGCGGTTCGATCGCATCGTCCCGTTTCTCAAGGATGTCGCCGCCCTGCCCCGTGACGGGCAATTGGGCGAGCGCATCCAGTCGATGGCTCACGACCGGCTCGGCCACGGCTTCGACGAAGCCTTGGTACGAGACAGCTGGATCGAGGGGCCGGACCTTCGGAGTCTGTTCGCACGGGCCACGTTCGAGGCGCTCAACGCTGCTACCCAACAGTTCGGGCGCAAACTGGAAGACCAAAAGAACGACGCGCTGTCCAAGAGCGACTTCTTTCTCGACTGCGGTTTTCACGCCGTCGATATCAGTCCCTGCTCGGACGGACGGCTCAAGGGCCTCATGCCGTTTATCCTGCGGCTACCGGCCTGGTCGTTCACCTATCGCAAGGCGTATGCCGGCGCACTGTTCGACGTGGAGGAAGACCTCCAGCTATGGAGCGAAGTCGAACTCCGCCGGTTTCGCGAGGGCGTACCGAGTCGCGCTGACGAGGGAACCCGCTATCTCAAGATCGCGGTCTACCACGGCAGTTCCTCGGACCCCGACCATCAAGGCTGCGCCGCGCACGGTAGCGACGAGCGCAAGGCAGCCAAGGCCGCACTGGAACGGCTGCAGGCCTTCCGTCAGGCAGTGGAGAATACCTACTGCTGCGGCGCAAGCACCGACATCCTCCTGGTGGGTGTCGACACCGACACGGACGCCATCCGCATCCACGTCCCGGACGCCGCGGGCGAGGTAAGCGTGCATCGTTACGTCGACAACGCTTACCTGTACCAGGAGACGTTGAACCTGGAACGGGAGGCCGCGCACCGCGCCGTGTACGAGGCGATCCGCGCGGTCAACGAGACGGACGACTGGGGGCGCAGCACGGCGGGCGAACCGCATGACGGCATGCGACGGTTCATCGCCACCCTGCTGGTCAACAACCTGTCACAGATCGACTACGTGACCGAGCGCCACCAGGGGCGCTACCCGGCCGAGAGCATCGGCCATGCCGAACGCTACATAAGCGTCGGCGACGGTTTCGAGGAAGTGCAGATGCGCAATATCGCGTATTACGCGCATCTGCACACCGTCGAAGAAAACACGAACGACCTGGACGTCGGGATCAAGATCTTCCGCAAGCTCAACGTGAGTCACGGACTGCCAATCCCGATTGCCATCCATTTTCGTTACGACGGGCGGGTGCCTGGCGGGCGGGACCGGGCGGTGGCAAAGGCCCGCCGGGTCTGTCACGCGATCCGCGATCGCCACCACGAACTGGACGAACAGGACATGCTGTTTTTCCAGCTGACAGTCCAGGACCGCCCGTCCGGCAGCGACATCGAAGAGGTTGCACAAGCATGAAGATCATGCGGGTCGAAAAGACCTTGGTCTCCACCAACCGGATCGGCGAGCTGGGCCACCGCCCGCTGCTCGTGGT
>JAFGUH010000196.1 GCA_016938615.1 Halothiobacillaceae bacterium | reverse complement strand
TAACGGCAAGCTGACCGCCTACGATCCGTCCAAGATCAAGGTCGCCATGACCAAGGCCTTCCTCGCCGTCGAGGGCGGCGGCGCGGCAGCGTCCCAGCGTGTCCACGAGTCGGTGGAATCACTTGTCTCGCTTATCGACCAGGCACTCAAGCGTCGCCTGCCCGGCGGCGGCACCGTCCATATCGAGGACATCCAGGACCAGGTCGAGCTGGCGCTGATGCGCGAAGGCCACCACAAGGTCGCCCGTGCCTACGTCCTCTACCGCGAGCAACAGGCCCAGAAGCGCGCCGCTGAGCTGGGCGGGGAGACCGAAGCGGCCCCGGAGAAGGCCGCCATCAACGTCACCCGCTTCGACGGCATCACCTCGCCGCTGGACACCGCGCGTCTGAGCCGCCTGGTCGAGGAGGCCTGCGCGAACCTCGAAAGCGTCGATGCCCAGCGCATCGTCAACGAAACCATCCGCAACCTTTACGACGGCGTGGCCGAGCACGAGGTCGGCACCGCGCTGGTGATGAGCGCACGCACCCTGATCGAGATCGATCCGGCGTACTCCCAGGTCGCCGCCCGCCTGCTGCTCGACTCCATGCGCACCGAGGCGCTGCGCTTCGTACACAACCCGGTGACCACCTGCACCCAGTCCGAGATGGCGACCATCTACCCGGACTACTTCAAGGAATACATCAAGGTAGGCGTCGAGCACGAGCTGCTCGACCCGACCCTGCAGCAGTACGATCTGGACAAGCTGGGTGCCGCACTCGATCACGAGCGTGACCTGCAGTTCACCTATCTCGGCCTGCAGACGCTCTACGACCGCTACTTCCTGCACCAGGACGGTACCCGCTTCGAACTGCCGCAGGCGTTTTACATGCGCGTGGCCATGGGGCTTGCCATTAACGAAATCGACCGCGAGGAACGCGCGATCGAGTTCTACCGCCTGCTGTCCTCGTTCGACTTCATGTCCTCGACGCCGACGCTGTTCAACTCCGGCACCCTGCGCCCGCAGCTCTCAAGCTGCTATCTCACCACCGTGCCGGATCACCTCGACGGCATCTACGGCTCGATCCGCGACAACGCGCTGTTGTCCAAGTTTGCCGGGGGCCTGGGCAACGACTGGACCCGCGTTCGGGCGCTGGGCAGCCACATCAAGGGCACCAACGGCAAGAGCCAGGGCGTCGTGCCGTTCCTCAAGGTGGCCAACGACACCGCCGTGGCGGTCAACCAGGGCGGCAAGCGCAAGGGCGCGGTCTGCGCGTACCTCGAGACCTGGCACCTCGATATCGAGGAATTCCTGGATCTGCGCAAGAACACCGGTGACGACCGCCGCCGCACCCACGACATGAACACCGCCAACTGGGTGCCGGACCTGTTCATGAAGCGCGTCGCCGAGGAAGGCGAGTGGACCCTGTTCTCGCCGGCCGAGTGCCCGGACCTGCACGACCTCTCCGGTCAGGCGTTCGAGAAGGCCTACATCGGCTACGAGGAGAAGATCGAACGCGGCGAGATCAAGAACTACCGCAAGATCCCGGCGGTCAACCTGTGGCGCCGCATGCTCTCGATGCTGTTCGAGACCGGTCACCCCTGGGTCACCTTCAAGGACCCCTGCAACCTGCGCTACACCAACCAGCACGCCGGCGTGGTGCACAGCTCCAACCTCTGCACCGAGATCACCCTGCACACCAACGACGGCGAGATCGCCGTGTGCAACTTGGGCTCGGTCAACCTCGCCCAGCACACCACCGAGAACGGCATCGACGAGGCGAAGGTCGAGCGCACCATCAAGACCGCGATGCGCATGCTCGACAACGTGATCGAGTACAACTACTACTCGGT
>JAFGUH010000195.1 GCA_016938615.1 Halothiobacillaceae bacterium | reverse complement strand
GAGGTTGATCACGTCGGTGAATCCCTGCTGCTCCAGGAACGAGGCAACCTGCATGCTGCGCATGCCATGGTGGCAAATGCACACGATCGGCGTGTCTTTCTCCAGTTGCGCGACATTGGCCGGGACGGTGCTCATCGGCATCGTCCGTGAGCCCTCGATATGACATAGCCGGTATTCCCACGGCTCGCGCACGTCAAGCAGCAGCGGGGCAGTGGTTGCCTGGTCGTCGAGCCAGGTGACGAGTTCTTTTGCCGTGACGTTTCGCATGGGGTTTGGGCTTGTCGTTGCGGTTGGATTTCGGGATGGCGCCGTTGAGTGACTGTTGAGCGATGTTCGTACGTTAACAGTGGATTCCGTCAGTGGCCGACCGCTTCGGTCCTCGAGTGCCCCGGTGGTCGATTACCCGGCCGTTGGTACGGGGGCCCGCTTGAGGGGAGCGAGTGCCGCGATGTGCTCCGGCGAAAGACCGCAACATCCCCCGATTACCTGCGCGCCCTGGTCAATCCATCTCTCGGCGTAGCGGCGAAGCTCACGCGGCGCGATCACGTCCTCGAACTGCCAATGCGGGGATTTGAAATACCCCGAGTCCGGATAGGCCATCAACGGGCCGTCGAACGTCGCGCGCAGGATATCCAGGGCATCACTGACCAGGTTGGCTGGCGTGTGCATGATGCCGGCGGCATCGAGGTCCCAGTCGTGGACGATCGAGACCAGTTGCGCGAACGGGATGTCCGCCCCGGGACCGAACCCGAGGAGCGATCCGTCCTCGCCGCGCCGGGCCGAGAACCCCGCCCAGACGGGCAGGCCGGTCCGGGCGGCTGCCTCGAAGACGAGCGGCATGCGGGCCGGGTCGTACAGCATCTCGAGCAGGAGCAGGTCGCAGCCCTCGTCGCGCAGCAGCTGCGCCTGCTCGCGGAGTGCATCGGCCATCGTCTCGAGCCCGATGGCGCCGCTGTCCGGGCGTGCCGAGCCGGTCGCGATGGGGCCGCGGTGGGAGAGCGAACCGGCGATGATGACCTCGGGGCGGCCGCTGCGATCCCTGGCCTGACACGCGGCACGGACTGCCGCCCGATTGATGGTCTCGAACCGGTCGCCCAGTCCGTCCAGCTCCAGCAGCGCGCGCGAGGTGGCGTAGGTGTTCGCCGTGATGATGTCGGCGCCGGCGTCGATGTAGTCCCGGTGAATCTGCTCGAGTGTCTCGGGGTGATCGAGCGCGGCCGAGCCGCTCCACGCGTTCGTGCTCATGGGCACGCCACGCTTTTCCAGCTCCGTGCCGGTCGCCCCGTCAAGGAGCCGGACCTCGCCCGCCTGCAACCGTGTGTACGTCATCGTGATGCCATCCCGAATCGCTGCGCCGTTGGGTTCATTGTGGCAAACCCGCACGACCTCAGGGCGATTCCCGCTCCGGCGCGCAACGACTCGCATCCAGCACGAATCGATCGTTGGCCGTGCGGTACCAGATGCCGGTATCGACCAGGATGTCCTCGCGCAGCGGTCTCTTTGTGTACTGCGTGCAGCCTTGTTCGTCCGTGCCCACGGGGACGAAGAGGACGGCTGCATTGGCAGCGAGCACGCCATTGAGCTTGCCATGGGGTTCGGTGGTCGGCTCGTCCGGCGGCGGGACGCTGGTGGCGCAGCCGGCGAGTGCAAGGCCCGTGGCCAGCTGTGTGATGGCCACCCGTGTCATGGCGTGAAACGGTCGTGCCGGCATTGGCAACCCTCCGGGCGAAACGGCCATGCCTGTATACGGGAAACGGCCGAGTATCACGGTCGTTCCCTTTGGGTGTAGATCACGGGGGCGCGGGCTGTCACCTCATCGAGGGCGGTCGATCCGTGGCGTGGAGCGGGCCCGGGTCGGGTCGACGTGATCGGTCGATCGACGGGACCGGACATGGCAGCGCCACTGCCGGCATCACGCCCTGCAACGGCCATGCAACCGCGAGGCAACCGCGAGGCAACCGCGAGGCAACCGCGAGGCCGCGGCCCGGCTTGCCGATCAGGAGAGGCACCGGGGAGACGGGTAGGATTGCAAATCGAGTCCGCCGCCAAGTCACTGTTTTTCAGTCTATTGTCGTGATACGGGCCACGTGGCCCCGGGCCGGTTGATTGTCGCCGTCGTTGGTAGGCGTTGCGGGCGGGTAGCAAGGAATCGGCCATGAAACCAACCAGCACTGCGCTTGCAGTGAGGAGGTGTGTCATGCGTCATTCGTACTTGCATTGGAGCGGCAGACGGTCACTGCCGGCCCTGATGATCGGAGCGTTCGTGGTGATGACAGGCTCGGGCCTTGCCGTGGCGGGCGAAGCCAGCGTCAGCGACGACAGCCGGCTGGAGACCGAACCGCCATTCGGTGGCCCGATGAATATCGAGTACGCCAAGGTGCTCTGGGATCGCCTGAAGAGCAACCAGCTGGTCGGTCCGGAATCGATCCGCAGTTATCCCTACAAGGGCAATCATCCGCACGGCCAGGCATTGGAGTACCTGGAGACGATGATCACCATCGACGACCACGAAGGCGTGGTGATGGTGAAGAAGAACTACGCCGGTGAAGGCGACATCGACGCGATCAAGGCCGAGGTACTCAACGAACGCGAGAAACACCTGGCCTCCGTCACGGTCATGTTCCAACGCCAGGAGGGCTACGATCCGGATCACGATGACTGGTACTGGGCGAAGTTTCAGCCTAACGGCGAGCTGGAGAAGAACCCGAAGGGCATGTCACTGGCGGGGCGTGTGGCCAAGGGGGCGAGCGAGGGTTGCATCGCCTGCCATACCGCAGCGCCCGGGGGCGACTACGTCTTCACTCACGATCGGTTCGTGAAGTAGGCCGGGTTGAACCCGTCCTTGCTGGCAAGGCAAAGGAATTGCCAGCAGGGGAGGGTGGCGCTCCGATTGTCAGGGAACCTCTGCACGAATGCCACGCCACTCGGGCTTGGCGAGTCGTTCGTGATCAAGGCGTGCTTGTGCGGTATGACATGCGTGCAGAGTTTCCCTACAGCCACATCGACAGCGTCAGGGAGCCGAAATTGTCTCGGCGTTCCTGGGTGTCGAACTCCTTGGTGCGCAGGGCTACCGTGTAGGCGAGTTGCCATCGATCCCAGTTGACCGCAAAGCCGATCTGCGCGTCGCCGACCCAGGGTTCCCGGTCCACCGAGGGGCTGTCTTTGTGGGTGTTGCCGTCGAGCAGCATGTTGCGCGCCATGTAGCGTCCTTCGGCGCTCGCGAAGACGTACCAGCCCAGCCCATCGCCACGACGGAAGAACGCGCGTTGTCCCTGAGCAGGGGCGATGGTGGGCACGCCGTAGCTCCGATCGAGGTGACTGCCGAAGCGAAAGTTGAGACCGGCGGAGGCGTAGGTGTACCGGTTTCCGAGCATGAAGCCGGCGGTTGGGCCGTATTCGAAATCGAGCGGGCCGATCGCGAATTCGTCCACCCAGGCGTGCTCGTAGCCAAGATCCAGGAACGCTTCGTCGGAAAGTTGGTAATCCCAGCCGCGCGGCTTTTGCCCCGCGATGTACTCGTGAAAGGTCTCCTGTACCCATTCCCCGCCGGCGCTCGGCCCGACGATGCCGGTGTCGAGATGGAGGCTGCGAGTCTCGTGCCAGCCGTCGTGTTCCGCCAGGCCGTGAATGGACGCCCCCGCGTAGAGCACCCCGGCGTAGGGGCGATCGTCGGGTTGCGGTGCGGCCACTTCGATGCGTTCGGGCGTGTAGATGCGGTGGCCGAGCCGAAAGGACATGCCGGCAACATCCTCGGGCTCCCAGCCCGGCACGAGCCCGGCGATCCCGTGGCTCCAGTGATCCGCCGGGGTCTCGACGGCCCAGGCGATCTCGAGGCCGTTGGTGTAGTGACCGTCGCCGGCGCCGACGTAGGCGTCGTTCTCGCTCTTGATCGAGAACAGGGTCTCGGCTTCGGCCAGCGGGCTGACGGCGGTGATCGCCAGCAGTGGGGCGGCGAGTAGTCGGGGGCTGCGGCGACGGGGCGCGGGCTGTGGTTGGCGCATGGCGTGACGGGTCCAGGGTCAGCGGTTCAGGGTCAGCGGTTCAGGGTCAGCGGTTCAGTGGTCAGCGGTTCAGTGGTCAGGGCGCAAGGGCGACTCGCTGAGAGCTGTCCTCGCCGACCGTCGGCTGAGCCAATCGAGCGATACGACCCCATGGCCCCGGGAAAGTTCGACACCGTTCGACGCCTCCGCCGGACGTGGCTGCCACGCCAGAGCAGTGTGTCGCAGCAAGCACAGTAGCGGCCCTCGCGAATCGAGTCGCGTCGGCCGGCTGGCGAGCGACCGATCTGATTGCCGCGAATCGGTCGTAGCGGGGTGTTGCAACCGAGGCAGCGTGATATAGGCCGGGCCAGCCGGTCGATGTGCAGGTGACTGGTCGACTCGGCGGCCAGCGCCCGGGTGTCGTTAGAACACAGCAGCGCGACATCTCCTTGATGGTTGCCGAAGCGTGCGAGGTGCCCGTCGTGGGCGATCAACCGTCGGCGTGCATCGTGGGTCTAGGCTGCCAGGGTCTCGTCATCGCTACCCGCCACGGCGATGGCCGTGTCTTGTCCAGCGGCACGCAGCCACCGCCCCAGGCGTTCGAGCCTTTCGTCGCAGAGAAGGCCTGGTTCGGTCGTGGCGACGGCGGTCTCTGCGGATCGATGAGTGACGAGACGCCGATTGTCCCCCATGGCATTTCGACCCGCTGCGCGTCGAGGCGAGCCGGCAGTCGAGACTCGCCTTGCTGAGCGTCCACCCCCCCGGGCGACTCGGTCGCACTGGCGCCCGACCATCGGAGGGGCAGCCGCCGGGATGGGGCAGTTAGGCGTCTTCCGGTCTCGGTAAACGTGATCGTTGGCGCGGCGGGGGCACCCCGACCCGACGCCGGAACGTCCATCCGATCATTCGCTCGACGCCCTGTCCATGCTGCCGCCAATGATCCTCATCGTGTCCGTTCATTTTCTACTGATTAACTCCGTTTCCCTGTCCGTTTCCCTGTCTCGATTCACCTAAACGGAGGGACGAAAACGCGCGGTCAATCACACGCTTTTCCCGTCTGGGGCGGGAGAAGCGGGTTATCCAACATCTAATTAATAATATTATAAAACTCTAATACAGGGAGCATTAGCGTTCCAATATCGCGCCACGAAGGCGCTCCGGGGCTGAACGTTAGCATATGCAGATATTATTTTTATCCTATATAACCAATATTTAATTGTGGTTGATGATAATCCTCTGGCAAGGTAGTTCCATAAGGTTTTGCTATGCCAGCCATAAGGAAACAGGGCCGTGACCATGGAAAATACCCGTTCGCTTTTCTCCCGCCGGTTCGTCGGTTTTCTCCTGCCCCCGCTGCTCGCCTTCTCTTTCCTCGCTTCCTCGCCGCTCGCCGCCGCCGGTACCGGTACCGGTTTCCAGGTGCGTCCGGCCGGCGCCGAGGTCAGCGGGATTCGCCTGGGGGGTGCGGTGATTCCGTATCGCAACGTCACGGTCGCGGCGCAGCGTGGCGGACGCGTGACCGGGTTATTGGCGCGGGAAGGGCGTTTCGTCGAGTTCGAGGAGCCGCTGGCCACTTTGGACGGCGACGTGCTGAGCGAACAGATTCGAGCGGTCGAGGCCCGTATCGCCGCGGCCCAGAGCCAATACCGTTACGAGATGACTGCGCCGGATTCATCGGGGGCGGCCGGTCCGTTCGGCGATATGTTCTCGTCAATGATGGGCATGCCCTCGCCACCGTCAGACCTCGACACCTGGTGGAGCCGCATGAATCGCATCAACCAGGCCCAGGCGAAGGTTGAAAACCTGGAGGCGAAGAAACGTGAGCTGCAGGCGCGTCTCGCCTACGGGTCAATCACCTCGCCAATCGACGGTGTCGTCACTCATCGATTCATCGAGGCCGGTGAAGTCGTCCAGCCGGGGCAGCCCTTGTTCGAGATCGCCTACGTAGAGCGGCTTCGGGCCAAGTTCGAGATTCCGGTGGACATGGCGCGCGGCATTCGTTCCGGTATCCCCTTGACGGTGATCGGGCCGTTTGGTGAGCGGATGACGGGCCGCGTCAGCGAAATTTCGCCTGCCGTCGACGCCCGAACGCATACCCAGATGATCAAGCTTGATCTCGCCCAGGGCACCGGCCTGAAACTCGGCGATTATGTCGAACTGGCACTGCGCGGCACCGGCCATGTTTCGGGGACCGGCGCGGTCACCATTCCGAGGGCCGCGCTGCTCCCGGGCAGTGCGCTACCGATGGTCCGGGTCCTCGATGGCCGCGACGACCCCGCCGAGCGCATCGTCCGCGTGGCGGAATATCGTGACGACGGCATGGTGGTGATCACCAGCGGCCTGACCGCGGGCGAGTGGGTCGAGGTGCGGCGATGAGCGAGCAGCGCGACGAGCATCCGATGGAAGCACCTGGTCAACCGGACCGGCAGGGGGTCGCAGGCCGTCTCGCCCAGGGGTTCATTCGCAACCCGGTCACGGTGTTGTTGTTCTTCGCCGCGATTGCCGCCGGCATCATCGGTCTGATCCAGACACCTCGCGAGGAGGATCCGCAGATCTCCGTGCCGATGGTGGATATCGCCGTCTCCCTGCCGGGAGCTTCCGGGGCCGAGGTCCAGCGACTGGTTACCGAGCCGCTCGAGCGCATGATGCGCGAGGTCTCGGGCGTCAAGCACGTCTACTCGACCTCGTCGGAAGGCCGCTCGTTGGTGACCGTTCGCTTCGAGGTCGGCGAGGAAACCGAGCCGTCGCTGGTCAAGATCTACGACCGCCTGCAATCGAACTCGGACAAGATGCCGCCGGGCGCGACCTGGCCGCTGATCCGTTCCAAGGGCGTCAACGACGTACCGATCGTCACCCTGACGCTGCATTCCCAGTCGATCGACGATGCCACGCTCGGCCTGCTCGGGCGCGACATCATCTCCAAGCTCCACGAGATTCAGGGTGTGAGCAGCAGCTTCATCGTCGAGGGACGAACCGAGCAGGTCAGCGTGACGCTCTCGCCGGAGCGGTTGAGTGGGTTCCATCTTTCCCCGGCGGCGGTCGCCAAGGCGATCGAGCAGGCCAACGAGGAGCGTTCGGTCGGACAGGCGACCAGCGGGGACCGCTATCACCTGATCTACAGCGGCAGCCAGCTGGCCTCGCCGTCGGCCATCGACAACGTCATGGTGGGGTCGTTCGCCGGCCAGCCGGTGTACGTGCGAGACGTGGCCACCATCGAGCACGGACCGGGGGAGCGCGGGAGCGCCGTGGTGCATACCCCCGGTGAGGCCAGCGCGGGCGTCGAGCCTGGCGTGGGCCGTTCGGCTGTCACGCTGGCGATCGCGAAGAAGGCGGGCACGAACGGCGTCGAGGTCGCCAATGCCGTGCTCGACAAGATGGCAGATCTCGAGCGCGACCTGATCCCCGAGAACGTCTCGGTATCGGTGACCCGCAATTACGGCGAATCGGCGAACAAGAAGGTCAACGAGCTGATCTTCAAGCTGTTCGTCGCCACGCTCGCTGTGACCCTGCTCGTCTGGTTGGCACTGGGCTGGCGGGCGGCGCTGGTGGTGCTCGCCATCATCCCGATCGTCATTCTGTTCACCGTCTTCGCCGCCTGGCTGATGGGCTACTCGATCAACCGCGTCAGTCTGTTCGCGCTGATCTTCTCGATCGGCATCCTGGTCGACGACGCCATCGTGGTGGTGGAGAACATCTACCGTCGCTGGCTGCTCGACGAGAACACCGATGACCGGGTGACCGTCGACGCGGTCGACGAGGTGGGCAATCCGACCATCCTCGCGACCTTCACCGTGATCGCGGCCCTGTTGCCCATGGGGTTCGTCACCGGCCTGATGGGGCCCTACATGGAGCCGATCCCGGCCCTCGGTACCGTGGCGATGGCGTTCTCGATCGTCGCCGCTTTCGTGTTCACGCCCTGGCTCGCGCGCAAGCTCATACCGCCCCACAAGGTCCTCCGCCGTGCCGGCGAAAAGGAACACCGGCAGTCCGACTGGCTGGGCCGCTTCTACGAGAAAGCGATGCTGGGGCTTTACCAGGATCGCAAGCGCGGATCGCTGTTCCTTGTCGGCGTGGTGGTCGCCTTCTTCGTCGCCTGTTCGTTGATCTACTTCAACGCCGTGCAGGTCAAGATGTTGCCGTTCGACAACAAGCCCGAGTTCGACGTGGTAATCGACCTTCCGGCCGGCAGCAGCATGGAGCGGACGGCCAGCCTGGCCCGCGCGGTAAGCGAGGAGCTATCCGAATGGCCGGAGGTGGTCTCGTCGCAGAGCTATATCGGCACCGCCGCGCCGTTCAACTTCAATGGACTGGTGCGCCAGTACTACCTGCGCCAGCAACCCTGGCAGGGCGAGGTCCAGGTGCAGCTCACCGGCAAGGACGAGCGCGAAAAGTCGAGCCACGCACTTGCCGAGCAGGCGCGCGAGCGCTTCGCAGAACTGGCCTCCCGATTCGACGCCCGCCTGCAGATCGTCGAGATGCCGCCCGGGCCGCCGGTGCTCCAGACAGTGGTCGCCGAGGTCTACGGGGCATCCGAACAGGCCCGTGACGGGCTGGCCCGGGATCTCGAGACGGCATTCACCGAGGTGCCCAACGTCGGTGACGTCAGCAGCGGGCTGATGGCCCCGCACACCAACTGGCGGTTCGTGATTGACCGCGAGAAGGCCGATCGACTCGGCGTCTCGGTCAACGAGATCAACCAAACGCTAAGCCTGGTACTGGGCAACAAGACGCTGGGCGATCTTCGTCCGCTCGCGACGACCGCGCCACTGCCCATCGTCACCCGGGTGTCCGAGCGTCACAAGATCGATCCAAGCAGCCTCTACGCCATGCCGGTCAAGGTCCTGCCGGACGGCACCAACGTCACGTTGGGCGCGGTCGGCCAGTTCGTGGACAAGCCGGCCGAGCAACCGATCTACCGCAAGGACATGCGGCCGGTGCAATACGTCACCGGCGAGGCGATCGGCACGCTCGCCGCCCCGATCTACGGCATGTTCCAGGTCGAGCAGTGGCTTGAGGAGCGCGGTCGGGATGTCGAGACCGGCTTCTTCTCGAGACCCACGCCCGAGGCCGGTGAGGCGACCGTGCTCTGGGGCGGCGAGTGGACCGTGACCTGGAAGACCTTCCGCGACATGGGTATCGCCTTCGCCGTCGCCCTGATCCTGATCTACGGCCTGATCGTCTGGGAGTTCGGCAACTTCACCGCTCCCGCCATCGTCATGGCCCCGATTCCGTTGACGTTGATCGGCATCGTCCCCGGCCACTGGCTGCTGGGTGCCGATTTCAGCGCGACCTCGATGATCGGGTTCATCGCCCTGGCCGGGATCATCGTGCGCAACTCGATACTGCTGGTGGACTTCGCCCGGCACGAGCTCGACAAGGGCGTCTCGATCGAAACGGCCATGGTGCGCGCCTGCCAGAGCCGGACGCGCCCGATCCTGATCACCGCGCTGGCCCTGGTGCTGGGGTCCTCGGTGATCCTCAGCGATCCGATATTCCAGGGTATGGCGATCTCGCTGCTGTTCGGCGTGATTGTCTCGACCCTGCTGACGCTGGTGGTGATTCCGCTCGGCTGTCTCACGGCGCGGCAGGCGGTCTGCAACCGCTGTGCGCACGATCAGGACTGCGACGAGACGACGCCACGGGACGGTAACCAGGTGAAATCGAGTCACCCGTAAGTGGGGTGGCTCGCCCCGCGGGTCAGGAGGACCCCGGGCGAGAAAGGCTGGCTCCCAGCCTGAAAGCCGCGACGGTCGGATGGGATGCCGAGTGTCGCTACGCGAACGCTCCAACCAAGAGGAAGCGACGATGAATGCAATACAATCCAAGATGAAACTGTGTGTTCTGGCCTCGGCCATGCTCGGCGGCATGTCGGTTGCAGGCGCGGCCAGCGCGTTTGAAATGCCGTTCTTCGGCAATAACGGTGGCTACGGAAACAACAGCGGCTACGGCACCGGCCAGGGCCAAGGCCAAGGCCGGGGCGAGGGTCGAGCCTCCGGTAATTTCTCCATGGGCTTCGAGGGACGCGGCAACGCCAACCCGCAGTTCCAGGGCAACAGCAACAACTACGGTCAGGGCTACGGCCGCGGCTACGGTTACGGTCAGGGTCAGCCGGGTTACTACGGCCAGCCCGGCTACTACGGCCAGCCGGCACCCTATCCGCAGCAAGGCCAGCCTCAACCGCCGGCCTATCCGCAACAGGGTCAGCCGCCGCAGCCGGCGCCGAACTACGGTCAGGCGCCCGGGTACGGGTACCCGCCGGCACCGGGCTACTACCAGGCCCCGCCGATGCCGATGCCGCCGATGCCCATGCCGTACTACCACGGTTACCAGCAGCCCATGCCCCAGGGAGCCATGCCCCAGGGAGCCATGCCCCAGGGAGGCATGCACCAGCAGGGAGGCATGCAACACGGGCAGGCCCATGGCCAGCAAGACGGTGCCAACAAGGGCGACGAGGCCAAGGCCGACAAGAAGGAGAACGGTGGCGACGGCGACAAGTGATCGTCGACCGCTGACCCGATAGTCATGTCGAGATCACGGCGACTGGTTCGTCGCTGGTGATCGACATGCTCACGGCCTCCCGGTTCGGGCGTCGAAAGACGTCGAGCCGGGAGGCCGTTTTTCGTTTCAGAACGGGACGACTGGGCGTTCGTTCAACTCACCGTCGATGCCTTCCTCTCCGGGCCCATCTGCAGCGTTGCCGCTTGTGCGAGTGGCGACGGCCCTTCACCGTACACCGCACCTTTGGACGCCTGGCGACCCGCGCATCAGAGGCGTTGGCTATTCGTTCAGAGGTTCCTTAGGGAAGATCTGTACGATTCGATGACCTCTCTGCGGGACCTCCAAGGGCCCAGATGCAAGGCGCAGTCCGCCGTGAAGGGCCATCGCCCTTTACAAGGGCTGCAACGCCGCAGATGGGCCCTTGGAGGCCCGCCCGGACGGGGCTCGCGGGTTTGCCCGCACTCGTCGTTGCCGTCCCTCGGCGGGCAATGAGCCCGCCTTCG
>JAFGUH010000194.1 GCA_016938615.1 Halothiobacillaceae bacterium | reverse complement strand
TCTGGGTCGGTGTCAGGTTCATCAGTCGAGTTCTTCGATGGTGAGCTTGTGATTGGTGTAGATGCAGATATCGCCGGCGATGTGCAGCGCGGTCTCGACCGTCTCGCGTGCCGGGAGGTCCGAATGACGGATCAGCGCGGTGGCGGCCGACTGGGCATAGGCGCCGCCCGAGCCGATCGCGATCAGCGCGTCCTCCGGCTCGATCACGTCGCCGTTGCCGCTGATCGTGAGCATGGCGTTGCGATCGGCGACCACCAGCATCGCCTCGAGTCGGCGCATCATGCGGTCGGTGCGCCAGTCCTTGGCCAACTCCACGGCCGAGCGCAGCAGGTTGCCGCTGTATTTCTCCAGCTTGGCCTCGAAGCGCTCGAACAGGGTGAAGGCATCCGCGGTCGCGCCGGCAAACCCGGCAATCACCTTGCCGTCGTAGAGCGTGCGCACCTTGCGCGCGTTGCCCTTGACCACGGTGTGGCCGAGCGTGACCTGCCCGTCGCCGCCGATGACGGTCTGGCCGTTCTTACGCAGGCAAAGGATGGTGGTGCCGTAGAGGGTGTCGTCGTGGTGAGCCATGTGTCTCTGGATCGATGCGATGGGTGTATAGCCGGCGCGGGCGCGGTCATGTCAGCCACCGGGCCGGTCGGGGCGTGCGTGAGTGGGAGAGTGTAGGCGACGGGCTGGGTTTTCAACCCGATTCGTCGGCGGGGGCATCGTCAAAGTGGTCGCGGCGCGACGCCCGAGGATGTGCGTGCTCGTAAACGCTCATCAGGTGCTGGAAGTCGAGGTGGGTATAGATCTGCGTGGTCGTCAGGCTTTCGTGGCCGAGCATTTCCTGCACCGCACGCAGGTCGCCCGAGGATTCGAGGACGTGCGTGGCGAACGCGTGGCGCAGTTGGTGTGGATGCAGGGGCGTATCCAGTCCGGCTCGGCGACAGGCGCGATCGAGGCGCAGTTGGACCGAACGCGCCGAGAGGCGTCGGCCCCGGTCGTTGATGAAGATCGCGGCAATGCCGGCTCGATCCCAGGCCTGGCGAAGGGCGAGCCAGTCACGCATCGCGTCGGCCGCCTTATGTCCGACCGGGACCACGCGGGTCTTGTCCCGTTTGCCGGTGACGCGCGCCTGGCCGGCGGCGAGATCGATGTCGGTGAGATCCATCGCGACCAGTTCGGCGAGTCGCAGGCCACTGCCGTAAAGCCATTCGAACAGGCACCGGTCCCGCGCCGCCCGAGTCCTCCTGGCTTCGCCCTGAGGCGTTCCCGGCGCGCCGGTCGGCTCCTGCCCGGACTCTCGATTGTCGAGAAGGCGGGTCACCGTCTCGATGCCGGGGGCATCCGGCAGGCGGCGTGGCGCACGTGGCGCCTTCAAGAGTTGCGGGTCGGCGGCGACGGGCATTTCGAGCTGGTGCCAGAAACGCAACAGGCGCTTGATGGCGCTGACGTGACGTGCAATTGACCGAGGCGACTGGTTGTCCCGGGCGAGCCGAGCCAGAAAGCGTCGCAGGCAGCGATCGTCAATCGATTGGGTCGAGGTCACCTCGCTCTCGTCGAGATAGCGACGAAACCGTGCCCAGGAGGCCTGGTAGGCCCGCCGGGTGAGTCGATTGAGCCGATGGTCAGCGGCGAGTGCCGCCTCCGCCCGGTCGAAGGCCGTGGCGAGCGGTCCGGTGCCCATGCGGAGTCAGCCCCCGCGGCTGTCGGCGGGAAGACCCAGGAAGGCGCCGGCCAGCTCGCCGATCTGCTCGAGGAAATGCGTCCCCTGGGCAGGGTTGAAGCCGTCGGGGAGGCGGCGACCGAGTGCCACGATGTGTCGAGGGTTCACGTTGTCGTCGGCAGGCACCAAGATCAGCGCGGCTGACCCGGTTTGCGGCAGACGGTCGTTAAACAAGGCCTTGTGCACCGTGTCATGCAGCCGTCCGCAATGCGGCAGTGGATTGGCGAGCCAACCGGCCAGTAATCCACGCGCCTCGTCCTTGAGTTCGTCCAACGGCATTACCCGGCAGGCGTCCACCGCGAAGGTCTCGGCGATGCATCGTTCGAGGCTGGCCGGCGAGCGATTCTCCGCGCCCAGGAGTGCCTCGCAGAAGTGATGCAGGAGGCGGTCGGCCTCGGCGTTGTCCGCGGCCACCTGGTGAAGCTGGTCGAGCGTGGTCTGCTGCCGCAGAGCGCGTTGACGCCAGCGTCGCAACTGCCAGTGATGCAGGGAGACGACCGATTGCGGCGGTCCCGGCAGTTCGATGATGTCGAGGACCTCCGGGTGCTCGAGGAACATCTCCGGATGCCGGCGAAGGTAGGCGAGGACCGCGTCGGCCGAGGGAGTGTCCCCCTCGGATACGGGGGCGCCGTCCCTGTCGGCAAGGTCGAGGGCCGCGTTCTCGTTCATGCAAGGTTCCTTGGGATACGTTGTTCCTTGGGATCGGTTCCGGTGACGGAGCCCGTTCTGCGTGTGCCGCGCCAGGCGCGCCGTTCCACCTTACTCTTCCACCCGGAGTGTCGGCAATCCTCGTCCGGTCTCAGGCGACCGGGTCAAGGGCGATCTGGCCGTCGTAGACGAATTCGGCCGGACCGGTCATGAACAGGGCGTCGCCCGCTCGGCCGCTCCAGGCGATCGACAGGGTGCCGCCACGCAGCGAGACGCGACAGGGAGAGGCCAGGCGGTTGGCATGTATCCCGGCGGCGACGGCTGCGCAGGCGCCGGTGCCGCAAGCGAGCGTCTCGCCGGCACCGCGTTCGAACACACGCAGGCGGATGTGATCCGGCGCGCACTGTTCGACGAAGCCCACGTTGACGCGCCGCGGGAAGGCCGGGTGGGACTCGACCACCGGGCCGACCGCCTCGACCGGGAATGCATCGACGTCGTCGACCTGGATCACGGCATGCGGGTTTCCCATAGAAACAGCTTCGAGTGTGATCCGGTCGAGACCGCCGGGCCGGTCGCCGAGCATCAGGGTGTAGGGCGAGCCGCTGGCGGTCACCGGTGGCCTGAAGGGGAGGGCCTCCGGGTCGAAGCTCGGCCGACCCATGTCGACGCGCACCTGCCCGTCGTCGGTCAGGAGCAGCACGATCGGTCCGCCCGCCGTCTGCACCCGGATCTCGCGCCGGTCGGTCAGGCCGCGCTCGTACACGTACCGCGCAAAGCAGCGCGCCCCGTTGCCGCATTGCTCGACTTCGCCGCCATCGCCATTGAAGATGCGGTAGCGGAACTCGGCGTTCTGGTCACCCGGCGGTTCGATCAGCAGCAACTGGTCGAAGCCGATGCCGAAATGGCGATCCGCCCAGCGACGAATGCGGGTGGGCGTGAGCCAGTCGGCAACCGGCAGCCGGCGACTCACGGCATCGACCACCATGAAGTCGTTGCCCAGTCCCTGCATCTTGGTGAACGCCAGTCGATCGGCCATGTGGCGCCTCGTCGCGAAGCCGTGGATGAAACGGCTTTCATGGTACCACCGTCCCCCGGAGTGCGGATCCGGCCTGTGCCGGTGAAGCGCCCACGAAAAAACCCGTCACGGATCGTGACGGGTTAGGGTTTCTACCGGTGCTACGGCCGTCGACGGTCAGTCACCGCCGGCCGGCGCTGACTTGCCGTGACCCAGCTGATGAATCCGCTCGTCGTGAAGATCGTCATCATGCTGGTCCATCTTCCACGGCAGGATGGCCGGCGAGGTATGCAGGAAATGCATGTACTTCTCGAACTGGTCGAGGATGTCGCTGATCACCGTCTCCCGGTCGTAGCCGAAGATGTTGTAGGAACGGCCACCACGGCGCAGGTAGACCTCGGCGCGGTAGTAGTGGCTGTCGCCGTCGAGTGAGCGTCCCTGCTCCGGGAAGGCGAAATCGGGCTTGGCGTAGCCGCGCAGACGCACTTCGTAGATGAAGTCCATCGTGCCTTCCTTGGTTACCGAAAGGTGGGCGCGACAGCGCTCCTCGTCGAAACCGGTCTCCACCGGCCAGCCCTTCTCGCTGAGTTCCGCGCTCACCTGCTTCATCGCCTCGACGACCTCGTCGCGGATGAAGGTGCCGACTGGCTCGCGCGTGGGGAAACTGAGCATGTTGGTGATTCGGCCGCGCCAGTTGTCGACACCACCCATGCCACCATGGCGGGCGGCGTTCATGTGGTGTTGCAGGCTCACCTCGCGATGGCCCTCGATCTGCAGCGCTCGCCACATGCCGACCGCCGAGATCAACATGATGATCGCGAACGGCAATGCGGCGGTGATCGAGGCCGTCTGCAACGCCCCGAGACCGCCGGCGAGCAGCAGAACCGAGGCGACGACCCCCTCGAGCACTGCCCAGAAGACGCGTTGAGGCACCGGGGTCTTGATCGCACCGCCAGAAGCGAGCGAGTCGATCACCAGCGAGCCGGAGTCGGACGAGGTGACGAAGAAGGTGACGATCAGGAAGATCGTGATCGCCGAAACGATCGACGAGAGCGGCAGCATTTCAAGCAGTTTGAACAGGGCGATCGCCTTGTCCGCCTGCACCTGGCCGATCAGGGCATCAGCGCCTTCGTTCATGATGGCGTTGAGTGCGGTGTCGCCGAAGACGGTGAACCAGAAGAAGGTGAAGATCGTCGGCACGAACATCACGCCCACCACGAACTGGCGGATGGTGCGCCCGCGGCTGATCTTCGCGATGAACAAGCCGACGAAGGGTGCCCAGGCGATGGTCCAGCCGAAGATGAACAGCGTCCAGTTGCCGATCCAGTCGCTCGACTCGTAGGCCTGCAGGCTGAAGGTGCGCTCGACGATGTTCGACAGGTAGAAGCCGGTGTTCTCGACGAAGGTCTCGAGCAGGAAGATTGTCGGGCCCATGACGAAGACGAACAGCACCAGGCCGATCGCCAGCATCATGTTGAGATAGGACAGCCGCTTGATCCCCTTGTCCATCCCGGCGACCACCGAGACGGTCGCCGCCGCCGTGATCGCGGCGATGGCGATGATCTGCACGGTCGTGTTGACCGGGATGCTTGGCCAGAGATAGTTGAGCCCCGCGTTGATCTGCGACACCGACAGGCCCAGCGTGGTGGCGATGCCGAACATGGTTCCCAGGATGGCGAACACATCGACCGTGTGACCGATCGGGCCGTGGATGCGCTCGCCGATCAGCGGGTAGAGTGCCGAGCGCATCGAGAGCGGCAACCCGTGGCGGAAAGCGAAGTAGGCCAGCACCAGGCCCACCAGGCCGTAGATCGCCCAGATGTGGAAGCCCCAGTGGAAGAACGCGATCTGTAGGGCCTGCTTGGCTGCCTCGATCTCGCTGCCCACCGGGCTGGGCGGACTGGCGAAGTGGAGCACCGGTTCGGCGACGCCGAAGAACAGCAGGGCGATGCCATAGCCCGCCGAGAACAGCATGGCGAACCAGGCCGGAAAGCTGTATTCCGGCTCGGAGTGATCCGGACCGAGTTTGATCTTCCCCCAGGGCGAAATCGCCACGGCAATGAAGAAGATCAGGAATATCGCTACGGCCAGCATGTAGAACCAGCCGAAATCGGTGGTGATCCAGTCCAGCACCTTGGCGAAGACCTCGCCGGCCCTGTCCGGGTCGATGACCGTGCCGATGACCAGCAGCGCGATGACGATCACCGCGGGCAGAAAGACCGGCATTAGCAGCAACGTGTGCTTGCCGGCAGTTGGAGTGGTGCTCATGGAGGGCTCCCTGCGTTCTCGTTCGTTCTTTTCGGGCGGCGTCGCCGAGCGGGCGGGTAGTGATGCCCGGCGACCAGACGCTCCTATGTATAACACCCAGAACCGCTTCTTGCTGTGGCGCCGCCGGCCGACGGTTGCCCGGGATCCTCCAGAGCCGGGGATCGGCTTTCGAGATTGCGGCTCGGTCCCCCGAGCTTTTGTGTTTATACTGCGCGCCCTTATTTCAATCCCTTGGACCGCTTTTTGTGATCGCCAATCTTCGTAATATCGCCATTATCGCCCACGTTGACCACGGCAAGACCACGCTGGTCGACCGTTTGCTGCAGCAATCCGGCACCCTCGATGCCCGCACCGACCACGGTGAACGGGTCATGGACTCCAACCAGATCGAGAAGGAGCGGGGCATCACGATCCTGGCCAAGAACACGGCGATCAAGTGGCAGTCTCCCGAGGGTGAGGACTGGCGCATCAATATCGTCGACACGCCGGGACACGCCGACTTTGGCGGCGAGGTCGAGCGGGTCATGTCGATGGTCGACTCCGTGCTGCTGCTGGTCGACGCGGTCGACGGCCCCATGCCGCAGACGCGCTTTGTCACCCAGAAGGCCTTCGAGCATGGCCTGAAGCCCATCGTCGTGATCAACAAGATCGATCGCCCGGGCGCACGTCCGGACTGGGTCATCAACGAGGTCTTCGACCTGTTCGATCGCTTGGGCGCGACCGACGACCAGCTCGACTTCCCGATTGTCTACGCCTCGGCGCTCAATGGCTATGCCGGTCTGAACGATGACGTCCGTGAGGGCGACATGACCCCGCTGTTCGAGACGATCACCAAGCGCGTGCCGGCACCGGACGTCGATCCGGACGGCCCGTTCCAGATGCAGGTCTCCAGCCTCGACTACAACTCCTACGTCGGCGTGATCGGCGTCGGCCGGATCAAGCGCGGCCGTGTCAAGACCAACACCCAGGTCAAGATCGTCGGCCGCGATGGCGAGGTCCGCAGTGGTCGCATCCTGCAGATCATGGGCTTCCACGGCCTCGACCGTGTCGAGGTCGACACAGCCCAGGCCGGCGACATCATCGCCTTCTCCGGCGTCGATCCGCTCTATATCTCCGATACGCTCTGCGATCCGGAGAATGTCGAGGCATTGCCGGCGCTGACCGTCGACGAGCCGACGGTCTCCATGACCTTCCAGGTCAACACCTCGCCGTTTGCCGGCCGTGAGGGCAAGTTCCTCACCAGTCGCCAGATCCGCGAGCGCCTCGAACGCGAGCTGGTGCACAACGTGGCACTGCGCGTCGAGCAGGGCGAGGATCCGGACAAGTTCCGTGTTTCCGGCCGCGGCGAGCTGCACCTGTCGGTGCTGATCGAGAACATGCGCCGTGAGGGCTACGAGCTGGGCGTCTCGCGCCCCGAGGTCATCGTCCGCGAGGTCGACGGCGAGAAGCAGGAGCCCTACGAGCAGCTGGTCGTCGACATCGAGGAGCAGCACCAGGGTGGCGGCATGGAAAAGCTCGGCCTGCGCCGTGGCGAGATGCGCAACATGGAACCGGACGGCCAGGGCCGCGTGCGCCTGGAGTTCATCATCCCGTCGCGCGGCCTGATCGGGTTCCGTACCGAGTTCCTCACCGCGACCCAGGGCAGTGGCTTGCTGTTCTCGGTCTTCGATCACTACGGCCCGTACCAGTCGGGCATGGTCGGTCAGCGCAACAACGGCGTGCTGATTGCCTCCGACACCGGCAAGGCATTGGCCTATGCGCTGTTCAACCTGCAGGACCGCGGTCGCCTGATGATCGGTCACAGTGACGAGGTCTACGAAGGCCAGGTCGTCGGCATCCACGCCCGCGACAACGACCTGACCGTCAACGTGCTCAAGGGCAAGAAGCTGACCAACGTCCGTGCCGCCGGTACCGACGAGGCGCTCACCCTGACCCCGCCGATTCGCTATACGCTTGAGCAGGCGCTCGAATTCATCGACGATGACGAGCTGGTCGAGGTCACTCCCGCATCGGTTCGCATTCGTAAGAAGCACTTGACCGAGAACGAGCGCAAGCGCGCCGGCCGAGGCTCCTGATCGCGGATTTGATCGCGGGTGCCGGTGCGGTTCGACGCGGCGCGGCATTGAGCCCGGATTACGTCGCCTTGAGCCGGGGCGTGCCGCATTGAGCCGGGGCGTGCTGCACTGAGAGAGGCAAGCGATGTTTGACAACCTTTCCAAGCGACTCGGCGGCCTGCTCGACGGCCTCAAGGGCCAGGGGCGGCTGACCGAGGACAACATCAAGGATGCCCTGCGCGAGGTGCGCATGGCGCTGCTGGAGGCCGACGTGGCCCTGCCGGTGGTGCGCGAGTTCATCAAGGACGTGCGCGAGCGGGC
>JAFGUH010000193.1 GCA_016938615.1 Halothiobacillaceae bacterium | reverse complement strand
CTCGGGCGCAACGAGATCGAATTGCATCGTGTCGGCCATAATGCCTCCTTACGCCGCAGCGGCGAGTTTCTCGGCTTTCGCTTTCACTTCCTCGATGCCGCCAACCATGTAGAAGGCCGCTTCGGGAAGGTGATCGTATTCGCCCGCAACAACCGCCTTGAAGGACGAGATCGTGTCTTCGAGCGGAACCTGAACGCCGTCCGAACCGGTGAACACTTTCGCCACGTCGAAGGGCTGCGAGAGGAAACGCTGGATCTTGCGCGCACGAGCAACGGTCAGCTTGTCCTCTTCGGACAGTTCGTCCATCCCGAGGATGGCGATGATGTCCTGCAGAGCCTTGTAGCGCTGGAGGATCTCCTGCACCGAACGGGCGACCTGGTAGTGCTCTTCGCCGACAACGGCCGGATCGAGGATACGCGAGGACGAGTCGAGCGGGTCCACGGCCGGGTAGATGCCAAGCTCCGAGATCGCGCGCGACAGAACGGTCGTGGCGTCGAGGTGGGCGAAGGTCGTGGCCGGCGCCGGGTCGGTAAGGTCATCGGCCGGAACGTAGACGGCCTGGATCGAGGTGATCGAGCCCGCTTTCGTCGAGGTGATGCGTTCCTGCATCGCGCCCATGTCGGTGGCCAGCGTGGGCTGGTAGCCCACGGCCGAGGGGATACGACCCAGAAGGGCCGACACTTCCGAACCCGCCTGCGTGAAGCGGAAGATGTTGTCCACGAAGAACAGAACGTCGGTGCCCGACTGGTCGCGGAACTGCTCGGCCAGGGTCAGGCCGGTCAGAGCGACGCGCGCACGCGCACCCGGAGGCTCGTTCATCTGGCCGTAGACCAGAGCCACCTGCGATTCCGCGAGGTTGTCGGGCTTGATGACGTTGGATTCGATCATCTCGTGATAAAGGTCGTTGCCCTCACGGGTCCGCTCGCCAACACCGGCGAACACGGAGTAGCCCGAGTGCACCTTCGCGATGTTGTTGATGAGTTCCATGATGAGAACGGTCTTGCCCACGCCGGCGCCGCCGAACAGGCCGATCTTGCCGCCTTTCGAGTAG